>NZ_DATJJK010000100.1:0-26758 GCF_035492295.1 Acidisoma sp. | reverse complement strand
GGCATGGCCCGGTCGGGGAACCGGCATTGCCTTGCGGAGCTGGCCGGAAGGTTGGGGCACTCCTTTGCTTATGGCGTCGAGTTTATCGAGCTCGATCTCGGCGACCAGAACGAGATCCTTACAAGCCCCGGCGAGCAGAACCTGCTCGGATTTCACGGCAACGCCTTGACCAGCGCCCTCCGCCTTCATCGTCCTTTCATGGTGCGCCTCGAGGCCGGTGGCGGCTGGTTCGGGCCGGCGCGAGGCCAGCAGCGGATCGGCGGCCGTATGGCGATCGGCGCGCAGATCGAGATTGCCGGGATTTGGGTGACTTTCGTATCGGTGCATCTCGAGAGCAATTCCAGCCCCATTCAGCGGAAGGCGCAGGTTTCTCATCTTCTCGATGTCGTCGAAAGATACGATGGGGCCGCGCCGCTGCTGATCGGCGGCGACTTTAATACTTCGACGGTCGATCGGACGCAGGATCGCGATGTAGAGTTTCGGCGAACTGAGTTCACAGCCGATCCGAAGCGGCTTCTCGACGTCGAAGCCCATGAGCCGCTGTTCCGGGAACTCGCGGACCGGGGCTTCGACTGGAGCGCGACCAATGTCCCGGGCAGACCGACCGAGCGCGCGCAGCCGGGCCAGCCGATGCGACCCCTTGGCAAAATCGACTGGATCTTTACGCGCGGCTTGCGGGCGGTCGCTCCTGAAATCGTTCCCGCGCTCGACGCGAATGGCGCGTACATTTCCGACCACGATTGTCTCCTCGTCACGGTGGAACCGGCTGGCTGAGCGGGCCGATGTCACGCCGCCCTTGGCTGTCAGCGGGAGCATGCTCGAATGAGGTGTTGCCAATAACGTCTCCGGAGTGGTTACGCTTTTATGACAAAGCTGCAAAACACGAAGAAGCCTAGAACGAAGGGAGGAGTCCATGCGCACGACGCTTTTCTCTGCCATCAGCACTCTGGCATTTGCGTGCCTTCTGGCAACACCGGCTGCGGCCGACCCGGTCAAGATCGATTTCTGGTACGGTAATTCGGGCGACATCTCCAAGCGCGTGCAGGAGGTCTGCCAGCATTTCAACGACTCGCAAAAGGACGCTCAGGTCGTCTGCACCAGCCAGGGCTCCTACTACGCCGCCGTGCAGAACACGATCGCTGCTTTCCGCGGCGGCAAGCCGCCGACCATCGTCCAGGTGTTCGACGTCGGAACGCTCGATCTCATGCTCTCCGATGCCTACTACCCTGCCAACAAGCTGATGGCCGACAATGGCTACAAGGTCGATTGGAACAACTACTTCCCCGGGATCCGGGCTTACTACGCCAGCTCCAAGGGTGACATGTTCTCCTTCCCCTTCAATTCCTCGACGGCGCTGCTCTACTGGAACAAGGACGCCTTCCAGAAAATCGGTAAGACCGAGGCACCGAAGACCTGGGAAGAGGCGGCCGCCGACATGAAGGCATTGAAGGGCGCCGGCTACGACTGCCCGTTCGCCTTCGACATAAGTGAGGACGAGAGCTGGCAGCTTATGGAGCAGTTCTCCGCCGTGCATGGCGAGCCGATCGCGACGAAGAACAACGGCTTCGGAGGGCTCGATGCCGAGCTCACCTTCAACAAGACCAAGTTCGTGAAATTCGCCACGGACCTTAAGAACTGGTACGACCAGGGGCTGGCCAAAATCAAGTCGCCAAAAACCGGCGAGGACTATGTCGCGGCCTTCGCCTCAGGCCATTGCCAGATGACGCTCACCTCGGTCGGCGACCACGGCAATATCGGCCGCACCGCCGACCCGAACATGCACTGGGATGTGGCTATGCTGCCGGTCTATGAAGGCACCAAGCGGCACAACTCCTTCGTCGGCGGCGCTTCGCTCTGGGTCCTCAAGGGCCATTCGCCGCAGGAGTACAAGGCCGCCGCCGCCTTCCTCAACTTTATCTCCCAACCCGAGCAGGCGCTCTTCTGGTCGACGGTGACTGGCTACATTCCCGTCACCAAGACGGGCTTTGAGTACATGAAGTCGCACGGCTTTTACGATAAGCCGCCTTACAAGGGCCGCGAGACGGCCATCGCCGAGCTGAACGTGGAACCGGTGGGCAGCGGGCCGGGCGGAATCCGTCTCGGGAATTTCCTGCAGATCCGTGGCGAGTTGTCGAACGGCCTGCAGGAGATCTTCGCCAACAAAAAGGACGTCCAGCAGGCCCTGGACGAAACCGTGCAGCGCGGCAATGCGATCCTTCGCCGCTTCGAGGCTACCTACAAGGGCAAACAGCTTCCTTGAGCGGACGTTGTGACCACCTCGGACTCTGAACTGGGTCTCGTCCCCCGGCCTGTGGTCGGGGGCGAGGCGCCCGAGAAGAGTGCTGGCCGGTTTGCCGGCGCCCCGGCAAGTCGGAAACGCGAGCGCGCGCAGATGGAGGAGCGCGCCTTTTTCACCAGCCATTGGCTGGGTATCGCCCTGATTGCGCCGCAGATCCTTCTGATCTTCACATTCTTCTATTGGCCTGCAGGCGAGGCCCTCTTTTGGGCATTTACGCTCGAGCGCCCGTGGGGCGGCGGCAACGAGTGGGTCGGACTCGCCAACTTCACGGCCATGCTGTCTGACCCCGTCTACTGGAACTCTATTGTCAGCAGCGCGATCTTTGCCGCGGCAAGCACGGGCTTGGCCATGTCGACGGCCCTGGTATTGGCGCTGCTTACTGACCGCGAATTGCGAGGCTCGCGCATCTATCGCTCGGTACTCGTCTGGCCGTTCGCTATTGCCGCGCCGGCGCTCGGAATGGCCTTCCGTTTTATTCTGGCACCGGAGGCGGGCTTCATGGCCTTCGTCAACAAGATCTGGCCCGGCTTATGGAACCCGGCGCTCCATGGCGTCGATGCCATGATCTGCATCGTGATTGCCTTCTCCTGGAAATACATCAGCTATGACTTCATCTTTTTCCTGGCGGCGCTGCAGGCCATTCCGAAGTCGCTGATCGAGGCGGCCGCCATGGACGGCGCAGGACTTCTCCGCCGCATGCGCGACATGCAGATCCCGCTCCTCGCTCCGACCCTATTCTTTCTGATCGTCATCAACCTTACCGACAGCTTCACCGACAGCTTCGGTATCGTCGACATCATGACCCAGGGCGGCCCAGCGCGCGCGACTGAGTTGATGGTCTATAAGATCTACTTCGACGGCTTCAAATGGCTCGACTACTCGGGTGCCGCGGCACAGAGCATCATCCTCATGCTCCTCGTCATAGTCCTGACGATTGCCCAATTCCGCTTCGTCGAACGCCGAATCCACTACAAGTGAGCATGGCCGATGGTCGAGCGCACTCCGATCGTCGATATTCTGACTCAGATACTTCTGTTCCTTGCGTTGCTCGCGGCTCTCGCGCCGTTCGGGATCGTGGCCATCGCCGCGACGCAGGATCTGCGCACCGTGAACCAGGTGCCGATGCCGCTGATCCCCGGCCACGATCTCGCAAAGAACATCGTGGAGGCCTGGGCGCGGGCCGATCTCGGCCGCAAGATCGTCAACAGCATCCTGTTTGCCGGCGGCGTGGCGGCCGGCAAGGTGGTCATCGCCGGTCTCTCGGCCTTCTCGCTCGTGTTCTTCCGCTATCGTGGTCGTGTTCTCATCTTCTGGCTCATCTTCATCACGCTCATGCTGCCGCTCGAAGTGCGCATCGTGCCGACTTACGCGGTCGCGGCCAACGTTCTCAGCCCCTATCAAACTCTCCTCGACCTTGCGGGCATCTCCTGGCTCATCGAGAAGGTCACGAGCGTAAGGATCGCGCTGCAGTGGGGTCTGCTCAACACCTATACCGGGTTGATCCTGCCGTTGATCGCTACCGCCACCGGCACCTTCCTCTACCGCCAGTTCTTCCGCACCATCCCGGACGAGCTGATCGAGGCCGCCAAGATGGATGGGGCCGGGGCGCTGCGCTTCCTCAAGGACATTCTGGTACCGCTCTCAAAGACCAACATGGCGGCGCTCGGCACGATCATGTTCGTCTGGGGGTGGAATCAGTATCTCTGGCCCCTGTTGGTCACCACCGACGCCGCGCACGGGACGGCGGTGATGGAGCTGAAGGAGCTTATCCCCGGCAGTTTCGGGATTCCTGACTGGAACGTTGCCATGGCTGGCACGCTCGTCATCATGCTGCCGCCGTTACTGGTGGTCGTATTGATGCAGCGCTGGTTCGTACGTGGCCTGATCGCGACCGAAAAGTAGGGCACGGCGGAATGGCAGACATTCGCATCCGGGGTCTTAGAAAGAGTTTCGGCGGAATGGAGATCGTGCATGGCATCGACCTGGATGTCAGGAACGGTGAATTCCTGGTCGTTCTCGGCCCCTCCGGTTGCGGGAAATCGACGCTTCTGAGGCTCATTGCCGGCCTCGAGGAAATCTCCGACGGCGAGATCGCCATCGGCGGCCGGATCGTGAACCGATTGGAGCCGCGCGAGCGCGGCTGTGCCATGGTCTTCCAGAACTACGCGCTCTATCCGCATATGTCGGTCTACGACAACATGGCCTTCGGCCTGAAGCTGCGGAAGTTTCCGAAGGAAGACATCCGGCGCCGGGTGGAAGAAGCCGCGCGCATCCTCCATCTCACGCCCCTGCTGCAGCGGAAACCCCGCGCGCTTTCCGGCGGTCAGCGCCAGCGCGTCGCGATGGGCCGCGCCATCGTCCGCAATCCGAAGGTCTTCCTGTTCGACGAGCCGCTGTCGAACCTCGACGCCAAGCTGCGCGTGCAGATGCGTACCGAGATCAAGAAGGTTCACAACACGGTCAAGACCACGACCGTCTACGTGACCCATGATCAGGTCGAGGCGATGACGCTGGCCGACCGCGTGGTCGTTATGAACCAGGGTCTTATCGAGCAGGTCGGGCCCCCGCAGGAGCTGTATCACCACCCCGAGACCCGTTTCGTCGCTGGGTTCATCGGCAGCCCGGGCATGAACTTCATTCCCTGCAAGCTGGTGAAGATGGGCGACGGCCTGTCCGTGAATCTGGAAAACGGCGTGTCGCTCGCCGTGCCGGCCGAGCGCTTCAGCCGCTACGCGCCCTATGCCGGAAAGGACATGCTCTTCGGCATCCGCCCCGAGCATCTGCCGGTCGATACCGGGGACAACCGCCCCGGCTTTGCGACCATGCCGGTCGATATCGACATCACCGAGCCGATGGGCATGGAGACGGTGATCTACTTCTTCCTTGGGAGCGATAAAAGCGAGCACAAGGACGTCATGGAAGCGCCCTTCTGTGCGCGCATCGACCCGCTGGTGCCCGTGCGGCAGGGCACCCGCGTCCAGCTCTCGGTGGACATGAACAACATGCACCTGATCGACCCGTCGACCGACAAGGTGGTCTGACCCGCCAGCCGCTTGGAGTGGCGGAAAGCCCGCGCTTTTCCGCCACTCCGATGCGCATCTAGCCCCCTTCCGGCCGGGCGCGCTCTCCGCTAGGTCAGACGGATGCTCGACAAGACATTCGCCCCCGCCGAAGCCGAAGCCCGGCTTTATAAAACCTGGGAAGAAAGCGGCGCCTTCGGTGCCGATCCGGCTGCCGCCGGCTCTCCCTTTACGATCATGATCCCGCCGCCGAACGTTACCGGCAGCCTCCACATGGGTCACGCGCTGACCTTCACGGTGCAGGACAGCCTCGTGCGCTACCGCCGCATGACGGGTCGGGACGTGCTGTGGCAGCCCGGCACGGACCATGCCGGGATTGCCACCCAGATGGTGGTGGAGCGGCTGCTGGCATCCGAGGGCCTGAGCCGCAAGGAGATGGGCCGCGCGGCGTTCCTTGAGCGCGTCTGGCAGTGGAAGCATGAATCGGGTGGCACCATCACCCGCCAGTTGCGCCGCCTCGGCGCATCGCTCGACTGGCCGCGTGAGCGCTTCACCATGGACGAGGGCCTCTCCCGCGCCGTCCGCCGCATCTTCGTGCAGCTGCACGAGAAGGGCCTCATCTACCGCGCCCGCCGGCTGGTGAATTGGGACCCCAAATTTCAATCCGCGATATCCGACCTCGAGGTCGAAAGCCGAGAGATGGATGGTCATCTCTGGCATCTGAACTACCCGATCGAGGGCATGGACGGCCGCTTCATCACGGTCGCGACCACCCGGCCCGAGACCCTGCCGGGGGACGTGGCGGTCGCGGTGAACCCCGAGGATGAGCGCTACCGGGATCTCATCGGCAAATTCGCCCTTCTTCCCCTCGTTGGCCGGCGTATCCCGATCGTGGCGGACGAGCATTCCGATCCCACCAAGGGCACGGGTGCCGTGAAGATCACGCCCGCGCATGATTTCAACGATTTCGAAGTCGGGCGGCGGCACGACCTACCCATGCCCTCCGTGCTCGACCGCCAGGCCTGTTTCACGCTGGAGGAGATTTCCGCAGAGCTGCGCGCCGTTCCCGGCGTGGCCGACCCCGCCTTCCTGCAAGGTCTCGTCGGTCAGGACCGTTTTAAGCTGCGTTCGGCGATCGTCGAGCAGTTGGAACAGTATGGGCTGCTTGCGAAGGTCGAAAAGCATCGCAACCAGGTGCCGCATGGCGACCGGTCCGGCGTGCCGATCGAGCCGCTGCTGACGGTGCAATGGTTCTGCGATGCCGCGACCCTCGCCAAGCCGGCAGTGGCGGCGGTGGAGCAGGGTCGCACCGTCTTTGTGCCGAAGCAGTGGGAGAACACCTTCTTCGCCTGGCTGCGCGATATCGAGCCCTGGTGCATTTCCCGCCAGCTTTGGTGGGGCCATCGCATCCCGGCCTGGTATGGGCCGGACGGCACGGTCTTCGTGGCCGAGGACGAGGCCGGCGCCATGGCCCAGGCCCGCGCCCATTACGGGCGCGATGAGGCGCTGATTCAGGACGAGGATGTGCTGGACACCTGGTTCAGCTCCGGCCTGTGGCCCTTTTCAACGCTCGGCTGGCCCGAGCAGACACCCGAACTTGCCCGCTACTACCCGACCGATGTGCTGGTGACGGGTTTTGACATCATCTTCTTCTGGGTTGCGCGAATGATGATGATGGGTCTCTTCGCGATGGACGAGGTGCCCTTCAAGACGGTGTATATCCACGGCCTGGTGCGGGATGAGCGCGGCCAGAAGATGTCGAAGTCAAAAGGCAATGTCATCGATCCACTCGACCTCATCGACCAGTTCGGCACGGATGCGCTGCGCTTCACGATCTGCGCGCTGACCGGCCCCGGCCGCGATGTGAAGCTTGGGCCGGCCGTTGTCGAAAGCTATCGCTCCTTCGTCACAAAACTGTGGAATGCGGCTCGCTTCCTGGAGATGAATGACGTCCGCCCGGTGTCTGGATTTGATCCGGCAACGGCAAAGCTTCCACTCTCCCGCTGGATTCTGGACGCGGCCAACAGGGCGGTGGCGGATGCGACGGCAGCTTTGGAGTCCTACCGCCTGGATGACTACGCATCCGCGGGCTACCGCTTCACCTGGAACACCTTCTGCGACTGGTTCGTTGAGTTCGCCAAGCCTGTCTTCAATCAGGGCGAAACCGAGGAAGCGGCGGAAGTGCGCGCCGTCGCCGCCCATGTGCTCGGCATCATCCTGAAGCTGCTGCATCCGGCCATGCCTTATGTCACCGAAGTACTGTGGGGCGAATTCGGCTTCGGGCCGGAAGGCACGCTCATCCGCGCGCCCTGGCCGGAGGCCGTAACGGTCGCGGAGTCCGAGATCGCCCGCGCCGAACTGGATTGGGTCGTGGGTCTCATCAGCGCCGTGCGCGCCGTGCGGGCCGAAATGCGCGTGCCCCCCTCGGTCTTGGCACCCTTGCTGTTGCGCGATGCGGGGGCCGAGGAACTCGGCCGCGCGGCGCGCTGGATCGAGGCGATCCGCCGCATGGGTCGCGCCTCCGAGGTCAGTCCGCTGGCGGGCGATGTGCCCAAGGGCTCGGCTCAGGCCGTGTTGGGACGTGTCACCATCGTCATCCCGCTTGAAGGCCTGATCGACCTTTCTGCCGAGCGCGCTCGGCTTGAGAAGGAGCGCGCGAAGGCTTTGGAGGAGGCGGGCAAGGTCCGGGGCAAGCTTGGTAACGAAAGCTTCGTCGCGCGCGCCAAGCCGGAAGTGGTGCAGGAGAATCGCGACCGTCTGGAGAGTTTCGAGGCCGAGGCCGCGCGGCTCGCAGCGGCACTGTCGCGGCTTGGATAGTGTCTCATCAATCGCCGTCGCTCGCGTTGCCCGTCAGTCGGAGCATCACGGGCGCGCGAGCGGGCGCGATTTCCGGATTCGGTAACATTGCCGCCCTCTTTTGGCCGCGAGCGACGGGCTTCCTGCGAGGCTCAGAACAAGCCTGTCCTGAAAGGAGAGACGATGCGTCAAAAATCCACGGGTGAGCCGAAGTCGCCCGCCCGCCGCGTGCTGCTCGGCCGCCTCGGCCTCGCCGGTGTCGGCGGCCTTGCCGCGGCCGTGGGCCTCAGCGTGGCGGGGAGCAACAGCGCCCAGGCACAGGGCTATCCCCCGTTGCCGCCGCCGCGCCGCGAGCCGCCGCCGCCGCCGCCGCCGGGCCGCGCCTATGTGTGGGAGCCGGGGCATTGGCGCTGGGATGGTCATCGCTATGACTGGCGCGGCGGCCATTATATTCCGCGCCGCGCCGAATACCGCCAGTTCGTCCCCGGCCATTGGGCCAATCGCCATGGCACCTGGGTCTGGGTGCCCCAGCATTGGCGTTGATGAACTGAACTGAACAGCGAAGGCCGGTACGTCGTTTCATTGACGGCGTATCGGCCGTGATCTACAGCCAGCGTAAGGCTATAACCTTTTGAAGGTATTGATATGCGCTGGCTCTTCGGCATTCCCCTGCTTCTTTCGGTGGCAGCCTGTGCGCTCGTCACGCCGCAGCCCACCGGCAAACGTTTCCCGGTGTTCTTCGCACCGATGACGGCCTCCGTGGACAATGGTGCCTCCGGCGTCGTCACGGCGGCGGCCAATTTTGCCAAGTCGCATCCGTCCGATGCCATTACGCTCGTCGCCTATGGCGCGCCCCCGGGCAACCACTATGTCGAGCCCGCCGATATCGATGGCGAACGCGCCAGTGCGGTGACGGCGCAACTGGTGGCTGACGGCGTGGACAAGAACCGCATTGGCGCCATCGCCAAGGGCCCGGTGCAGCCCGACGTGCCGATGTCCAAGATCGAGGTGCGCCGGGTTGACATCATCGTGGGCGATGTGCCGCCGGTGAAGTAAAAGCATGAATGCGGGTCCGCTTTACGACGTGGCTTTCCTGACGCGGCTTGAAGCGGGCGTCCGCGCGGCCTTGCCTTCATGGGGTGTGAGCGAGGGGGCGGAGGTTTCGCTCCTCACCATTTCCGAGAATGCGACCTATCGCGTGCGCGATGCGGCGACGGGGATTGACATGGCACTCCGTGTCTCCCGCCCCGGCTACAATACGCGCGCCGAAATCGAATCGGAACTCGCCTGGGTCCAGGCGCTGCGCAGCGAGGGCGTGATCGAGACGCCCGCGCCCGTGCCGCTCGCCGACGGCAGCCTGATCGCTGGCGTGCCGGATGAGGGCGCCGTCCGCTATATGACCGGCTTTGCCTTCCAGCCGGGCGCAGAGCCCGCAGCGGATGCCGATCTCGTGCCTTGGTTCGAGGAGCTGGGGGCGATCCATGCTCGCCTCCACGCCCATGCGCGCGCCTGGGTGAAACCACCCGGCTTCCAGCGCCGGCTATGGACTTTTGAAACGACCCTCGGGGCCACGCCTCATTGGGGCGACTGGCGGGCGGGTCTCGGCCTCACGCCCGAGGGCCGCGCCGTCATCGAGCAGGTAAGCGTCCTTCTCGAAGCCCGGCTCGCGGTCTACGGCCATGGCACAGAGCGTTTCGGCCTCGTCCATGCCGATCTTCGTCTCGCCAATCTTCTTGTGCAGGGCGAACGGCTTTCCGTGATCGACTTCGACGATTGCGGCTTCTGCTGGTATTTTTATGACTTCGCGGCTGCCATCAGCTTTCTCGAACATGAGCCCTATATTCCCGCGCTGCGCGCGGCCTGGATGCGCGGCTACCGGCGCATAGCGCCCATCGGCCCGGAGGATGAGGCCGCCATCGATGATTTCGTGATGCTGCGGCGTATTCTGCTCACCGCCTGGATCGCGTCCCATGCTGAAACGCCGACGGCGCAGGCCATGGGCACGGCCTATACGGACGGCACAGTGGCTCTTGCCCAGGCCTATCTCGCCCTTCGCACCAGAGAGTGACCGTGGACCCGTCAATCGCGCCGATCCTCAGCCTCAACGCCTATCAGGCATCCGACGGCCAAACGGCATCCCCTGCGGTCGCACGACGGCTGGCCGCCTTCGGGCGCGGCGCGGTGCTTTTCTACCGCGAGCCGATCGAAATGGTAAGCGCGCAGGGCACGCGCCTCAGGGCCGCCGATGGGCGAGAGTATCTCGACCTCTACAACAATGTCCCCTCCGTGGGCCACTGCCACCCGCATGTGGTGCGGGCGGTGCAGGATCAGGTGGCGAAGCTCAACATCCATACGCGCTACCTGGTGGATGTCGTCACAACCTATGCCGAGCGTCTGCTCGGCACTTTCCCTGCGCCGCTCAGCAATGTCACCTTTTCCTGCACCGGGTCGGAAGCGAATGACCTCGCTCTCCGCATCGCCCGGCTCGCGACGGGTGCGCAGGGAATCATCGTCACTGCGGGTGCCTATCACGGCAATACCATGGCGGTGACGGAGGTTTCGCCCTCCACCTACAAGACCGGCCGGCCGCCTGCCTCTGTGCGCACCGTGCCCGCGCCGGACCCGCGCCACTACGGGCCGGATATAGCCGGCGGCTTTGCCCGCGCTGTGGAGACCGAGATCGCCGAACTGGCGGCGATGGGCATCGGCACGGCGGCCCTGCTGGTCGATACGATCTTTTCGAGCGATGGCATTTTCGCCGACCCGCCAGGCTTTCTGGCGCCTGCGGTCGCGGCCGTGCATGCGGCCGGCGGACTCTTCATCGCGGACGAGGTGCAGCCCGGTTTCGGCCGCACCGGCGCCGGGCTCTGGGGCTTTGCGCGTCATGGCGTGACGCCGGATATCGTCACGCTCGGCAAGCCCATGGGCAACGGCTTTCCGCTCGCGGGGCTCGTCACGCGGCCGGAGCTGCTCGGGCTGTTGACCGAGCATTTCGGCTATTTCAACACCTTTGGCGGCAATCCGGTGGCCGCCGCCGCTGGTCTCGCCGTGCTCGAGGTGATCGAGCAGGAGGGGCTGATCGCCAATGCGCGCGACGTCGGCGCCTATCTGCGCGATGGCGTGCGCGCGCTTTCGGCCGAGCGGCCGGTGATCGGTGAGGTGCGGGGCGCCGGCCTCTATACCGGCGTCGATATCATCGACCCTGAGAGCGGCGGGCCGGATGCTGCGCGCACCACGGCTCTCATGAATGCGCTTCGCGACCGGGGCGTGCTGATCGGGGCGGCCGGGCTCGGCGCCAATGTGCTGAAAATCCGCCCGCCACTCTGCCTCAGCCGCGCGGATGTTGATGTCTTTATCGCGGCGCTGTGGAACTGCACCGACCGCGTTTGACACACGGGGCGCTCATAGGCCTTAGCCCTCAGGGGTGGCGAGTGCCTTGATCTGCGCTGCGGCGCTTTCCATGATCTCCAGCGACAGGGCGGGATCGTCGACCGCCCGCGCCATCCCGATCGCGCCGATCAGCGCGCTATAGACGGTGATCGCCTTGGCCCGCAGAGCGGCGTCATCGCCAGTCGTGCCGGCAGCGCGCAGACGGTCGACCAGCAGGTTAAAGCTCTTGGCTAGCCCTTCCGTAAAGCTTGCACGGGTCTGCTTTCCGCTGCGGGCGATCTCGCCGACCAGGGTAGCGGCGAGGCAACCCGCCTCCGGCGCATCGCGATGCTTGGGGCTGAGATAGCGGTCGATCAATTCTCCGATCTGCGGCTTTTCCGCCTCCGACGCAGCTTGCGCCATGCGGGCCTGCCAGTTGCCCTGGCCGGCCGCCACGGCTTCCGCCACCAGGTCCTCCCGCGTCGCAAAATGCTTGTAGAAGCCGCCAACCGTCAGCCCCGCCTCCTTCATCAACTCCGCCACGCTGACCCCGGCGAGCCCTTCGGCGCGCAGCCGCTCAGAGGCGATCTGAACGATTCGATCATGTGTTTCGGCCTTGGCGGCCTGCGAGCGCCCCATCGGGTGGTCCTTGACAAAGAAGATTATGAGCATAATCTTGCGAAGTAGATTACGAACATAATCCATTTTTAGCGTAAAACAAGGAGAGATCCCATGCGTTTGGCCCAGAAAACGGCCCTGATCACCGGCGGCAATAGCGGCATCGGCCTTGCCACGGCGAAGATGTTTGCGGCCGAGGGCGCCCGCGTCGCCATCACCGGGCGGGACCGCAGAAAGCTCGATGAGGCGGCGGCCCTGATCGGGCCGGGGACTGTCGCCATTCAGGCCGATGTCACCGATATCGAGGCGCTGGAACGGGGTATCTCCGAAGCGGCGAAGGAATTGGGCCGGTTCGACATCGTTTTCGCCAATGCCGGCATCGGCGGCCCGACGCCGCTCGGCCAGACCACGCTCGCGCAGTTCGACCAGATCATCCGCACCAATCTGACGGCGGTCTTCTTCACCGTGCAGGCGGCACTGCCGCATCTGTCTGACCACGGCTCGGTCATCCTCAACGGCTCGGTTCACGCCGTGCTCGGCCTGCCGCACAGCGCCGGCTATGCCGCGACCAAGGCCGGCGTGCGGGCCATGACGCGGAATTTCGCGACCGACCTGGCGCCGCGCGGCATCCGTGTGAACCAGGTGACGCCAGGCGCCACGCGCACGCCGATTTGGGACAACCGGGCGCCGACTGCTGCCGAATACGCGGCCTTGGAAGCGACCTATGCGCGCGCCATTCCCTTCGGCCGCTTTGGCGAGGCCGATGAACTGGCGCAGGCGGTGCTGTTCCTCGCCTCTGACGAATCCCGCTACGTCACGGGGTCCGAGATCGTCGTGGATGGCGGCACCACCGGCGCGCCGGGTGGTGCGCCCGTCTATCGCGGCTAGTCTTTCTGGCGGGGAGCGGCCGGATAGGGGTTCAACTGGTGGGGCTTCCGGCAGGAAGCGGCAGGTTCGGTCTTCTTTTGATGGGCTTCTGATCACCCCCGCCACAGCGTCATAATCAGGCCGCCCGCCAGGATGAAGCCACCGCCAAGCAGAACGGGCGTGCTCGGGGAGACACCGAAGCCCACGCGATTGACGATCTGCGCGACGATGAAGAACAGCACGACGTAGATGCCGAGCAGCCGACCGAAATCCCAAGCCGGCAGATTGACGAAGAGACCGTAGAGCATCAGCACCCCGCCACCCGCGAGAATGAGCGCTGTTCGGGCGAGCATGCCATGACCATGCAAGCCACGACGAATGATGGCGTCTCCACCCACTTCCAGCGCCGCCGCAAGCGTGAGGAGCAGGAGAGCGATACCGATCTTCACGCGGGCGCCGCTGCCGCTGCCGCGGCGCGGGCCCGGGCGATGTGGAAATGAAACAGGCGGTCCTGGCCGAGCAGAAAGATGCGCGCGCCACGCGGGAAGAAGCGTGCCACCGCCGGCTCCGCAACATCGAGACCGCCGGTATAGGTGCCGAAGGCGGGCAGGATCAGACGGCGATGCCCGTCGGTCAAGAAACAGGGACGGGTGATCGTCGCGCCCCGCACCGGCACCGTCGCTTTCGGGTGATAGTGGCCGGAGAGTTCCACGCCCGCCGGCGTGCCGGGTTCGGCAGCGTGGCGAAACAGGAAGGGACCCTCCGCCCATTCGGGCAGGACGCGGCCGGGCAGCGTGTCGGGCAGGACAGGATCGTGATTGCCCAGGACCCAGATGAACTCCGTCCGCGTGCCGAGGCCAGCCAGCCGGGCGCGGTCAGCTTCCGGCAGGCGGGCCGCCCCCTCCGCATCATGGAAGCTATCACCCAGAGCTAACACCGCTTTCGCCGAATAATGCCGCAATAACTGTGTTATACGATCCAGCGTTACGCGACTGTCGTAAGGCGGCAGCAGCCGGCCCCGGGTCGCAGCGGCCGAGCCTTTCTCCAGATGCAAATCCGCTAGAATCAACAGGCTCCGGGATGGCCAGAAGATGGCACCCGAGGGATCAAGCATCAGGCGTTCGCCACCGATATGCAGCGGGGCGGCGGCGCTCACGCGGCGGCACCCGGGCGGGGATCGTCAGGCTCGGTCTTCATGCGTCAGGTCAGCCTCGGTTCGAAAGTGAGTGATCGTGCAAGAACGTTCTCTGGATGTTCCTCTCCCGTGGCCTCGCTGACAAGAGCTTCGGCCTCGGCGAGCAAATCCTCTTCGCCCGCACCCGCCACCTGCTCGCGCCCGATGTCGAGAATGACGGGCACGGCGAGCGGCGAGACATGGGGGAGCGACCGGTGGGTGATGTGTCCGCGCACGCGGCCGAGCATGCCAGCGAGCCGCCCGAGATCGGTCATCCCCCCCGCGGCGTCCGCCCAGGTCGCGCGCAGCAGGATGTGGTTCGGGTCGTGCCGGCGCAGCACGTCATAGATCAGGTCGGTATTGACCGTCACCTGCCGGCGGTTGCGCTCGGCTCCCGGCATCTGCCGGTCGACGAGGCCGGAAATCACCGCAACGTTGCGGAAGGTCCGTCGCAGCATCGAGCTTTCCGCCATCCAGGCTTCCAGGTCGTCGCCCATCATCTCCTCGTCGAAAAGCGCGTCGAGATCGCGCGGCTCGGAGGCCGACCAGATGGCGAGCACGTAATCGGTCGCAACGAAGCCGAGCGGGCCCTGGCCGAAACGCTCCATCCGCCGGGTCAGCAGCATGCCCAGCGTCTGGTGCGCGTTCCGCCCCTCGAAGCAGTAAGCCACGAGATACCAGAGGCCGTGCCGGGGGAATGTCTCGACGAGGAGATCGTCGGGGCCGGGCAGGGCGGATTGTTCGCCCTGCAGGCGCAGCCATTCCTGCACCGGTTCGGGAAAGGCCGGCCAGCGCGTGGGGTCGTGCAACAAGGCGCGCACGCGGGCGGCAAGACCGGTGGAGAGCGGCAACCGCCCGCCCTGATAGGTCGGCACTTTCGGGGTTCCGGCGCCGCCGTCCGCGACCTCGGCCCAGGTTTCCCGCAACCGCAGGAAACGCAGCAGGCGGCCGGCGAACATGAAGGTATCGCCTGCCGCGAGTTGCGTGATGAACCATTCCTCGACCTCGCCCAGGCTGGCGCCACGTCCGAGCCTCAAGCGGATCATCGGCGCTTCCACGATGGTGCCGATATTCATCCGGTACTGCCGCGCAATGCGGGCATTGCGGAGATGCACGCGGCCCTCGGAATCGCGAAACAGCTTGGCGTAGCGTTCATAAACACGCAGCGCGTAGCCGCCGTTTTCGACGAAGCCGAGCACGTCATCGAAGGTTTTCCGGTCAAGCGCGGCATAGGGCGCGGCGTGGCGAATTTCGGCAAAGGCGTCGTCGGGATGGAAGGGGCCGGCGCAGGCGAGGCCGAGGAGATGCTGGGCCAGCACATCCAGGCCCCCGGGGTGCGGGGCATCGCCGTCCAGTTCTCGCGCCGCCACGCCCTGGCGGGCCGCCTCGCATTCCAGCGCCTCGAAGCGGTTGGCGGGAACGAGCACGGCGCGGCTCGTCTCGTCCATGCGGTGGTTGGCGCGGCCGACGCGCTGGAGCAGGCGGGACACGCCCTTGGGCGCGCCGACCTGGATCACCTGATCCACACCGCCCCAGTCGATGCCAAGGTCGAGGGAGGAGGTCGCGATCACGGCGCGCAGCCGGCCCTCCGCCATCGCGGCCTCGACTTTGCGGCGTTGCGCCACGTCGAGACTGCCGTGATGGATGGCGACCGGCAGCGTCTCCTCATTGATGCGCCATATCTCCTGGAAGAGCAGTTCGGCCTGGGCACGGGTATTGACGAAGACGATGGTAAGCCCGGCCTCCCGGATGCGGGCCAGAATGTCCGGCGCGGCGGCCAGGCCCATATGGCCGCCCCAGGGCAGATGCCCGGCCGGCAGCATGATGGAGAGATCGGGCGGCGCTGGGTCCGCGACCTCGATCAGGTCGAGGCCGCCGCCCTGTCCGTCCGCCGCGACATAGGCCGCGATCGCCTGTGGCCAGGCGACGGTCGCGGAGAGGCCGATGCGTTGCGCCTGCGGCGCCAGGCGCGCGAGCCGGGCGAGGCCAAGGGCGAGCAGGTCCCCCCGCTTGATGCCGGCCAGCGCATGAACCTCATCGATGATGACGGAACGGAGATCACGAAAAAGATGCGTTGCATCGTCCTGGGACAGGAGGAGCGCAAGGCTTTCCGGCGTGGTGAGCAGGATGTCCGGCGGGTTTTCGCGCTGGCGCGCGCGGCGGTTCTGCGGCGTGTCCCCGGTCCGCGTCTCGATGCGGATGGGAAGGGCCATTTCGGCCACGGGTCCGCTGAGGTTGCGGGCGATGTCGGTGGCCAGCGCCTTCAGCGGGCTGACATAGATCGTGTGAACGCCGCTGCCCTCGGGCCGGGGCAGGGCGAGGTCCACCAGGCTCGGCAGAAAGCCGGACAGCGTCTTGCCGCCGCCCGTGGGGGCGATCAGCAGCACATGCCGTCCGCGCCGGAACGCTTCCAGAACCTCGAGCTGATGCGGGCGGGCTTGCCAGCCACGCCCGGCGAACCACGCCCGGAAGGCGGCCGGCAGCAGCTTATCCTGCGCGGTTTGTCTGGAAGGCTTCGGGCGGGCAGGGGCGCGGGCGCTCATCGCATGAGAACATAGCGCGAATTTTCGTTCGCTCCCAGGGCGCGATGGCGTGCGTGCGGTGCGTGGCGCCCGCCCGCTTCCCTGCGAAGATCAAAGGGCCCTTCCGCAAAGATAACTGACTAAACGGAGGATAACTCGAGATGCGTTAGAATGGTGTGCGGGCTTGAATGCGCCGCCTCCCCGCGTTATCCCTTGCGAAATTGGGAGTGACGGACGATGTCGCGCAGTCGCAGCCCGAACTACCCGCAGATCGGCCTCAAGGAAGCCGTGCAACGGGCCAAAAGCGTTTACGAGAGCGATTATCGGAGCAGTTTAACGCGTGCGCTTACGGCTGAGCGGCTGGGCTATTCCGGCGTTAACGGTAAATCCCTCGCGGTCATCGCCGCGCTCGGCAAGTTCGGTCTGCTCGAAGGCAAGGGCGAGGAGCTGCGGGTCTCGGAATTGGCCGTACGCGTCATCGCCCATCCGCCTGGGAGCGCAGAACGCCTGCAGGCTCTGGCAGAGGCGGCGGCGCGCCCGGATCTGTTCCAGGCGATTGCCCAACGTTTCCCCGGAAAGGGCGCGAGCGATGGCACCATCCGTGCCTTCCTGATGACGCAGGGCTTCATTCCGCCGGCGGCCGAAACCGCGCTGCGCGCCTGGCGGGAGACGCAGCAGATGATCGCGCAGGAAAGCGAGATGGACCCCGCTGCATCAGTGATCTCGGCGCAGCCGCCACCCGGCAGCGTGCCCGGCAACGTGCCTGGCAGTGCGCCTGGCCTGAGGCGTGCCGTCTTCGGCCTGGCCGAAGGGGAGGTCGTCATCACCGCGCCAGTCTTTCTCTCGGCGGCGAGCGTGAACGATCTGCAGGACTACCTGGACGTCTTCATGAAACGCGCCCGGCGCGAGGCGGGGCTGGAATAGGCGTCAGTTCGCCGCCAGCGCCGTCAGCCGGTTCTGCATCTCGAAGGTGAAGAGCCCGTCCAGCGCCAGCCGGTTGCGCTGAACGCCGGCGCGGCTTGCGGCGGCGGTCAGGGAGAGACCGGCGGATTGGGCAAGCTTGTGATTGGAGCTGGAGAAGGCGCTTTGCAGCCGGGCCTGCAGCGCCAGGGAGAGATCCGGCTTGGCATGTCCCGCGCTGCTGCAGGCGGCTGCAATCGCCTCCCGCTGCGCCTCGTTCAGCGGGGCGGCGAGCCGCGCCATGAAGAAATCCGCGACGGCCTCGGCCAGCGGCCGCTCTGCATGGACGAAGCGGACGCTGTCTTCCTCCGGCAGCGTAATGCCCGGGCGGACAAGATCCAGGAAGTCCGTCACTGTCGAGCCGCCGGCAAGCGCATGATGGTTGCGCAGGATCAGGCTGCCACCACGCCATGCGGCAAGTCGCGTCGCGACGCGGTGATAGTCGAACTGGAAGCGCCATTCATGGAGGTCGAAACAGCCGCGTTCCCGCACGGTTTCGGCAAGCGTAGCCATCTCGGCGGTCAGCCCGTGAACGGTGAGTTCGAGGAAGAGCGAGCGGAAATAGGCGCTCTGTTCCCGCAGATAAACGACGAGGACGAGGCGATGGCCGGCCAGCAGAGGGTGGTCCGCGATAGCGTCGAACTCTTCCGGCCGGTCGAGCATGGTTTCGAAATCCTCGCTCGAGAGGATCGCCGGGCCGCCGTGGGCGGCAATTTCACGGGCCGCGTCGTCGATGGTGCCGACGCCTGCGCGAAAGCGGCGGTCGCGCGCCATCTCCCAGGCGAGGTTGTGGTGCCCGTCCGAGCCCTCGGGGATGCCGCTTGTAGGATACAGAAAACCGGCCGTCTTCAGCCGCGCCGCATGGGTATGGAGCGCCATCTGCAGGGCCGTCGTCCCCGTCTTGTGCAGGCCGGCATGGAGATAGAGCGGTGGCCGCTGATCCACGGCCGAGGTCTGTTCCGGGCGCGCACGCCGCCAGAATCGCATGGGTTTCGCCCGCTTCTTGTGAGGCCAATCTCCTACAGCCGGCGCGCGCGATTGTCTCCCGCGCCGGCCAGCCCATATCCTGGATCGATGTCCGCGCCCCATCCCGAAACCTGGCTGCGTGTTCTGCCCCAGGGGCTCTATTGCGAGCCCGGGGATTTCTTCATCGATCCGCTGCGGGCCGTCTCTCACGCGGTCATCACCCACGGCCATTCGGACCATGCGCGGCCCGGCCATGGCACGGTGCTCGCGACGCCCGAGACGCTCGCCATCATGCGCGTGCGGATGGGCGAGAGCGGGGCAGGGGAGACGGCGCAGCCACTCGGCTACGGCGTTCCCCTCAGCCATCGCGGCGTCACCATCACACTCGTTCCCGCCGGCCACGTTCTGGGCTCGGCCCAGGTGGTGCTCGACTGGCAGGGCAGCCGGGCGGTGGTGAGCGGGGATTACAAGCGCGAGCCTGACCCCACCTGCGCCGCTTTCGAGCCCGTCGCCTGCGATGTCTTCGTGACCGAGGCGACCTTCGGCTTTCCGGTCTTCCGCCACCCGGCGCCCGCGCATGAAATTGCCAAACTCCTGCACAGTCTCACGGTGTTTCCTGAGCGCACGCATGTCGTCGGCGCCTATTCTCTGGGCAAGGCGCAGCGGGTCATCGCGCTGTTGCGCGAAGCCGGCTGGGACCAGCCGATCTATATCCACGGCGCGCTGACGGCGCTCTGCCGCCTTTACGAAGAGGCCGGCGTGCCGCTCGGGCCGCTCGCGTCCGCGACGGGTGCTGCGAAGGACGAGTTGAAAGGCGCCATTGTCGTGGCTCCCCCGGCCGCGGCGGCGGACCGCTGGTCCCGCCGCATGAACGATCCTGTCATTGCCCGCGCCTCGGGCTGGATGCGCATCCGCCAGCGCGCCAAAATGGCGGGGGTGGAACTGCCTTTGGTGATCAGCGATCACGCCGATTGGGACGGCCTTCTGCGGACCATCGCCGAAACGGCTGCGCCGGAAGTCTGGGTCACTCACGGGTCGGAGGAAGCACTGATCCACGCGCTCGCGCGGCGCCAGGTCCGCGGCCGGGCGCTCCGCCTGATCGGCTACGAGGACGAGGAGGGCGAGGCGTGACGCCTTTCGCCGCCCTGCTGGAGCGTCTGGTCTTCACCCCAGGGCGCCTCGCCAAGCTCGCGCTGCTGCGCGACTATTTCACGCATACGCCGGACCCCGACCGCGGCTTCGCACTCGCCGCCATTGCGGGAGATCTCTCCTTCACCGCTGCCAAGCCCGCCATGATCCGCCAGATCACCACAGAGCGGGTGGACGAGACGCTGTTCGCCTGGTCCTACGACTATGTCGGCGACCTCGCAGAGACGGTGGCACTCATCTGGCCGGAGGGGCCGGCGTCGGGCAGCGAGCAGCGCTCTGCCCCCCGCCTTTCCGACGTGGTGCGCGTGCTGCGGGAGACGCCAAAAGCGGAGCTGCCGCCGATTTTGGCGGATTGGCTTTCCGTCTGCGACGCGTCCGAGCGGCTGGCGCTGCTGAAACTCATCACCGGCGGCCTGCGGGTCGGCGCCTCCGCCCGCCTCGCCAAGATTGCGCTGGGGGAAATGGCGGGGGTTCCGGCGGATGATATCGAGGAAGTCTGGCACGGCCTCAACGCGCCTTATTTGCCGCTGTTCGACTGGCTCTCCGGGCGCGCTGCGAAACCCGAAGCAGGCGGTGCCCCGGTCTTCCGCCCGACCATGCTCGCCCATGCGCTGGAGGAGACGGACCGCAATGCGCTCGACTGGTCCGCCTACCGCGCCGAATGGAAGTGGGACGGCATCCGCGTGCAACTGGTGGCCACATCTCAGGGCTGCCGCCTCTATACCCGCACGGCGGAGGATATCTCCCACGGCTTTCCGGAAATCCTCGCGGCGATGAATTTTGACGGCGTTCTAGACGGCGAGCTTCTCGTCATCCGTGAAGGCGTCGTCGCACCCTTCGCCAATCTGCAGCAGCGGCTGAACCGCAAGGCTCCGGGGCCGAAGATGCTGAAGGAGTTCCCGGCAGGCGTCCGGCTTTACGACATCCTGTTCGATGGCGCGGAGGATCTGCGCGGGCTGTCCTTCGACCTGCGCCGCGCTCGCCTGGAATCCTGGTTCCAGGTGCATCACCCGCCAGGCATGGATCTGTCGCCTCTCATCCCCGTGGACGGCGCGGAGGCGCTGGCTGAACTGCGCATGGGTGCGCGGGATGCCGGGATCGAGGGGCTGATGCTGAAGCGGGGCGACAGTCCCTATCTCGCCGGCCGGCCGAAGGGGCCGTGGTGGAAATGGAAGCGCGACCCGCTGACGCTGGACGCGGTGCTGATGTATGCCCAGCGCGGTCATGGCCGCCGCTCCAGCATCTATTCCGATTACACTTTCGGCGTCTGGCGCGGGGAGGGGGAGGCAGCTGAACTTGTGCCCGTGGGCAAGGCCTATTCCGGCATTACCGACCAGGAACTCGCCTTCCTGGATCGTTGGGTGCGCAATCACACCCTGGCGCGTTTTGGACCGGTGCGGGAGGTCGAGAAAACTCTGGTGCTGGAAATCGCCTTTGATGCCGCCCAGCTCTCCCGCCGCCACAAATCGGGGGTCGCGCTCCGCTTTCCGCGGATCAGCCGCATCCGCACGGACAAGCCGGCGGCGGAAGCAGACCGGCTGGAGGATGTGCTGGCGCGGATTACGAACCATGCCGGCGCCTTAATCTCTCGCCAGGCGTCCGTTTCCTAGCCTAGCCTTCCAGACAAGAAATTCGGCCAGGGAGGCGGGCGTGAGCGGTCAGTCGGCGGATACGGTCAGCGTGCCGCTCTATCTCGTCGATGCCGGTGGCGTCTACAAGATCGGCATCGAGGTCAGCCTGGATGGCGGCCAGACCTTCCAGATGTACGAATTCGATACCGGCGGCAAAGGCTTCTGGGCGGCGGAGGACGCCGCCTGGGGGCCGGTCACGGACAGCGGCATCACCGTCACCAACAGCTATTCCAGCGGGCTGATCTATTCCGCCGAACCAGTGACCGGGACGGTCTCGCTGCTTGGCAGCGACGGCAGGACGATCACCACCACCGGCACCATCGCCCAAATCCAGGAAGCGAGCGGCCAGTATTGGAACACGACCAATGCGGCCGAGGGCGGGCCGCCGCTCTACAGTGCCTTCTACGGCGATTTCGGCGCCTCCCTCGCTGACAAGGACGGGCTGGAGACCTTCCTCAAGCAATTCGGCACCGCGCTTTCCGACGGCTTCATCGTGACGCTCGACAGTCTGGCGAGCATCGGCACCATCGTCTCAGGTGGCACCTATGCGATCGGCACGTTGCAGCTGGGTCTGACCGCGGATCAGATCGCGTCCTTCGTGGCGGCGGGCACCATCGCGATGCAGGGGCAGACGACCTCCGGCACCGATCCCTATGACTACGCGGAGCAGCTCGTGACCGGCGCGCTCGTCGTCAATGGCGGGGCCGCGGTCTCGACCGGCGTCGTGCTCGATACCGGCGCGCCGGACAGTTTCATCCCGGGCGGCGACAGTTTCACGATCGCCACCCCGGTTGACGATGTCACGCTCACGGCGGCCTCCACGACGCTGCTTGATTTCACACTGGGGGATCTCCAGAGCCAGGATGTGTTGAGCTATCCGGATAACGGTGCGGGCAGCTACATCAACAGCGGCCTCACCGCTTTCCTGGGGGAGAGCGTGATGTTCGACGTGACGGGTGGTTTCGTGTCGCTGGAGCCGGCCTGTTTCGCACGCGGGACCCGGCTTCGCACGCCCGGCGGCGACGTTGCGGTTGAGGCGCTGGCGGTGGGTGACTGCCTCGTCACCGCGCAGGGCGAGACCCTGCCCGTCCGCTGGATCGGGTACCGCGCGGTCGATTGCGCACACCACCCAGCGCCCGAGAAAGTCTGGCCGGTGCGCATCGCGGCCGGTGCCTTCGGGCCCGGCCTTCCCGTCGCTGATCTCTTCCTCTCACCCGATCATGCGGTCTTTGCCGAAGGCGTGCTGATCCCGGTCAAACACCTCGCCAATGGCGGCTCCGTCCGGCAATGCGCGCGGGCGCGCGTCGGGTATTTCCACGTCGAACTGGCGCGGCATGCCGTGATCCTGGCCGAGGGAATGCCCGCGGAAAGCTATCTCGATACCGGGGATCGGCAGAGCTTCGACCAAGGGCAGGGGCCTGTGGCGCTGTATCCGGCCTGGGGATCGGCAGCCGGCGACGTGGCGCTGATCATGGAGGCGCTGGGAGCCGCGCCGCTCCGGGTCACCGGGCCGGAGGTCGTGCGGGCGCGGGCCGCTCTGGCCGCGCGCTCTTGCCGGCGGCTCCCCCCGCAGCGTAGCCTGAGGGTCTGAGACAAGGACATTCCGCCATGCTCCACCGTCTGGCGTTCCTGGCTGGCCTCGCCCTGGTGGCCGCGTTTCCGCTTGCGGCCCGGGCCGCCGGCGCGCCTCCCCAGGTGCCGCTCTGCGCCTCCTGCCACGGCAATGGCGGCATCTCGGGTTCGCCGACCATCCCGAGCCTCGCCGGGCAGAAGCAGGGCTATCTGGAAGCGGCGCTCGCCGACTACAAGAACCACAAACGGCTGGGGTCCTCGGCGGATATGATGACGGGCATCGCCGCCCAGCTGAGTGCTGCGGACATGCAGGCGCTGGCCGCCTATTACGCTTCGCTCAAGGGCAGCTGAGGGCCGGCCGGGGGTTTCATGCCAATCCCCTATCACGAATGCATGGTGGCGGCCGAGGCCGCTTATCACTTGCCGGTTCGTGCGCTGCCCGCGATCCAGCGCGTGGAAGGGGGCAAGGTCGGCACCGTCAGTCCCAACAAGGACGGCTCGCACGATCTCGGCCTGATGCAGGTCAATACCCGCTGGGTAACGCCGCTGGCCCGTTCAACCGGCCTGCCGCCGCAGACTGTCGTGACGCGCCTCATCTTCAATCCCTGTTTCAACATCGCCGCCGCCGCCAGCATCCTGCGTACCTATGTGGATGAGGAGCATGGCGACATGTGGCGCGCCATCGGGGACTACCACTCCCATACGCCCTGGCTCTCCACGCCCTACAAGCTGAAGGTCATGCAGGAGGCCATGAAGCTGCCCCATGGCGCGGCGGTGCAGAAGCCGGTCCGCCGGAAACACCGCAAGCCAGAGGACTTGGCCTCTGACTAGAACCTGAGCGGTCCGGAGCAATCGCAGGCGCGAGTCACCGGGTCCGTGACTCACATTCTAGCCGCCGAGCCAGAGGCGCGGATCGAAGGCGAAGCGTCGCTGGTGCAGGATGCGGGCCTGACCTGCCTCCTTATGGCGCGGATTAAGCAGCAGATTGCGGCTTTCGGGCACGAGGACAGAGGGCACGTCGAGCAGCGCGGTGCGGCCTTCGGCAAGCCAGCGGTCGCCGAAGCCGCGCGGATCCTCGGGCAGCGTTTCCAACCGCTCCAGGCTCAGCCCGTCCAGTCCGACCGAGAGCAGCACGTAATCGTCCGGCAGCAGGTCGGGCGGCAGGTCGAGATGCACCCGCACCTCCAGCAGCGCGAGGGCCGCATTGGCCGCGAGATAGACCAAGGGTGTCCCGGGGGAATTCCAGCGCCCGCCATAGAGCGCAGCTCCCTGGCCGGTAAGATCGGCGAAGGGCTCGCGGCAGAGCCGCCAGCCGGTGCGGGGCTCAGGCTCGGGAGAGGGGGACAAGGGGAAGGGGGATCAGGCGGCGATGCCGTGGCCGATGCGGCCCAGCAGCGTTTCGACGCGCCGGGCGCCTTCATCCGTGTCGAGCAGATCGAGCGGGCGGTCCCCGTCCAGCGCCGCCGTTTCCCGCCGCAGCCAGCGATTGGCCTTCTCCTGGCTGCCGAACGTCTCCTCGGCGGCGGCGATGAGGCGCGCGACCCGTACCAGCCGGTCGGACTGTTCCGGCGTCAGCGAGCCGAGCTTGCGACGGTTGGCGAGGGTTTTCCGCGGCAGCACGATGCGGTCGAGTTCGGCCAAGGTCAGCCGGCCGGTATCGAGCACGAACTGAATGCTGGCGACGGGCAGGCCGCGGCGGACGAGGCGGATGATATCCGCGCCCATGCGCGGCTCTTCGCCCAGGGCTGCGGCCCCGCCGATCACATCTGTCACGCTGACAAGAAGGTTCATTTCTGCCTCCTGGCGAGATGCACCATATACCGGTGCATCTCGCCAGGTCAAGCAGATCTGAGTTACGCGGCGATAGGCGGACGGGCCGGTCCGCGTCCGGCACCGGTCTTGCCGATGGCGGTCGCGATCTCGTCGAGATCGGCCGGCGAGAGCATGATGCGGCCGCCCTCGACCCAGCCATCGACCTGGTCCGGCCGGCGCGCGCCGACGATCGCCCCTGTCACCGCCTGCCAGGACAATACCCAGGCAATGGCGACGGCCGGCACCGGCACGCTCCGGCGTTCGGCGATGAGTTTCAGCGCCTCTGCAAGGTCGAGGTTCCGGCGCAGCGCGTCGCCCTGGAAATTGCCGCTGCGGGAGCGCCAGTCGTCGCGGCCGAGGGACGCCGCGCGCGCTTCGGTGAAGGCCCCCGTCAGCAGCCCCGCCTGCATCGGGCTATAGACGATGACCCCGGTATTGTTTTCGGCGCACCAGGGAAGCACCGCTTCCGCCGCACCGCGCTCGATCGCCGAGAAGGGCGGCTGCAGGGTATCGACATGGCCCAGCGCCTCGGCCCGCGTCAGCTGCTCCACATTATGATTGGAGAGCCCGACCGCGCGCACCTTGCCCTCGGTCTTGAGGTCCAGCAGCACCTGCCAGTAGTCCTCGATCGGCGTGCCGTCCTCGGCCGGCCAGTGCATCTGGTAGAGGTCGATGCGCTCCACGCCGAGGCGGCGGAGCGAGGCCTCCAGCTCGTGACGAATGCTGTCGGGCCGCCCGATACGCTTGGGGAAGGCGGCGGTGTCCTGCTCGTCCCAGATCAGGCCGCATTTGGTGAAGACGAAGGGCCGCACGTCCGGCCTCATGCGCCGCAAGGCTTCGCCGACGACTTCCTCCGAACGGCCGAGGCCATAGACGGCGGCGGTGTCGATCCAGTTGACCTCGTGGCGTTCCACGGCATGGCGGATGGCAGCGATGGAGTCCTCGTCGTCCTGCGCGCCCCAGCCGGCTGCCCATTCGCCGCCGCCAAGCGCCCAGGCCCCGAAGCCGACCGGGGTGATCTTCATATCGGTGAGGCCGAGCCGCCGCACGGCCAAGGGTTGCTGGCTATCTCCCAAAACTTCTCTCCCGATGTTTGGCTGTTTGCTCAGTGAAACATAGGGAGGGGCCACTTGTTTACCCGTCGCGGCCCTTATTTTTGCCGCCACCGACCGCACCAGCGCTCTTACTTAACATAATATATCTTCTGCGATATTCGGCGATGAAAAAAGCCGGAGCCTGTATCTTGGCTTTCCTGAAGTCTCAGTCGAGCGTGACCCTCCCTACCCGATTTCCCCATGGGCGAAAGTCAGGCAGGTTTTTTTTGCTCCGTTCAGGCTGCCAGATAGACTTCCACCGGGCGCCGGGCCGCGGCCATCAGTTGCTGGCAGACGACATGCTCGCAATCGTCGGTGATGAGCCCGGCATATTGCGAGGCATGGGCCATGATCGCCTTTTCCTTCAGCGCGACCTCGCCCGTGATATCCAGCCGCCAGCCGCGTGGCTGCAACTCGTCCACCTCTTCCGTATCCGGCATCGACCAGCCGTTGATCGGATAGAAGATGAGGTCGAGATCGTCGCGCAGCGCCACATGCTCGCCGAGCGTCGCCGTCGCCTCATGGTCCTGCTGACCATCCAGCCGCCAGGGCGCGATGATCACCTGGCAGCCATGGGTCTCGCAGATGCCGGAAAGCCGGCGCGCGGCGAACTGGAAGGCCGGTCCTGCGATTGGCAGGTCGTCATTGTCCTCATGGCCGAGAAACCACGTCTGGCCCGGCGGCAGGCCGAGGAGACGCAACGCGGACCGCGCCTCCTCTTCCCGCATATGACGAATGCGGTCCGGCGAGTGGGTCTTGGAATTCGGATGGGAATGGCTGCCGTCCGTCATGATGGCGACATGCGGCGGCATGCCGGCGGCGCAGCATTGGGCGATCAGCCCGCCGCAGCCGAGCGTTTCGTCATCCGGATGCGGTGCCAGGATCAGCGGCAACCTGCCTTGCAGCAGC
>NZ_DATJJK010000099.1:0-88574 GCF_035492295.1 Acidisoma sp. | reverse complement strand
TTGGCTTCGGCATGGGCCTTCATGCCGGGCAGCGCCGGGGAGCCGCGCCAGCCGGCGGTGATGAAGGGGACCGCCCTATGCGGCGCCAGACGTTCCAGCACGCGCGGATCGAGCGAGGTGACGTAGAGGTCGGGCATGCGCTCGCCCATGGCGCGCAGGCTGAAGACGGAAGGCGGAATGGTGATGAACTCGCCCTTAAATTCGGCGCGACCCGTGGTCAGCGCCTGTTCGACGATCTGCCAGTATTCGAGGAAGATATCTGTCTTGCGGCTGACATCGGCGCCGAGGCGATCGAATTCATAGGCCTGATACCCGCTGCCGACGCCGAGCACGAGGCGGCCACCGCTCATCTGGTCGACCAGCGCGATTTCCTGGGCAACGCGCATCGGATGATAAAGCGGTAGCACGACGACCGCGGCACCCACCCGAATGCGATGGGTGAGGCCCGCGAAATGGGCCGCCAACATCAGGGGTGAGGGGCTGACCGAGTAATTCGTAAAATGGTGTTCCGCGAACCAGGCAATATCGAAGCCGATCTCCTCGGCCAGACGGATCATGATGCGGGTATCGTCGATCACGCCTGCGACACCATTTGGGTTGTCGCGGATCGACATCAGGTTGAAGAGACCGAATTTCATGGCTAACGGCTCCGGCGAAGATGGCCGCGGCTGAAATGGCGCTCGATGCGGGTCTGCGCGAGGCTCAGAAGGCTGGTGACGCCGAGATACCAGAGGCAGGCAACAAGCAGCAGCGGGATGGTTTGAAAAGTGCGCGAATAGATGGTCTGCGCGGAATAAAGCAGGTCAGAGAGCGCGATCACGCTCACGATCGAGGTCGTCTTGAGCATGCCTATCGTTTCGTTGCCGGTGGGCGGCACGATGAAGCGCATCGCCTGGGGCAGGATGATGCGGCGCATGGCGGCGAGGCGCTGCAGCCCGAGGGCGCGCGCCGCTTCCGCCTGGCCGCTATCGACCGAAAGAATGCCGGCTCGCACGATCTCGGCCATATAGGCGGCTTCATTGAGACCAAGACCGAGAATGGCGGCGGTATAGGGCGTGATCAGGTCATTGACCGATCCATGCAGGAGATGCGGCGCCAGGAAGGGAATGCCGATCGCATAGGTCGGATAGAGCGCGGCAAGATTGTACCAGAAGATGAGCTGGACCAGGACGGGCGTGCCGCGGAAGAACCACAGAAAGAAGCGTGCGGCCGCCGCGATGATGGGATTGTCGGAAATCCGCATCACCGCGACGATGATGCCGAGCACGACGCCGAGCAGCATGGCAATCGCGGTCAGCCACAAGGTGGTGAGCAGTCCCATCAGGATGATGTCGGCAAACAGGTAGTGGCCGACGACAGCCCACTGGAAATTGGGATTGAGGATAACAGAGCGGAGAACCGCAGCCGCGACGAAAAAGAGCAGGACGATGACGACCCAGCGGCCAGGATGGCGCGCCGGCACGACCACGAAATTCTGGTCCTGTGCCGGCTTGGTCCCTGCCACGGCGGACGTCACGGTCTTTATCTTGTCGTCTGTCACGGCTGCGGTCACGCTTTGCATCGTCTCGGGTGAATGGCCTCAGGGAGCCGGGGTCGGCAGCGGCTTGGAGGTCGCAAGATTGATGCCGGTATCGGGCAGTTCGAGCAGTTTCAGGTCCCACTTTTCCATGATCTTGTCATAGGTTCCGTCGGCCTGGATGGCCTTCAGGCCAGCGAGGGTCGCGTCCGCCAGCTGCTTCTGGTCCGGCCGCACCACCATGCCTGTGTAGAGTTTGGGAATGAGGTCGTTGCTGTAGATCTTGATCGGCTTCGGCGCATGCTTCTGAATATCGGCGGCGGCGGCGGCATCGCTCATCACGAAGTCGACGCGGCCCGAATAGAGCGCCAGCAGCACGGCATCGGCGGAGGGATAGTTGTAGACGGTCAGCCCTGCCTTGCCGTTCTTCTTGCAGCGGACGGTGATGGCGGAGAGCACATCGTTGAAGTCGGTGCCCGTCTGGGCCGCGCTCTTCAGGCCGCAAAGGCTGAGCGCGTCATTGCTGACGGTGGTGTTGCTCGCCAGTGCATAGATTGCCGAAGTGCCATAGGAATTGTCGATGAAGGTGACCTGCTTCTCGCGCGCGGCGGAATCGGAGATGCATTCCATTGCCATCGGATAGCGGCCGCTCTGCACGCCCGGGATCAGTCCGTCGAAATCGGTGGAGACGGCGTGGATCTTGATGCCGAGCTTGGTGCCGATGGCATTCCACATGTCGGGCTCGTAGCCGACCATGGTCTTGTTGTCATCCGCGAAGGATTCGCAGGGCGGATAATGCGCGTCGGTCGCAATCGTCAGCACGCCGGCCTTGCGGATGTCGTCCGGCAGCATGGCGTTGAGCTTGCTGTCCTGAGCGAAGGCCGCGTGCTGCGCGGCGATGGCGGAAACGCTGACTGCTGCCGGTAGCAGGAGGAGGCGAGCAAGCTTCGATATCATCGGTGAGAAAGCCTTCTGATGCACAGTCTGTGAAAGGAATGGCGTAGCTCGTACGCCAAGCTAGGGAGACTCCGCGTCACGGTCAAAAGTTTAAACGAGCGATTAATTAAAAACTTTCCGTCGCCCGGCGTGATCTGCACAAGAATCGTTCATCATAATGACGATTGCATGGTTCATGATCATCTCAGGCGTCGCTGCGCGAGAGGAAGGTCGTCAGAACCTTGGACAGGAAGGCCTTGGTGCGGGGGTGGCGCGGGGCCGAGAAAAGCCGCTCGGGCGTGCCGTGCTCCACCACCACACCCTCGTCCATGAAGGCGATGGTCTTGCCTACTTCGCGCGCGAAGCCCATCTCATGCGTGACGACAATCATGGTCATGCCGTCGCGCGCAAGATCGCGCATGACATCAAGAACCTCTCCCACGAGTTCAGGGTCAAGCGCGCTGGTCGGCTCGTCGAAGAGCATCAGTTCGGGGCGCATTGCCAGTGCCCGGGCAATGGCAACGCGCTGCTGCTGGCCGCCTGACAGTTCGGAAGGATAGGCGTCGACGCGGTGGGACAGCCCGACGCGGGCAAGCAGGCTGCGCGCATGCTCGGTCGCCTCGCGCCGAGATTCGCGCTTCACCACCATCGGCGCCTCGATGACATTCTCCAGCGCCGTCATATGCGCGAAGAGATTGAAGCGCTGGAAAACCATGCCGATCTTCGCGCGCTTGGCCGCGATGTCGGCTTCGCGCAGTTCATAAAGCTTGTGGCCGTCGCGCCGGTAGCCGATGAAGTCGCCGCCGACCATCAGCGTGCCCCCGTCGATTTTCTCAAGATGGTTGATGCAACGCAGGAAAGTCGATTTTCCCGAGCCCGACGGCCCGATCAGGCAGGCGACTTCGCCTGGCTGCACCGAGAAGTCGACGCCGCGGAGGACTTCGACATTGCCGTACCGCTTGATTACCTGATTGGCGACGACGAGGGGCTCACGCATTGGTTGGTCTCCTTCCTGCTTAGGCATGGCGGCGAGAGAGCGCGGCAACCGTCCGCCGCGCTCCACTGAGATGAGAGGACAAGCTTGTAATGGACACTGAACAGAAAACGCGGACCTGGCGGATGTCGGGGCGCACCGTTCTGATTACCGGCGGCGGCAAGGGCATCGGTCGGGCCATTTCACTCGAACTCGCGCGCGAGGGGGCGGATATCGCCGTTCTGGCGGCGCGCGACCTGGTGCAGGCGGAAGCGGTGGCCGCCGAAGCGCGGACGCTCGGCGTCCGCGCCATGGCGCTGGTCGCGGATATCGCAGACGACGCGGCGATCTCTGCCGCCGTCGCCAAGGTTGCAGAAACCTTCGGTCAACTTGACGTTCTGGTCAATAACGCCGGCGCCAGCGGCAGGGCGCCGCTTCTGGAGCTGACCGCCGAGGATTGGGACCGGGTCTTCGCCGTCAATGCGCGCGGTGCCTTCCTGGCCGGGCGGGCAGCTGCCCGGCAGATGGTGGCACAGGGCGGCGGCGGCGCGATCGTCAATATCGCCGGTGCCTCGGCGCATCGCTGCTATCCCGGCGCGGGCGGCTATGGCCCGTCCAAGGCGGCGGTCGTCAGCCTGACCCAGCAGATGGCCGTGGAATGGGCCCGCCACGGTATCCGCGTCAATGGCGTCAGCCCGGGGCCGATCCGCGAGAGCGGCACCGGCTGGGAGGAACGGGAACCGGCGCTTGCCGCCGAGGTTCGCAAGATCCCGCTGCAACGCGCGGGCGAGCCGTGGGAAGTGGCGCGCGCCGTGGTCTATCTCGCCTCCGCCGATGGCGGCTATGTCAACGGGCAGATGCTGATCCTGGACGGCGGCAGCGTGACCACCTGGTACATCAGCGGTTAGCATCGGCGGCCTCGCTGTCGGGCCAGTCATGGCCGCTGGCGGTGAGGCCGCAGACATAGCCCCAGAGCATATTGGGGCCGATGGTCGTGCCGGCGCCCACGGCACGGGTCCCGATCGGATTGGCCATGGCGACGCCGGCGCAGAACAGTCCGGGCAGAATGCGCCCGTCCGGGCGCAGAACCCGCCCCATGGCATCCGTGCGCGGGCCACCCTTGGTAGACATGAAGGCGCGGTGGAAGGGCAGGGCGACGAAGGGCGCGCGCTCGATCGGCGCCATGCCGACCGGGCCCTGGGCCGCGCGGCCGAATTCAGTGTCCTGTCCCGAAGCGCTGGCGGCGTTGTAGCGCGCGACGGTCGCCTCCAGCGTGGCCGGAGGCAGGCCAATCGCCACGGCTAATGCGGCGAGTGTCGGTGCCTGCCGCAGCCAGTCACGGCCGTGGCGGCGGGCATAGAAACGCAGTACTGGCGCCCGGCGCCAGATGCGCGCGTCGGTGATCATCCAGGCAGGCAGATGCTCAGACGCGCCGCTGGCGGGGTCGAATCGGTTCAGGACTTCGCCGAGATTGAAGCATTGCTCGTCGACGAAGCGGCGGCCGCCGGAATCCACCAGAATGGCGTTCGGCTCCTGGTGAAAATAGATCGAGAGGCCGTGGGGTTGGCCCTCGTAGCGGGTCGGCACGACGGGCGCGACATTGGCCTGATCCATATGGTCGAGGGCGGCGCCGGCGGCTTCCGCCATGCGGTGCGCGTCGCCGCTATTGGCGCGGGGGCTGGCGGGGAGGCCGTGCGGACCCGGAAAGTGCTGGCGGCGTCTGGCCTCGTCCCATTCGAAGCCGCCGCTCGCCAGGATCACGCCGTGGCGCGCGCGGATGGTGGTCAGCCTGCCCTGCTGCCGGACCTCGGCACCGATCACCCGGCCGTCCTCCACCACCAGCCGCTCCAAGGGCGTCTCGAGCAGCAGGCGGCAGCCTTGATCCAGGCAGCCGCGCAGCAGGCCCGTGACCAGGGCGGTGCCCTTGCCGCGCCGGCCGGCCAGGACGCGGTGCAGCAAACGCGGGGCGTAGCGCAGCGCGGCCCGCAGCGGGTGATGATAGAGGTCGACCGCCAGTGCTTCCTGAAAGGTATAGAAATGCGGAAAGAGGGTGGGGCGCAGCCGGTGCCGGAAGGGCCCCGCCAGCTGGCTCGGCAGCGCCAGAAGGGAGAGCATGCGGCCCATGGCGCAGGCCCCCGGCAGGTCGCTCAGCGGATCGCCCTGCGGGGTCAGTTGGAAGGTAAGGGGCGTATGCGCCTCGACAAAGCGGAGCATGGGACCGGCGCTTTCCGCCATGCGGGCCCAGAGCGGCGCTTCGGTCGCGGCCCAGCCGGGAGGAGCCGCTGCCCGTATATAGGCCAGCGCCTGCGCCGGACTGTCCGCAATCCCGGCCGCGGCCGCGACGTGATTGGCCGGAACCCAGATGGCGGCGCCGGATAGCGCCGTGGTGCCGCCGACCCACGCGGTTTTTTCCGCGATGATGACGCGCGCGCCCTGGGCGGCCGCGGCCAGGGCCGCGGTCAGCCCGGCCGAGCCCGAGCCCGCGACCAGCACATCACAATCGATTTCGGAAATTGGCGGGCTTCGGTTCATGGCTCTTGCGCGGATGCAAATTCTGTTCCAACCTTGATTAATCGGTTAGTTAAATCGGAATGCTTCTGACGGTTTGAGCAGCCGCGGTGCGGAGGCGGAGTTTTAGGCTGGGATGACGATGATGAGGCAGGGTGCTTCGGCACAGAAGAAGACGCGGCAGCCCGCGGTGGAAGCGCGCTCGGCGCTGACCGAAGGCAAGGAGAAGCTGGCGCGGGCCCGCAAGCCTCAGGCCCGCTCGTCGGACGTTGCCGACGCCTTGCAGAGCGCGGCGCTCGATCTTTTCGCGCAGCAGAATTATTCGACGGTGACGATCAAGGATATTGCCGCCGCCACAGGCATCAATTCCGCGCTGATCTACTATTATTTCGGCAGCAAGGAGGAGCTGTTTCTCAAGGCTGTTGAGAAGACCGTCGATGTCGCCTTCCGCAAGTTTGACGATGTCAGCGCGGGTGCCCATGCTCCGGAGGAGATCATCACCTCCTGGGTGGAAATTCACGTCATCCAGTTCGTGCTGCTGCGCAAGCTCGCGAAGATCAGCCTGGACTATGCGAGTACGCGCAGTCGTACGCCGCGCGTCGATCGGGCCATTCGTAGCTTTTATGACAAGGAATCCGTCGTCCTCGGCAAGGCCATCAAAGCCGGCATCGCGCAAGGCCGCTTCCGCCCGGTGGATGCGGAAGGCATGTCCGTCTTTATTTCCACCTTTCTGGACGGCTGTCTGTTCCGCTCCGTCATGTTTCCGCGTTTCAACCATCGCCGCGCCATCGATGACATGCGCCGACTCGTGCTCAATCATCTGACAACCGGCGAAATGATCGACGCACAAGCGCTTAGCTGAGAGAAGAGAAAGAGATCATGGACGATCTATCGACGGCCCTTGACCACACGACAGGTGTGACGCCCTTTCACATCGCCTTTCCGGTGCGGGATCTGGAAGCAGCGCGCCGCTTCTACGGCGGCCTGCTCGGCTGCCCGGAAGGCCGCAGCTCCGATACCTGGATAGACTTCAACCTCTTCGGCCATCAGATCGTGGCTCATTACAAGCCTGCCGAAAGTGCCGGCGATGCCATCGCGCATCACAATCCCGTCGACGGCCATGATGTGCCGGTACCGCATTTCGGCGTCGTGCTGACCATGCCGTTGTGGCAGGCACTCGCCGCACGGCTGCAGGCGGCCGGCGTCTCCTTCATCATCAAGCCCTATATCCGCTTTCGCCGTCAGCCCGGGGAGCAGGCAACGATGTTCTTCCTCGATCCCTCCGGCAATGCGCTGGAGTTCAAGGCCTTCGCCGATATGGACAGCCTCTTCGCTAGTTAAGCTAGGGCTTAACGAGAGGTGCATCGATTTCCCTCGCGACGCGAGCGCGTCGCACTCCCTTACGATCGTTGAGGGGGTCGATCAGCCGCTCAGTGGACGTTGTCAATGGGGATCTTCGGATACACATCGGCAGAGCTCACCACACGAAGACTGTAAGGAAACATTGCTAAAACGACAAGGAATAGGTTCGCCGAGGCAGATTGAATGGCCGTGCCAGATGTGATTTTGGGCAGGGCGCTCCGCGAGCGGCAGCCTGGGCATAGAGACCGCAATGATCTCGGCTTACGCTTGTGATCGCCGGATAGACTGGGAGCCGGACATACATGGCTCTTTGCAGATTTTCAGGCGATTAATCTGACCCTCGACTTGACCCCTGCTCCAGAGATCGGCGATCTCGTTGCGATCGGCAGCCTCATCGCGCCTGACGGTATTCGCAAAACTCTGCAACTCGTGAAACCCCGATTGCCTGACATCAGCGATCCGCCGGGGAGAGCCTTTCACGGAATATCGACAGATACGAAATCCGCATCGCGCTCGAGCGCCGGGCCGACCGGCTGGTGATTGCGACGCACCTCGTGCTGTTGCACTCGCGGCTGCTTTTCCCGGAGAGCCCCGGCAGCGGCGCTCGCCGCCGAGCAGGAGGCTGCCTCAGCGCTACGTCGGCTGGGCGAGTTGGTGGCCATGCGAGCGGCTGCCGTCCGGCTCGGCGCACAACCCGTCCCAGGTGAGACCGTCGTCGCGCTAGGGCTGCCGGAAAGCCTGGCGCTGCTGCTTGGCACGAGCACGAGTTCCATGTTTTCGCCTTCCTCTGGGCGAGCTCGGTCCTCGTGGAGGATGAGGGATCCGATTCGGATACTGTTAGCTCTGATTGCCCGGCGTTTGACGCGAGACAATTTGTCGAGCTTGCTATAATCGTAGCCATTACCTTCGAAAGTTGAGAATCAAACGACGTGCGCACTTGCTCAAGCAACTTCATAAAGAGCCCCGCGACATAGTAGCCAATCGAAGAGTGAGTCTCCGACCGCTCGGAGTCTTTGCCTAAGCCTCGGCCAGTGTGCTGCAGTCTGCCGCCGCTGCGCTCTGCCCTAATCGGAGGCATCACACCGGTGCGTTGCCTTATCTGCCAAATAAATCTCCTATAAGAAAATAAATTTCTTGACGTCTGTCCGTAACCTCTCGCAGAGTTTGGATCGTAATCGGAGAGCTAGTGCGCTGCTCGCAGCCCTAGCGTGTGCGAGGGGGACCTGATGAAGGTCTCGCTCGGACGTGCCCAGGCGCTTTGTCTCGAACGCTCTCTACTTGATCTGAAGAAGGCTGCATTGCCGTGAGAGTCTTCATCAGCGCAGACATCGAGGGCACTGCCGGCATCGTGCACTGGGACGAGGCCAACCGGGCCGAGTCCGACTATGGCGAATTTCGAGCACTGATGACCGCCGAGGTAGTGGCCGCTTGCGAAGGGGCGCGGGCAGCCGGGGCAGAGGAGGTCGTCATCAAGGATGCGCATGCGAGTGCGCGGAATTTGATCGTAGACCAGTTGCCGGACTATGTCCGCGTTGTCCGCGGATGGTCGGGCCACCCCGATCTGATGATGTTCGGCCTTGGGTCGGACTTTTCTGCCGCGATCTACACCGGCTACCACGGGAAGGCCGGAAGCGAATCCAATCCGCTCGCCCATACCCTCACGGGACGCATCAACCGGCTGCTTCTGAATGGCGAGGTGGCATCCGAATTTACGCTGAATGCGCTCTGCGCGGCACGCTACGGCGTGCCGTCCGTTTTTCTAGCGGGGGATTCGGGCATTTGCGCCGATGCCCAGGCCATGGTTTCCGGCATCGCGACCGTCGCCACACTGGAGGGCGCCGGGCACGGAGCGATCTCACTGTCGCCGGGACGGGCAAGGGAGATGATCCGGGACGGGGTGGAACGGTCTTTGTCGAAAGACCTGACCGGCCAGGTTCCGACAATTGCGGAGCACTACGAACTGGTCGTGGAGTTTAACAACCCATCCGATGCCTATAAGGCCGCATGGTATCCCGGTGCGAAGGTCCATGGACCACGTGCGGTGGCCTTCGCGGCGATCGAGTTTTTCGATGTCCAGCGGGCCGTGAGGTTCATGTGCCTTTGAGCCGCCAATCCGGCGCGAGAGGGGGAGGCCGCCATCCTCAATTGGCATCTCCATCCGCGCCGATGGGCATGTGTTTTGCATTAGATTTCACGCAGGCATGAATCCGGCGCCATCGTTGGAGAATCATTGCGGGCTTAGGCGTTACGGTGCGACGCAGACGACCGAGCGGACAGGATGGTTGGTATAACTTGGAACAAGATCGCTACCGACCTGACACGCGGTGTCCATTTCCGGCGGTGAAAATTCACGTATTCAGTGAGAGAAGACAATGAGAGCATCACCAATTGGACTGTGCCTGATTGGCCTCGCGACGGCCGCAGCCGTGAGTGTGAGCCCGCTCGCCGTATCCGGCGCGCGCGCCCAGGAGACGCCGCAGCAAGGCGGCGATCTCGTCATGGTCCGGGCAGAGCAGCTTCGCACACTCCTGCCGTCGGCGCCGACCGACAACGCCTCGATCTGGGTCATTGAGGAGGCGTTTGATACGCTTCTGCTGCCCAAGGCGGATGGCAGCGGTGTCGGGCCGGATCTGGCGACCTCCTGGTCGCAGTCCGCGGACGGGCTCAGCTGGACGTTCCACCTCCGACACGGGGTCACCTTCACCAACGGTCAGCCGCTCACCTCCAAGGACGTGAAGTTCTCGATCGAGCAGACCCAGAAACCGTCAAGCCCCTTCTCATTCATCGATGCTTCGATTGCCAAGATCACGACACCCGACGCCTACACCGTGGTTATCCAGACGAAGCAACCCTTCGCGCCTCTGCCTTCGGACATGGCGATCTTCGCCAATTCCATCGTGCCCTACAGTTATGCCGGCATGACACCCGATGCCTTTGCGAAGCACCCGATCGGCAGCGGGGCGTTCATGCTGAAGAGCTGGACCCCCGGCGTCGAGGTCAGTTTCGTCCGCAATCCGCATTATTGGCGCCAGGGAAGGCCCTATCTGAATTCGATCACCTTCAAGGAGGTGGCCGACAGCAACACGAGGGCCAACGAGGTGCAGGGTGGCCAGGCTCAAATCGACGAATTCCCGGCCTATTCCAGTATCTTGGCTTTGCAGAACTCGGGTGGGGCGGTCAAGGTCGGCATCTACCCCTCCAGCCGCGTTGACTTCCTGTCGATCAACAACACCCATAAACCGTTCGACAATGCTGACGTGCGCCGCGCGATCGCGTCATCGATCGACAAGAAGACGCTGGTGAAGGTGGTGCTGTTCGGCCACGGAACCCCGGCCGGCGCCTATATGTCACCGAGTTCCTGGTCCTTCGACAAGAGCATCACAGGCTATCCCTATGATCTCAAGGCCGCCAAGGCCTATCTGGCGAAATCGCCTGTGCCGAACGGCTTTTCTTCCACCATTACCGTCTACAGCGGCAACTCCGACCAGCAGACGACCGCTCAGATCCTTCAAGCGTCGCTCGCCAAGATCGGGATCAAAATCACCATCCAGACGCTCGACCCCTCCGCTGCCTATGATGCGCAGCAGAATGGCAATTACGACATGTCCTTCAGCTACGACACCACCGACATCGTCGATCCCGACGAGATCATCCGCTTCGTCGGATCCTATGACGGCGGGTCGCATTCGCTCTACTCTTTCTACAAGAACAAGCAAATCGACACCTGGATCGATCAAGCGGCGACACAGAACGACCAGGCGGCACGGACGACGCTCTACAAGAAGGTTCAGCAGCAGTGGGACAAGGATCAGCCTGACGTGCCGCTGTATTACACGCCCGAGATCTACGCCTATGGCGGCAATGTCCACGGCTTCCATCCCTTCGTGACCGGCAATTACGACCTGGCCGATGTCTGGCTGTCGAAATGATCCTGTGACCCGGCACGATCCGGTGGCGAGGCCGCCGCATCGTGCCATTCCCGCTCCGCGCGGCCTTCATCGGATCCAAATATGCTGAGATTTCTCGCGCGGCGCTTTTTGCTGCTCATCCCCGTGGTGCTGGGTGTGGCGACGTTGACCTTCGTGCTGATGCACATGGCGCCCGGTGATCCGGCACGCACCTACCTTGGAGACCGTGCGACCCCGGCGGCGCTGGCGGCGCTGCGCCATCAGTGGGGGCTCGACCAGCCGCTGTGGCGCCAATACCTGACCTTCATGGGCGGCCTGGCCGTCGGCAATCTTGGGCAATCGATGTTTTTCCACCACTCGATACTCACCCTTCTGGCGATCCGTCTACCGCCGACCTTATGGCTGATGGGGATGGCGACGCTATTCAGCATCGTGATCTCCGTGCCTCTCGCGACCTGGATGGCGGTGAGCAGAGGCGGCATCGTCGACGCTGGCGTGCGCAGCTTCAATTCCATCGCCCAGGGCACGCCGCTGTTCTTCACGGGCGCGGTTCTGATCGCGATCTTCAGCCTGCATTTCCGATGGTTTCCGGTCGCCGGATACGGCAATGACCTGTCCCAGCACATCGCCTCTCTCGTGCTACCGTCGATTTCCATCGCACTGGCGATAGTTCCGTTCCTTGTCAGGGGGCTACGTGGCGCCCTGATGGATGCGCTGAGCAGCGAATATGTGAGCTTCGCGAAGGCGAAGGGGCTCGGCCGACGGTCGATCTGGATAAATTATGCGCTGAAGAATGCCGCCATCACCGGAATTTCCATCCTTGGCATCCAAGTGGGCTACCTGGCCGGCGGCACTTTGGTGGTCGAAAACGTCTTTGCCATTCCCGGCATGGGCACCTTCTTGATGTCGGGAATCTTGAACCGCGATTTCCCTGTGGTCCAGGCCAGCGCCCTCGTCTTCGCTCTTCTGGTCATTTTCGTCTATCTGCTCACCGATATTGCCTATGGGCTGTGCGATCCGCGGGTGCGTGTGAAATGACGGCGGTCTTCGTGCTCAAGAAACCCATCCGGCGGACGTCGCTCTTTTCCCGCAAGCGGGAGCGCAACCTGCATCTCATCCTCGGGGCCGTGATCGTCGGGATCATCGTCCTGATGGCGGTCTTCGCCCCCTTGCTCACGCGTTACAGTCCGACCGCGCAGGACTTCACGGCCACGCTTCAAGGACCGAGCTGGAGTCATCTTCTAGGCACCGACAACCTCGGCCGCGATGTCTGGAGTCGCGTCATCTACGGCGGGCGCATCGATCTGTTCCTGGCGACCGTCGCGGTGGCGGCCCCGCTCGTCATCGGAACGGTGGTCGGCGCGCTCAGCGGCTATTTCGGCGGCTGGTTCGATCTCATCATCATGCGCGTCGCCGATATCGTGGTGGCCTTTCCCTTCTACGTTCTCGTCATCAGCCTGGTGTTCATCCTCGGCAACGGTATCGGCAGCATCTTTGTCGCAATCTCGATCGTTTCCTGGGTTGCCTATGCGCGGATCGTGCGGGCCGAGGCGCTGGTGATCCGCTCCACCGATTTCATGGATGCGTTGCGAGTGGGCGGTATCGGCACCGGGCGCATCGTGTTTCGGCATCTGGTGCCTAATATCGTCAGCCAGGCGATCGTCTATTCGATGAGCGACATCGTGGGCAATATCGCGGTGATCGTGACGCTGAGCTATTTCGGCCTCGGCATTGTCCCACCGACGCCGGACTGGGGCAGCATGATGGCCGATGGCCAGCCCTTCTTTGCCGGCGGCTATTACGGCCTCATGGTCATGCCCGCCTTGGCCGTCATCGTGACCAGCTTCGGACTGTCGCTGATCGGAGACGGCCTCGCCAATCTTCTCAGGGTGAAGAAATGACCGAGGGCGGTTCGCAAGCCGTCGATCAGGCGGACAGTACCCCCTTGCTTGAGATCGATCGTCTGTGCGTTTCCGCGCGGATCAAGGGGGAGCAGTTCCGGGCGCTGGATGCCGTCTCGCTGACCGTGCGCCGGGGCGAGGCACGCGGCCTCGTCGGTGAATCCGGCTCCGGCAAGAGCATCACATTGCGGGCAGCGATGGGCCTCCTGCCGCACAGCCTTTCCGTCACCTCCGGGGCGATCCGCTTCAAGGGACGCGACCTGCTGGCCGATGGGGGAAAGTCACTGGCGGCGGTGCGTGGCACCGGCATCGCGATGGTGTTTCAGGAGCCGGCGGTGGCGCTCAATCCGGTCATGCGTGTCGGCCGGCAGATCGTGGATAGCGTCGCTTGGCGGCGCGGCTGGAGTCGGCGGGAGGCGCGCGAATTCGCGGTCGAGCTCATGACGCAGGTCGGTATCCGCGACCCGCGGCGATGGGCGGATGCCTATCCCCACCAACTTTCGGGCGGCATGCGTCAGCGAGTGATGATCGCCGCCGCCGTCGCCTGCCAACCAGAGATGATCTTCTGCGATGAGCCGACCACCGCGCTCGACGTGACAGTGCAGGCGCAGATCCTCGCGCTGTTCAAGAAGCTCCAGCAAGAGCTTAACGCTGGATTCCTCTATGTCACCCACGATCTCTCGGTGGTGGCCGAGTTCTGTAGCACGCTCAGCGTCATGTATGCCGGCCGGATCGTGGAGCAGGCCGACGATCTCAAGGCGATGGTTGCCGAGCCGGCTCACCCCTATACGCGCGCGCTGCTCGCCGCCGTGCCACGGATCAAGGGCCCGGCCAAACGCCTGCGCGGGCTCGCCTCGTCCGCCCCACCGCTCACCGAGCGCTCGCAGGCGCCGGCACAGCCCCTTGCTCAAATCCGCCCCGGTTGGCAGGCGGCGCTTGCGACCAAGGACGAGATCGCGCTTTTCAGCACGGGGGTGGAGGCATGACCGGGCCGCATCTCCGGGCGGAGAGGATCTCGGTGACCTTCGCTACGCGCAGGCGCGGCAAGGGCCATCGCGCGCTTAACGAGGTGACACTCGACGTAGGAAAGAGCGAGATCGTCGGTCTAGTCGGCGAATCCGGTTCCGGCAAATCAACGCTAGGCCGGGTGATCGTGGGCCTGCAAGAGAGCTACACCGGTACCGTCAGCTTTGCCGGCGAGGTTCTCGCCCACCGACGTTCGATCGTGCAGCGCCGGGCGATCCAAATGGTTTTCCAGGACCCCTATGCCTCGCTCGATCCGCAGATGACGGTCTGGCAGATGCTCGAAGAACTGCTGATCGTCCACAAGATCGGCGGGACGCGTGATGCGCGCCGCGAGCGCTGCCGGGAGTTGATGCGCCTCGTGCATATGCCGGCGTCCTTGCTCGACGTGCGACCGGCCGGCATGTCCGGCGGGCAACGCCAAAGGATCGCACTGGCCCGGGCGTTGGCCGTCGATCCGCAGCTGATCGTGGCGGACGAGGCGACCTCCGCGCTCGATGTTTCCGTCCAGGCTGGCATCATCAATCTCTTCGCCGACCTGCGCGACCAGACGGGCCTGTCGATCCTCTTCATCTCCCACAATCTTGCCGTCGTCCGCTCGCTTTGCGACCGTGTGGCGGTGATCTATCAAGGGGAAGTCGTGGAGGTGGCCGGCACCGAGGCCATCTTCAATGCTCCCCAACACGATTACACGCGCCAACTCCTCGCCGCTGCCCCCGATCTGCCGTAGCATCCACGAGCCGGAGCGATTGAAGCCGATGCCATCATTCAAAACTCTGCCTGACTATGCGCAGGTGAAGGCCGACATCACCGCCCTTTTCGCGGAGCGTGTGAACCAGCGCCGTGCTCCCGCCTGCTTCTTCTCCGTCTTCGATGCGGAGGGCGTGTTGTTCGAGGGCGGCTTCGGCGTCAAATCGCTCGGCCACGCGCCGCCGGACCGGCAGACGCGCTTTCGCATCGCCTCCTGCACCAAGAGCTTCACCACCGCCGCGCTGCTGATCCTGCGCGACGCCGGCAAGATCCTGCTGGACGACCCGATCACCACCTTCGTGCCGGCCCTGCGCGGCACCCTACCCGTCAGCGTTCCGATGGTGCCCACGCTCCGCATGCTCATGGCGATGAGCGGCGGATTGCCGACGGACGATCCATGGGCGGACCGGCAGGAGTCGCTGTCGCGCGAGGCCTTCCTCGCCATTCTGGAAGCGGGCGTGCGCTTTACCACGGTGCCCGGCTCCCGTTTCGAATATTCCAATCTCGGCTACGCGCTGCTCGGCCAGGTTGTGGAACAGGCAAGCGGCCAACCCTTCCAGGACTTCGTAACGGAAACTCTCCTTCAGCCCCTGGGACTGGAGATGACGACCTTCGACCATGCGACGGTACCAGCCGCGCAGATGGCGGCGGGATACCGCGTTGCCCACGGCGAATGGCGGGCTCTGCCGCCGAGTGGCCCCGGGGCCTTTTCCAGCATCGGCGGGGTGATCTCCACGGGCGAGGATTTGACGAAATGGGCGTCATGGCTCTGTGAAGCCTTCCGCACGGATGCCCCCGAGCGCAGCCCGCTTTCGGCCCCAAGTCGGCGGGAGATGCAGACGATCCACTGCCCGATCGCCCCTGATCCCGGCGAGGACCTTCTGTTCAAGGGCTACGGTTTTGGCCTTGTCGCGCAGACCGACGCGCGCCACGGCCTGACCGTGCATCATTCGGGTGGCTATCCCGGGTTCAGCTCTCATATGCGCTGGAACCCCGCGGCTGGCATCGGGATCGTGGGGTTCGAGAACGCAACCTATTCCGGCGTGCTGAAACCGGTGACAGAGGCGCTGGAACGCTTGCTCGATCGCGCCGCCCCCGAGGCCGCGACGGAGCCCCCGGCGGAAGTTGCCATGCTCGGGGGCCGCGTAGCCGAACTCGTCGCCCGCTGGGACGACAGCCTGGCCGGAGATCTCTTCCTCGAAAACGTCGCCATGGATCGTCCCTATGCGGAGCGCGCGGCGGAGCTGGCGGAACTCCGCGCCAAGCTCGGCACGCCGGATGCAAAACGCGCCGAGATCCGGCCGGCCGACGGGCCGATGTTTGGACGTTTCGAGGTTCGTGTCCCTTGCACGACCGGCGTCATCGTCGGCGTGGTCGGGCTGGGGCCGCCCGCGCCCGCGCGCATCCAATCCCTCACCTTCAAGATCGACCAGTGGGTGCAGTGGTAGCCGGGCGTCCCTACGCCACCGTCAGAGCAGAGAGAGCAGCATGAAGGTTTATATCTGCGTCGATATCGAAGGGGTGGCCGGCGTCGTCACGCCCGAGCAGGGCACGCCGGGCAACACGGAGTATGAACGCGCCCGTCGCCTGATGACAGAGGAGGCCAATGCCGCGATCGAGGGAGCTGTCGCCGCCGGCGCCACCACCGTCGTGGTCAACGATGCCCATGGCCCAATGACCAACCTTCTGCCGGAGCTGTTGCGGCCGGAGGCATCGTTCATCACCGGCAGGCCCAAGCCCTTCAACATGTTCGCCGGCCTCACGTCCGAGTTCGACGCGGTGTTCTGCGTCGGCCACCACGCCGGCGCATCGGGATTTGGCGTGCTCGCCCACACCACGAATGGCTTCGCCTTCCGCTCGGTCAGCATCGATGGGCGCAGGCTTGGCGAACCCGGGCTCTATGGCGCCTATGCGGGCGCGTTGGGGGTGCCGATCGCGCTCATCACCGGGGACGACCGATGCGCCACGGAAAACCGGCAGATCTTTCCGGGGACGACCTTCGTCACCGTCAAGATGGCGCTCGGCAACCGCGCGGCAAAGGCAATGTCCGTGGAGTCAGCGCGCGCGGCGATCCGCGTGGGCGCCGAGAGAGCCTTGATGACCAAGCCATTGCCGGCACCCTTCGTGATCGACCAGCCGCGCTCGCTTGAACTCGTCATGAGCCACCCAGCGCTTGGTGATCTGGCCGAAGTGCTCCCCACAGCGGAGCGGGTGGACGCAGTGACGATCAGGTTCTCGATTTCTTGTGTCGCCGAGGCGATTGGATGGATGAACGCGGTCTCCGCCATGTCGGCCAGCATGCGCTAAGCTGGCCGCGATGCCGTGCGGGCCGGAGTGGAATGTGGGCTGTAGCAGAAAGCGGTAAAGATGGATTTGTCAGCTGGCCAGATCGGTGGGCGCATCAAGCATCTGCGCAAAGAGAAGGGCTGGACGCTGAAGGATCTTAGCGGTCACGCACAGGTGTCGACGGCGACGCTTTCGAAAATCGAGAATGCCCAGGTCGCTGCCACATTCGATACCCTTGTCAAGATTGCCGCCGGGCTGGACGTGAGTTTTGAAAATATCCTCAAAGACATGGCACCATCCCGCGTAGGTGGCCGGCTCGTCGTCACCGGTGCGGGGGATGCGTTACGTTTCGCCACCAGCATGTATGAGTACGAGGTTCATTCGGTCGAATTGCGCCGTAAGCGAATGATTCCTCTGATCATGAAGATCAAAGCGCGATCACTGAACGATATTAAGAACTGGAGCTCTCATGCCGGCGAGGAGTTCATCTATGTCATTAAAGGAACGGTCGCGCTGTATACGGAATTCTACAGCCCGCTCGAACTCAAGATGAGAGAAAGCGCATATATAGATAGCGAAATGGAGCATGCTTTCGTAAACGCCGGAGAGGAGGACGCCGAGATTATTTCGATTTGCCTCAGCTCCGAGTCGACGCAGGATTTCTTTGCCGCCGCAGGGATGCGCGAGATGAGAGATCCCTCGAAAACGTCCCCATCGTCCGATTAGAGCGTCCCCAGCATTGATCAGACCTGGGTGGACGCACGGCTGGTCGCGATGAGGCTCCGAGATATTTCTTGGCGCCTGGTAGCCGAGGCTGCTGTGGGGGGCACCTCATTGCAACCGCGTAGTAATCGACCTGTCCTGGTTGCGTGCCGAAGTTCGAGGCTGTTATGCGGCTGATGGTGCCGGTCGGCCAGCGTCGAAATTCCGTAAAAGGGTTCTGATTCGAATTTGGGCTCACGGTGTTGGTGAGCGACTCGATCGTCCCACCTGAAGTTGATGACCAAGAGCGATATCCGCCCGTCGAAGAATGGGCTCAAGATCGAAGCCTGTGTAGCTACCAAACGAGAATGGACGATCGAGGTGACCGCGGAACCGCATCCCGTATGCCCGGACTGTGGCCCGGTCTCGACGTCCAAGCACAGTTGGTATCGCCGGATGCTCCCGGATCTCCCAGTTCAAGGCGTCCATACCATGCTGGTGCTCCGTACCTTCCGCTGGCGATGTCGCCTGTCGGGATGCAAACGGCTTGTCTTCGCTGAGCGCCTGCCGGAGCTTACGGCGAAGTATGCCCGGCGGAGCCACGACCTATCACTCCTGGTGAGGCTGTGTGGGCACCAAGTCGGCGGCCGGCAGTCAGCCAGGCTCCTGGACAGACTGGGCATCTCACTATCCGGCACGACCGTGCTGCGGCAGGTGATGCGCGATACTTTAGCAGCGTCGTCCGGGCACAACTGGGTCTGGAGCAAGGGCCAGAGGTATGGAAGGATCTTGGTCGATCTGGAGACCAGGAGGGTTGTGGATCTGCTCCCGGACCGGTCAGCATCGGGCACTGCAGCGTGGTTGAAAGCGCACCCGGGAGCCGAGATCATCTGCCGGGATCGGCATGGTCTATATGCTCAGGGGGCCCGCGAAGGCGCACCGCAGGCGAGGCAGGTGGCAGATCGCTTTCATCTGCTCCAGAACCTACGCGAGTTGCTGGAAAAGGAATTAAGCCAGGAGCGCGGACCAACGCGGCGAGACAGGTTCCCAACAACGGTCCCGGAACAGCAGCCATCACCGCCGGTGTCGGGCAGTAACCGCTCCGCGCTCGAGGAGCAGTTTTCCATTGTAAGACAGCTCCACCATCATCGGATTTCGGTCGCCGACATCGTGCGGCAGACGGGTCTCAGCAGAAGGAGGGTCGATAAGTGGGTGCGGCTCGAGACACTTCCTGAGCGCAATCGAATGCAGCTCGGGCAATGCAGCCCGGGTTTCTACTACCGGCACCTCTCACGACGGTGGGCGGAAAACGTCACTGGGATCCGGCAGTTGCTCAGCGAGATCCAGAACCTCGGCTTCACCGGCAGTCGATCGCGACTTGCAGATTATCTCTCTGCATGGCGATCGGGGAAAGGGGACGCGTGTCCGAAGACTGTTACTGTGATGAGCGAGATGCTGCCAACTGATCCTGTCACCGGGCGCCGGATTTCCTCATTGACTGCATCGGCGTTCTGCATGAAGCCGTCCGCCGCGCTCAACACCCATCAGGCACAAGTCATGCACGTCCTGAGGCAGAGGTCTATGGTTTTGCTGAAGCTCATCACCTGGTGCTCCGCTTTCAGACAATGCTCAGGTACGGCCACCTGCACCGTCTAAGTCAATGGATCGCTGCAGCGGCAAAGTCGGAAGTCTATGCGCTCCAGCGATTTGCCAAGGCACTCAAACGGGATAGGGACGCTATCAGGAATGCGATTGTCGAACCGTGGAGTAGCGGCCAGGTCGAGGGCCAGATCAATCGCCTCAAGACGATCAAACGCAGCATGTACGGCAGAGGCGGCATCGGCCTCCTGCGTGCTCGACTGCTTCCGCTCTCTCAGTTTAGCAAGCACCAAATTTGAATCAGAGCCCCTGAGATCAAGATCCCAGTTAATTTTCATAGGTCTCTCCTAGCATCCAGCCACCCTCGATATGGCTAGCCACGCGCCTGCAGGTCTCTTCAGTCCGCTAGATCCGCGTAGAGCGGCGTGCTCAGATAGCGCTCTCCGTAGGAAGGCACGATGGCGACGATTAGCTTGCCTCCACTCTCCGGACGCTGAGCGATCTGAACTGCTGCCCAAAGCGCGGCTCCGGAAGAGATGCCGACGAGCAGTCCCTCCTGTCGGGCCACGCGTCGGGCGGTATCAAAGGCGTCCTGGTTGGTGACGCGTACGACCTCGTCGTAGCACATCATGTTGAGTACCTTCGGCACGAAGCCCGCGCCTAGGCCCTGGAGCAGATGCGGCCCCTTCTTCCCGCCCGAGAGGATGGGTGAGGCGTCGGGCTCGACCGCGATCGCCCTGAAGGACGACTTGCGGGACTTCAGCACTTCCGCAACCCCGGTGATCGTGCCGCCGGTGCCGATACCGGAGACGAGGAAATCGACCATGCCGTCGGTATCCTGCCAGATCTCCTCCGCCGTTGTGTTGCGGTGGATTTCCGGATTGGCCGGATTCTTGAACTGTTGCGGAATGAAGTGGTTGGGCCCCGAAGCCGCGATCTGTTCAGCACGCGCGATGGCGCCGTTCATGCCGTCGGCTCCCGGCGTCAGCACGAGCTCCGCCCCATAGGCGCGCAGCAAGATGCGACGCTCGTGGCTCATCGTCTCGGGCATCGTCAGGATGCAGCGATAACTCCGTGCGGCACAGACCATGGCAAGCGCAATGCCGGTGTTGCCGCTGGTTGCCTCGACGATGACCGATCCTGGAGCGATGAGCCCGGCCTTCTCGGCGGCGTCGATCATGGCGACGCCGATACGGTCCTTCACGCTATGGCCGGGGTTAAAGTACTCAAGTTTGGCGACAATTCGGCCCGGCGCCTCCGGCGCCAAGGTGCGGATGGCGACGAGCGGCGTATTGCCCACGAGGGTGGTAATGTCATTCGCGATTTTCATAGAGCCACTCTCCTCACTTAAAACCCAATTGGATAAAGCGATTTGGCGTCCTGACCTGACTCTCCCACCCAAGCATCGTCATTTTCGTCAAATTCTTCTGCTAGGGTACGACAACTATGCGCCCTTAACAAGCTTGCCCAGCAAAGGCTGACTAACGTCAGCCATCGGGCGAAACCAGCCCGCCGAATGACGTTCGGGTAAATGCGGCTTCCTTCCAGAACAGTCGTTCATGTAATGTATCGAGTGCCTTGTCTCGTTGGGAAATGCGGCGTCATTATAGCAGTGGCATTGGGTGCTGGACGAAATCAACATGGGTTTTTGTGAGATCTGACAGATAAGGTTCGCATCAACGATTCCTGTGCCGGCTCAATCCTCTAATGAATCGGCGAGTTGCTCAGGCGTCGCCAGAGCGAGCGTATTTTAGCAACGCGCATGGCCGAGGCAGCGCACACCCGCCTCCTGTCTGGGATTTGGCTTGTCGATGCGGTCAACAGGAAGAGGCAACGCTAGGAAAGATAGCGTGGGTGCGGTGGCGACTCTACCTGCAACCGCCGAAGATGCCTGAGAATGTTCTATCGCAAAGCTTTGGGCTGAGCGCGGGTGATCGTCAGAGGCGATCAGCGTTTGTCACGTCATTCGGCGATCTGAGACAAGCTGGCGAGGAAGCGACTTTGAGCATGGATTTCGTTTCCGCCGAGGTACCGGATGGGACCCTTCCTGAACTTCGCGATCACTTTACAAAACGAAAGCGTTCGAGGTGGCGTCGATAACTCGCCAAACCGCGAGACCGCGTCAGGCACCAGTCATTCGGGCGATGCGTCGATGATCCTGTTCGACGATGTTGTACAAGTATGACCTGGCGCGACGCGAGGCTGCTCGCTGGCCGCCTCGATGGTGAAGGTGCCGAGCAACGTCATAGCCGAGCTGTCATCACTCACCACCAACCCATAAAAAGCTCGCCCATAGGCCACCTCCTTTAGCGCTCTGGCCCTCGGTCTAGTTCTTGCCGCGACTTAGGTAACTCGGGGGGCGCGATTGGGAAGGTTACGTCGGATATGACTGTAGAAGTCACTTTTGCTCGGTCTTCTTCCAGCGGCCACGCCCACGTCGTCTATCTGAGATCGTCTGGACCACAGGCCCTGGCGCGCTTCCGAGGGACTTCTTGCGGCCAAGCCCATTCGCTTTAGCCAGTGTCGAACGCCGCGCGGCATAGGTGGGCGCGACCATGGGATAACTGGCGGGCAACCCCCATTTCGCCCGGTATTGATTGGGCGTCATTTTATAGGTGGCCTTTAAATGCCGCTTCAGCAGCTTGAGTTTTTTTCCGTCTTCCAGGCAAATAATATAGTCGGGGAAGATGCTCTTTTTGATTGGAACTGCGGGCTCTAAAGGCGAAGTCTCCAACTCGACAGAGGGAGCCCCCAACCGAACAAAAATGTCACATACCGACTGGATTAGCGCCGGGATCTCCCTCGCCTCGACCGTGTGGTGGGCGACGTAGGCTGAGACGATGTCGGAGATGAGGGGTCGCAGCCCAATGTCACTAATGGTAAAACTCACTTTCGCTCTCAGGTCTTCTGCTCGGATCACGACTTTACTTGCACAGCGTAGCCAGCACGCCGATACTGCGACCGAGCGATTTCAGTCCAGGCCATTATGATTCCATCGAGACTCGCAATCCGATAGGATCACAACCCGCTGAAATCACTCGATCCGTTCTCCGTCAGACACCTCTCAATCTCATATTCCGGGTATTGGCATGATAGGTTCACTGAAGGGAACCATCCAGAATATATAGTAACTGTTGCCCAGTGGCACAGCAGATGTTCGATCAAAAGTAGCGAAGAACAATAGTTCATCAAGCATTACGTCTAGCCTATAGTCGGCATAAACTGACTCGTCTAGATCGTCGCGAAGGTCGGCCTCAAGTGTGTCTAAATTTATCCTCATCGCATAGACCAAGTTCCGAGCATCTGCGAGTGTGCTTATACCAGCGAGGAGAATAGAGGGGTCTTCCTTTGGACCGCTTGGTTGCAGAAAGCGGGGCCAATGCAACTCTACAATACTGACATTCATCGCATGTCCTTCCGCAAGTCCAGCGGAGCCGCTTCCCAGTGAGACATGTATATTTTATTGCTTCGGCCGCCGCGGACGCCCACGCCGCCAACCGGCAAGCTCCATGTTGACTAAGAAAATGAGTGCCGGCGCTGCCGCCGACTCTACACTCGCCGCGCCATTAGGGATCGCATCGTCAGGCAAACCATAGAGAGCAGCGGTCATCTTGGAACGTCGATAGGTTGGAGAGAGGACCCTCCCCTGACTCTCCCTCCTCACCGTCCGCTACGACCGATGTTCATTTCGCCTTCATCGTCGTCCCGCGCTTCTCCATATTCTTTCGAGTCTTAGCTTTGTGGTTTTGGAAGCCGCTCTGAGCGAGCGCTATGATTATTCCCTCTTTATGGGGATGGCGATTGCATCCGAGCGGCCGTCCCATGACTGAGGTAGCTCGCGCGTACACTCTGCTATTCCTGCACTCGCCATTGCAGCAACCTTGGAAATAGTCCGTTTTGACCTATTGACTGCCATGCGGCGGGCGATTCGCCAGAAGCGATGCGTCCAGGATGGGTCAATTTTAGGGCCAGGTGATTTCATAGAATTATGCTCTCCTCGAGCCACGTCTTGGGCTTGTTCCATTCTCCGCGCTCAACATCAGACCAGCCATCATGCCTGCATTGGCTCATCGCATTCGCTGATCTCTAAGAGGCACTCCGCTCTGTTTCCTCTACGACATCCATCGACAAGTTGCGGTGCTGCGTGTCGGCTCACGCTCGCGCCCTTGCTTCATTTGTACAAAGCAATCACTTATCAGGTCAAAGCATCGATCTCGACGTTAATCTAAAATATCGGACTACGACATAAATGTCAAACGCGATCTCTGAATCTCGATGGGCTGCATTGTGCCTTGTGTCAGAGCTCAAGGCAGAACCAGGAACGGCGCAACCTTGTCGCTCGACTACACCGACATCTGCAGAACCTTGCCGCTCGCCGTTGAAGACGCCTAGCGCCACTGCAAGCCGTGGCGCTCAACCTTCACGAAGACCGCAAGCGGTGGCTGAACTATCCTAGACCCACCCTCTCGGCTCACATCATGGGGTGGCCGCGACAATTACGATTGATGGCGCGTCTCAACCCACACACATTGTTCCTCTCGTCTCGTGGATTCAAGCGGTGGCCATTGCCGAGCAGCTGCGATTCCGCAATCTGGCGCTTCGTAACAAATCGAGATGCATGCTCGGGGTCTGCAATGCTATTGTCCCGAAAAAATAGAGGGACGAAGAATTGCTGAAGGAACACGCAACAGGAGATGAACGCTTCTACGCCCGAGGCGGCTCCTACAGTCTTGCTCAAGTTGCACTTGCGGCAGGTGGCACGGCCGTGGAAGCAGACCTCATGCTAACTGGCGTCGCGCCGCTTCAGGCAGCAGGACCAGCTGAAGTGAGTTTTCTGGGGAACAGACGGTATACGTCCGCACTTGAGCGCACCCGAGCGGGTGCGGTAATCATACATCCAGACATGATCAAGCGCGTTCCGTCCTCCGCCATAGCCATAGTGGCAGCGGCTACATATGAAGGATGGGCGCGCGTTGCGATGCTTTTTCACGCGCCACCGCCGCTCTCTCCTGGAATTCACTCGACGGCAAGCGTGGCGTCGAGCGCTAAGGTGCATAGCACGGCGAGTGTTGGTCCCTTTGCTTGCATAGAAGATCGTGTCTGCATTGGCCCCCACTGCCAGATCGGACCCCATGTAAGCATTTCGAGCGGCGTTGTCATCGGTGCAGGTACCCGGCTCGACGCCCACGTAAGCGTTAGCCATGCCTTGCTGGGAGCACGAGTGCATTTGCACCCGGGTGTTCGCATCGGCCAGGAGGGGTTCAGCTTCGCTCGAACTGAAAGCGGCTTTTTGACGATTCCCCAGCTCGGAAGGGTCCTAATTGGCGATGACGTAGAAATCGGCGCGAATTCCACAGTGGATAGGGGGTCGGTACAGGATACGATCATCGGTGCCGGCACTCGTATCGATAATCTTGTTCAAATTGGGCATAATGTGCAGCTGGGCAAGTGCTGCGTCATCGTCGCTCAGGTTGGAATTTCCGGATCGACCGTGCTTGGGGACTTCGTACAAGTGGGAGGCCAGGCAGCGATGGCCGGCCATCTTCACATCGGCGACAGGGCGCAGATCGGAGCGCAGGCAGGTGTCATATCAGATGCTCCGCCCGGAGCGATATTACTGGGGAGTCCTGCGCAATCCCGGCACCAGTTCTTTCGTCAAGTAGCCATTCTCAAACGTCTTGGACTAAGGCGGGTACTGCCTATTTAAACGGGCGCAGGTTGCTGAGCTGCCCGGTATGGATATCAATGTCGCATGACGTCGTCCCGAGATCCGCGTAACGCTCGCTACCGCTATCCCGCCGAGATCATCGGCCACGCCCTGTGGCTTTATTTCAGTTTTCCGCTCAGCGTTCGTATGGTCAAGGAGATGCTGCGGCGCGGGTCCTTCTAGAAGGTCGGGGTGAAGGGCCTGATCGCGAAGAAGCCGATCGGCGCCAATGCCATATAAAGACCCTTCGAGGCAATGAAGAGAGGCTCTGCTTCATCGAAGTCTAGCCTCTCCCGGTGATTTTGTAAGTGGTCAAATATCGAGAAGAGGCCGAGCGTAAGTTGGCTAGGTTTCCAACTGAGGAAGCCGCATAAGTGTGAGTGAGGGCGGCTTGGCCCGGATCATCGACGAGAGGCGGTGACACCCGGGTCAGATCGTGGATAACTCTGCCTTCGGGTCTGCTTTCGGGAGCAAAGACAGTTGCACGCTGCTGAATTAGTCGGCCAAGGTTGGATGCAGGTTGGGGAGCTAGCCCTCGCTTTCGTTCTCTCTGCGCTCATTGGACTCGAGCGTGAATTGCGGCAGAAGAGCGCCGGGCTCCGGACCTATACTCTGGTCGGGGTGGCGGCAGCCCTCTTCATGCTCGTGTCGAAATACGGCTTCACGGACGTGATTTCGGCCTATCGTATTGTCCTGGACCCCTCCCGCGTTGCGGCCCAGATCGTGTCGGGCATCGGGTTCATCGGCGGTGGCGTCATTTTCATGCGCCGCGACGTGGTGCGCGGCTTGACGACGGCCGCGTCGGTTTGGGTGACGGCTGCTGTTGGTATGGCCTGTGGTGGCGGATTGCTCATCCTCGCCGTCGCGACGGTCATCGGCCACTACATCGTCATGATGGGTTTTCCGGCGCTGCTTGCACGGTTGCCCAAGCCGCGTCGTCTCGCGAACGACCTGCAGATCTCCTATGAGGATGGACGTGGCATCCTAAGGTTGGTTCTCATCCGCTGCACGGAGCTCCGCTTCGTCATTGATCGAGTCAGAATTGAGCGACAGGGCTCGCTCGCCGAGGCCCGCGACGAGGTGGAGGATCGCTCTCAGGGATTCGAGGCTGCCCTGCCCAGGGAAGCCATTACCCTGTCGATGCAGGTGAAGGGCAAACGACCTATAGGGCACCTCATCGCCAGGCTTATGGAAATCGATGGTGTGCTTCGGGTCGGCACCACAGGCGATAGTGAGGGATTAGATTAAACGTTCGTCGCGACCCGGTAACCGGGGTAGATTGCCGGGCGATTGTGTTGCGCCTAAGGCAGCGTGGTGATTCACGCATCGGGTGTCGCCGCCGGAGCCCGGATCGATGGAGGCTCTTATTTTCACTGAGTTGCGCTATCTCCCGGACGCGCTGATCGCCGAGCCACGGCAACAGCGTCCCCCACGGCAAGGTGGAAGCGCAGCAGGAAAAAACCATGACCTTGCAGACCCGCAGGGAATACCCGGTGTCTTATGATCCGCGCATGAGCCTGGCCGTAATTGTAGCCATGGGTGACATGCTCAAAGCCTTAGCGGACCAAGATCGATGGAGGCACCGATCCCTACACCAAAACCCAGGTGCTTTGGGGGCTGCCATTAGGGGATGCCTGCAGGATCGATCGCAGAAGCGGAAGAAATGGATCAGCTTAGGCATTCGAGATGCTGGGAAATATTTGGACCATAACGTGCTGAATATATATATGAAAATATGCTCCAACTGTCATGTTTGCGCCAGTTTGGCGCAGACAGTGAGCGGGATGTTCCCCTGGGGTAAAAAAGTTGATAAATAGCCCCGTGGCCCTCGGGAACTTTCGTTTTCGAGGAAATTGCAGTTTGCTATAGGTAGGCGAGGCATAGCTCCAGTATCACTCTCGAAAGCATCACGTGTTAGCTCGTCCGCGATTCGAAACTACCTTCTGGGTCAGCTTCTGCCTCGATCGGCCGTTCTCGAGGGGCAGGAAATATTCTCGAGTTTCGCTCAATTTGACTGATCCGACGGTCGTGGAGCCTGAGGAAATTGTGCCCGTGGCCCCCCGGTCAGTCGTCCAGCCAGAGCTTCTTTGGTTGACTATCGCCGAAGCCAAGGCCGGTCTCTTCCTAGGGTCGGGCGCCGATCGTCCACAGTGGAGATAACGATACGGGGTTAACGCCGTATGTGGGTGGCGGATTTGATGCAAATAAAGCGGCGACAAGCGCTCCCCTCGGCTATTCGAACTTTATTACGCTGCCAACACCGCGTTCCAGACGACAGGCATACTGCTAGCGTTTAGGCCTGGTCTCCCAAGGGTAGACTAAACCTTCTGGAGCCGGCGCAATAACTCATTGCAGGCAATCGCGATCGTCGCCGGCCTGAACCGTTTAAACCCGAGTATCGGATCTATCCGGAGACCACCGAGATCACGGTGCAGGAAGAATCGTGTTGCCCTGGTGCGTACCGATGCAACGGTTCAACTTGAGCTAGATGAGAAGATTTGCTAACAAAGAATTAACTTAATTGACTCCGTCTTTAGTGACTGTTGCCTTGTGGCAATGTATCGCCCGTTATTTTTACTACCAACAATTCTGAGGCGCTCTTAGCTGTGAAAGACCTCGGCGTCACGGATTTGGATTGCCGGCAAGGCTCGCCGGAGTCTGGCCAGCAGACGCAAGCCGAACAGATCGCTGCTCGAATTCGGCGCAGACGCAAGGGAATGGGGCTTACGCAGGGGGAGGTGGCGCAGCGTGTGGGCGTTTCGCGGAGCGCTGTCGCGCAATGGGAGACGGCCCGAGCAGGGTTGCGGAGCGTCCACTTTTATCAAATCGCGCAAGTGCTGAGCGTATCAGTGACCTTTCTACTGGAAGGATCGCCTGACGAGCTCCACGGTGGCGCGACGATAGCCGATGAGCGAACCCTGCTGACGTTATATCGCTGCCTGAATGAGACTGGACGTGCCCAACTCTTACATCAAGGGGAGCGCCTTCTCGCGGCACACAAAAGAGCAGCCCGATCTCGCGCTTCGTAGCATGTTGAGGAAGTGCACCCTTAAGCGCTTGTCGGTCGAATCTCTTCCTCGGGCTCCAACGTGAACCGCTTCTGCTTCATACCCAAATCTCCTCTCCCTGTATCAGGAGCCATCCGCGTGCTCGAAGCAAGTCCAAGCTAAGGTTGTATCATCACCATCGTGACGATCATTGCGGCAAAGACGAGTGGCGCGGCGATACCGAGGCGGAGTACGGCGGCGGAAGGCACCCGGCCGTTGCGCAGCCGGCGCCGCCAGATAGAAAGGATGCCATGATACCAGGAAAGCATGACTACGGTCGCGAATTTGATGAGCCACCACGGTGCGTTCCAGGAGATGGCGCCGGGCGTAAGGATTAGAAGGATGCCGAAGCCCCACGCCGCATACATTGCCGGGTTGACCATGCGCTTGAATATCTGCCGCTCAAGGGTGACGAAGCTCTCCGCCCCTTCGCTGGTAACGGGAAGATCGCGATGACGCAAATAGATAACGGGCAACATAAGCATTCCTGCCATCCAGACGATCACCGAGAAAACATGCAGTGCGAGCACGTCGCGGTAGGCCGACACCAACGCTGGTATCGTCATGGCACGCCGGGTTCCAGCGAGATCAATTCGGTCTTGCCCGGCTTGTCCTTCCATGTGTCGGCGTCCGCCGGCGGCGTACCTTTGCGGGTGATGTTAGGCCACTTTGCTGCGAGCTCGCGGTTCTTCTCGATCCAGGTCGCCGCCTTGGCATCTGCATCAGGCACAATCGCTTCGGCCGGACACTCCGGCTCGCACACGCCGCAATCGATGCACTCGTCGGGATGAATCACCAGCATGTTCTCCCCGACATAGAAGCAATCGACGGGGCAAACCTCGACGCAATCCATATACTTGCACTTGATGCAGTTCTCGGTGACGACATAGGTCATGATCTTTTTAGATCTTGTTCGGGGTCAGGAGGCGTAGATCCAGGATGGCGGATCGCTGGCGGGGAACGAATCTTGGGAGGCGATGTCGATACGGCGGTCGTCGTCTCCAGCCGGGGGCCCCGCATCGGCGAAACTCTGCGCCCGTGCGACGACCTCCGCGGCGATCGCTGTATGAATCGAGGCGAGATGCCCCTGCGATGCGTCGGGTTCATCAGAAACGCAGGAACAGAACATCTCCCGCACGATGGCTATCGCAAGATCATCCGGAGAGATCGGGGTGGGGTGCGCCAATAGGTCGAGTAGCCTTCGAGCTGCTCCGTCGAGACGCTTGTCATCGATCGCATCCTGATACCGCGTGGTCATCGCCGTACCTCTTCCGCATGTTCATATCGCGGGAACAAAATATTGTTTTCGAGATGCACGTGCATCGTCAGATCCATGCGCAACCTCGTGAGACCCAGGTAAAGGCCGCGCCAAGTTGCGCAGACTTCGGCAGGCACGCTGCGATTATGCGTGATCTTGTCGATCAGCGCGAGTGCGGCCCCGTGATCGTCGTGCTCGGCACGCATGATCTGGATGGCGCTCGCGGCCATCGACCCGTCGCCTCGGAGTAGCAAGGGAAACAGGACGACCTCTTCCCGTTGCTGATGAACCCGTATTTCAGCGAGCAACCGCGCGAGAAGAACGGCGAGACCGGACAGGACGTTCGGATTATCCCGGTGCACGACTTCCACCTTCGTCGCAAGATCGCGCAGTTGCGGTATTTCCTGGAGATGTAGGGCGTGGTAGCGGCTTTTGATATGTTCGATCAGCAAGCTCGCCGGCGCATCCGCCCAGGTCTCGCCCCCTGCTCCAGCCGCGGGTGCGGCAGCAGCAAGTGCGCCGAGAACGGGTGCCGGTAGCGCGTGGGCCGCGTCGATCACCTCTGAAAGAGTGCGATCGCCACCGCAGCAGAAATCGAAGCCGAAATTCTGAAACACAGTGGCGGCTCCGGGTCGCCGCGCAGCAATATCGCCAATCCGAGCAGAGAGTAGGGTGGTAGAGTCAGACATCGGCGACCTCCGTGGTGTCGAGCGGGCGTTCCGGTAACTCGCCGCGATGGACGGCAACGCCATGCGAGAGGCTCTGGGCGATGCGGCGGGCGAGCAGGGCAAACCGTTCCGCGGCGGGTGGCGGGCATTGAGCTCGCGCGGTAGCTGTCCATAGTTCAAGCCAACGCTCGAAATGCTCATCCGCGATTGGCAGCGGCGCGTGCGCCTGCATCGGTGTGCCGCTATAGTGGCCACTCATCAGCGCCACCGAAGACCAGAAGGCGCACATGCGAGCAAGATGGCGGTCCCAGTCCGCAATCTTGGCTTCGAAGATCGGGCCGATGAGTGGGTCATGCCGTGCGGCTGCGTAGAAGCCATGCACCTGACGTTCGATCATTAGCTCGTCAATTCCAACATCCTGCATTGACAGCTCCGTGTGGCAATTTGTGCATGCCGCGTCTAAATAACGTATTTCAAATACCTATTTGCGGCTAAAATTACGCATTGTCAATACGTAATTCTTCCGCTAAGCCATCGCAATGATGCTCACCAATTATACGGATTATGGTCTGCGAGCGTTGATGCTACTCGCCGCCGAACCAGCGAGGGTACAGTCGGCGACCGTGCTCTCGGATCGTCTCGGCATCTCCCGCCATCACCTCGCGAAGATCCTGTTCGATCTTGTGGCAGGCGGTTATCTTGCGAGCGTTCGAGGCGCGGCGGGCGGAGTGATCCTGGCGCATCCGCCGGAGCAGATCCGGCTTGGCGAGGTTGTTCGCTACCTCGCCCGGGATCAAGCGCTTGTGGAATGCTTTCGCGCTGACGGCGGAAGCTGCCGGCTGCTACCGTCCTGTCGGCTGCGAGGCGCTTTGATCAGGGCGAAGGAAGCGTTCGCCTTCTCGCTCGATCAAAACACCCTCGCCGACATGCGCTTATGACGGCCACCTCCGATGATACCGGTAGCGGATTGAATCGTTCGCTAGACTAAATGCGAATGAACAGCCTCATGTGGTATCGGCACTTTTTGGGGCCGCCGGCGGAGCGTGAGAGGAGGGACGCCTATTAGTACGAGGCTGAGAATGGCGAGCCTAATATAGATCACAAGCTGTTCGCATAGCCGCATTCCCCCCATGGCGCCCCCGAAATATCCAGGCAATGGCGGTACTGCGATGCCGCCGAATGAGTCACGGCCGCCGATCCAGCCCCAAGCCCGGTCGACGGCGTGCGGCACGTAGTCCGGCACGAGCCGGAAGACGGTCGCGTGGTTCACGTCCATGCAGATTGCGACTGGCAGCTCGCCGATGAACGGGACGGGGAGGCTGCCGGACCATTGCCTTCTGACGTCAGGCGGCGGCGTTTGTTATTTTCTTCGGTTCGAACAAGGCCTCGCCTGGCTCAGTCGTCTCCGGCGATCTGCCATCCATTGCGAACGTTATCGCGATATTCACCACGCGCTCACGACTCTCGCTTGTTCCGCAATTTGCCTCAGGGCTTTGCATGGTAGGTTCCGAAACGCCTGCTCCATGGGTGCCGCTAAACAGATCGCAAGCAAGTCTATGGAGCGCTGCGGTCATATTCGTCTTTCAGATGGTCACACAGATATGCAGCCAGTACGAGCGCGTGATTATGCGCGGTATCATGGGCGGCATATAGGAGGGTTACATGCCTCCGCTTCAGCAATTCGGCAAGCCTTGCCACAGCGTCGTGCGCGTCACAGTTGCCGGCGAGTTCGGCTCGGTAGCGATCACTGAACTCGTCCCAACGCGCCGGATCGTGACCGAACCATTTGCGCAGCTCCGGGCTGGGAGCCACCTCCTTCAGCCACACGCTCAACTCAGCTTTATCCTTCCGCAGACCGCGCGGCCAAAGGCGATCGACTAATACACGCGCACCGTCGCTTTCTGCAGGCGGATCATAGGCCCGCTTTGTGCGCAAATCGAAAGTACGCCGTAGGGTCATCATTCGCCACCTTCGAATTCGAATGGAATTGAAACGAATCTCAACGAAGCATCCGACTAATAGTCGGAGACTCGTCAACAAGGATTGCTCAGTATCTCCACGGCAATCAGTCGCTGCCGCGACTGCAGCTGCCTGAACTAGCTTCGGCCTAGATCGACTGAAGGAGCCCGGATGGTTGTGTTTCAGCGGCCAGGATTTGGCGCAGGCGGTCTGGGTGGCCTGTCGCCATAATATCAGCCAAACTATATCGTTCCAGTGTTCCAAAGAACGTTTCGACAGCATCTCTAAAGGCGCAAACCATGCCGCAAGCAGGGGCTAGAGCGCACTCTCCGCATCCGACGAGATCAACCTTGCCTTCCGTATGGCGGATCATTTGGCCGATGTTGATCTCATTCGCGGGACGGCCAAGGCGAAGGCCGCCGCCGCGACCACGTAGGCTTTGCACATAGCCGGACCCGGCTAAGTCGCTCGCCACTTTCATCAAATGGTTCTGCGAAATGTCATGCGCCTTGGCGATCTCGCCAATCGAACAAAGCCGGCCCTCATGCGCCGCTAGATAGAGCATCACCCGGATCGCAAAGTCAGTGTATCGGGTCAGCCGCACCGGCAACTCCATATATGCATCGCACTTGCATGTTTTTATCCCGTGCAATAAATAGGTAACCACAATACCGCTTTTAGAGTCGAATGCCATGCAAATTGCCGAAGGTTCCCACGAACGCCACCTAGCGCTGTTTGTCAGCCATTTTGATAGTGATGTGCGCGCCAATCCATTGCTCGGGCCGCTATTCAGCCGGGCAATCGTGGATTGGCCCACCCGTGTTGAGCGACTGGCCAGCTTCTGGTCTTCGGTGAGGCACGCGAGAGGCCGGTACAAGCATCAGCCTTTACGCGTCCGTCTACGCGATCAAACGGAACCTTCGCCGGAGATGTTCGGGCGCTCGCTGAAATTTTTGGGAAAATAGCCCGGAGCAGCGCCTGCCGTCGGAAGCGGCGGATAGCACTCATCACCGAGACCGCCGCGCTGCCCACGGTCTGCAGGTGACCTGCTTTCCCTACATCCCTCCGGAGGTTCACCCCTCGCTTCCATCCCGCCTGCAGGCTGCTGATTTCAGAAATATCGGCCGCGTTCCTGCCCGTGTCCGGCGTGATGGACACGGATGGGCAAGTCGCGCGGATCCGGTCAGGTACCTTGACTACAACCCAGCAGGAGATACCTCATGCTTACAGCCGATCAAACTGCCATCATCAAGGCTACTGTTCCTATACTGGAAACTGGCGGCGAGGCACTGACCGCGCATTTTTATAAAATCATGCTGGGCGAGTATCCGCAGGTGCGGCCATTGTTCAACCAGGCGCATCAGGCGAGCGGTGCCCAGCCTCGTGCCCTGGCAAATGGGGTGCTGATGTACGCCAAGAATATCGACCGTCTGCAGGAGCTTGGTCCGCTGGCGACACAGATCGTGAACAAACATGTGTCGTTGCAGGTGTTGCCGGAGCATTACCCTGTCGTTGGCGCTTGCCTGCTGCGCGCGATCCGTGAGGTGTTGGGCTCGGAGACGGCCACGGAGGCGGTGATCGGAGCCTGGGCAGCCGCCTATCAGCAGTTAGCCGATGTTCTGATCGGCGCGGAGGCGGAAGCGTATGACAAGCGCGCCAAAGACCCGGGCGGCTGGCGCGGCGCTCGGGTCTTCCGTGTCACCCGCAAGGTTCCAGAGAGTGCCGAGATCACCTCTTTCCACCTTGAACCGGTGGACGGCCAGCCGGTTCTGGATTTCATACCTGGCCAATATCTCGGCCTGCGGCTGGTGCCCGATGGACAGGAAGTGCGGCGCAACTATTCGCTGTCTGCGGCCGCGAACGGGCGCAGCTATAGGATCAGCGTGAAGCGAGAAAGTGGCGGCTTGGTATCGAACTTCCTGCATGACCGGGTTGATGAGGGCAGTTTGCTGGATGTATTTCCGCCGGCCGGCGAATTCACTCTTCGAGAGGGCACCAGTCCGCTGGTTCTGATTAGCGGCGGTGTGGGCATTACGCCTACCCTTGCAATGGCGGAAGCGGCGCTTGCCAAGGGCGGTCGCGAGGTGACCTTCCTGCATTATGCCCGTACCAGGGAAGCACATGCCTTCGCGACGACGCTGCAAGGTTGGGCAGAGCTCTATCCGCAGCTCCGTCGCTTCATCGTTTACGAGCATGGCAAGGCGACCGATGGCAGCGACGCGCACGCGTTTGGCAGGCCTGCCATCGATCATTTGCAACGCTGGCTACCCGCTAATCTCGATTGCGATGTCTACTTTCTTGGACCAAAACCCTTTATGGCGTTCATCAAGCGTAGCCTTGCCGCGCTCGGCGTGCCTGGTCATCGAGCCCATTTTGAGTTTTTCGGCCCGGCGGAAGCGCTGGACTAAGGATGACTGCTGTACTCGGCGGCCCAGTAAAGGCCGCCCGGTATGGTGCTCGCGCTTGGCTGCGCGATATCATAGAGCATGACGAAACGACAAAAGCCCACCCATCAGCTCACCGATGAAGATTATCAGACCCTTGCGGCGTTTCGGACCGCGCTGCGACGTTTCACGCATTTCAGTGAGACCGCGGCCAAGTCCGCCGGTCTGACGCCGCAGCAGCACCAGGCTCTGCTCGCCATCCGGGCCGCAAAGGAGGCTGCCATCTCGATCGGTGAGCTGGCCGAGTATTTGGTCATCCAACCTCATAGCGCGAGTGAATTGGCGGACAGGCTGGTGGCACTAGGCCTCGTGAGCCGCGAGCCCGACGCGAGGGATCGGCGCATAATGAAGCTATGTCTGACGCAAACCGCCGAAGTGGCACTTTTGACGCTGTCCGTCACGCATCGAGATGAGTTGCGTGCACTTCGCCCCTTGCTGATCGAGCTGCTCGCTAAACTGGATTAGACACTTGATTATATCGTGATACGATATATACCCGGCCCGCTTTCAACTGAGGTGGCAATGGGCACGACGCGTTCCGGTGACAGACACGGACTTCTGGAAAAATTGGGGGATTTCACCACAGAGCCTCGGGTATTGGCCATCGCCGCGATGGGCGTCGTGGCGGGCACCGGCGGTGTTGCCGCTGGGTGGGCGCTCCTCCATCTCATCGGTATGGTGACCTCTGCCGCGTATTTTGGTCATCTTGCGATGACGGGCGCAGCCTCCGCCCACCTGCCACTATGGACCGTCGCGGTGCCTGCGATCGGTGGCCTCGCCATCGGCTTAATGGCACGGTACGGCAGCGAGAAAATCCGTGGCCACGGAATCCCGGAGGCGCTGGAGGCCATCATTCTGGGTGGCTCTCGGATGGGGCTGAAGGTTGCCATCCTAAAGCCGATTTCCTCGGCAATCTCGATCGGCACGGGCGGCCCATTCGGCGCCGAGGGGCCAATCATTATGACTGGCGGCGCCATTGGCTCCCTCTTCGCGCAGCTGTTTTCGCTAACCGATATGGAGCGCAAGACTCTGCTGGTGGCGGGTGCCTGTGCGGGCATGACCGCCGTGTTTGGCACGCCGGTCGCGGCCATGCTTCTCGCTGTCGAGCTGCTCCTGTTTGAACTCAAGCCACGGAGCTTTCTGCCCGTGGCTGTCGCCTGCATCACCGCTTCCCTCGAGCGCCAATACGTGCTGACGGCGACACCTTTATTTCCGTTCACGGGCAATGTGACTGTCGATCCTATTCATGGCTTGGGGTGGGTTGGCCTGGGTCTCATTGCGGGCTTAGGCTCGGCGCTGCTCACAGTCATGGTCTATGCTGCGGAGGATTGGTTCGCGCGCCTGAAGCTGCATTGGATGTGGTGGCCGGCCATCGGTGGCCTTGTTGTCGGCATCGGCGGACTGATCGACCCCCGCGCGCTTGGGGTTGGCTATCCCAATATTGCGCATATGCTTGCGGGTGGATTGACGGGACTATCCGCGCTCCGGCTTCTGACCGTGAAATCCGTCATATGGTCGGTGGCATTAGGGTCCGGTACGTCTGGCGGCGTTCTCGCCCCGCTGTTGATCATCGGCGGTGGGCTAGGGGCCGTGTTGGCACCGTGGCTGCCCGCTGCCGCACCGGGTTTCTGGTCGGTCCTCGGCATGGCGGCGATGATGGGCGGAACCATGCGGGCGCCGCTGACAGCCACCCTGTTTGCGGTGGAATTGACGGGGAACCACAGCGTCCTGTTGCCTGTCATCGCCGCCAGCATGGGGAGCTATGCCGTCACGGTGCTGGTGATGAAGCGCTCGATCCTGACGGAAAAACTGGCCCGCCGCGGACACCATGTCACCCGCGAATATAGCGTCGATCTGGCCTCGTTGGTGCGTGTGCGGGAGATCATGGCAACGCCTGTCGAAACCTTGCATGCGGGCATCACGGTAGGTGAGGCGATCGACTTCTTCCTAGAGCCCAAACACCGGCATCGCGCCTATCCAGTGGTGGACGCCGAAAGGCGGCTTGTTGGTTTAGTCTCGCGTGCCGACATATTGGGGTGGATCGGCGCACAGATACCTCGCACCGATCTCATCTCTGACATTTTGATGGGTAGCGAGGTGCCCACGGCATTGCTCGACGAGACAATCGCGACAATTGCTGTAAGAATGATGGCTCAGCAGGCGCCAAGGATGCCCGTCATCGACCCCGAAACACGCGCATTGCTCGGAATCGTTTCGCGAGGTGATCTCATCAAGCTGCGCTGGCGGGAATTCGAGGCTGAGACCAGCCGCGGGACGCTTTTCCGACGTCGCCACAAAAGAACGTCAAACAAAGAACCTTTATCCGATGAAATGCCGATCGTCGTTGAGAAACTAACGGACGATGCCAGCAGTCGCGCGCTACTCCCTCGTGGAACGAACGGGATTTAATCGCTATGAAATTGTTAAAAATTGATTTTGGCAAGTCGAGTCAGCCTGATCGTGGAGAGGACCACCTGCACAAAATTTTTGAAACAATATTTTACGCGGCTGGATTGGCCTTGATGCTGGTCACCATTGTCATCGTCGCCATAATCGTATGTGGAATCATCTATTGTCTGTTCGATGCTTTGATTCTTCATAGAGTCCCATACGTTCATCTGCCGGCAAATCGATGAATTTATGGCGTCGCTTCCTGCCATATCCGCTATCGACAAGCTATAGCGAACGTCTGCGCGGGGGGATCGGTGCTTTTTTGGGCATTTTGCTCACCGGTTCCATCTGCACGGCATGGCTCGGTTCGACGAATGGTCTGCCATTGTTGATTGCGCCGATGGGCGCATCTGCTGTGCTGCTTTTCGGCGTGCCGGCAAGCCCACTTGCCCAACCCTGGTCGATCATTGGGGGCAATCTTGTCGCCGCGCTAATCGGAGTAACCGCAGCTCACTGGATTGCATCTCCTGTCATCGCGGCCGCGGTGGCAGTCGGCTTTTCCTTCACAGCAATGTCATTGCTGCGCTGTGTTCATCCGCCAAGCGGCGCAGTTGCACTCACTGCTGTGCTGGGTAGTCCACATGTCGCAGCGCTCGGTTATAGTTTCGTAATGGTGCCTGTCGGCCTTAATTCGTTTCTGCTTGCGATAACGGCTATTGCCTACAACAATGCTACTGGCCGTTCCTACCCGCACCATGCACACGTTCCAGCCCATCCGCATCCGCCGATCGCGCAGCTCTCTCTCGATCCCACCGAACTCGATGAGGTGCTAGCGGATTATGGAGAAGCCGTTGACATCAGCCGCGATGATCTTGAGGCGCTGTTCCAGGAACTGCTAGGACGGGCCCAACGCCAGAGTAAGACAAAGGCTATAGGGTGAACGTCAAATACCATGCTGGTGCTGGGCTCGCAACGGCCTGAGCCGACCGGATTTTGCCTGAGTCCAAAGGTAGCCGGCGGCCGCATCTCTAATGTCGCAATGTTCACGGCTGATTGGCTATTATTGACTCTTAATAGATAAGATCGATAATGTCTGCGGCTCTGTTAGCCCAGACTGACGGTAACGTTGGATGGCGCGGTCACAGGCCCAGCGGGGATAGACAGGTGCTTTGTCGCAGTCAGGAGCGCGGTCGATTAATGACTCTGGTCTGGGAACACCTACCAGAATCTTGCGCCATCAAACGAGTTGGGCGAGACGCATGGCTCAGTTACCACAAAATAGATTGGGTCCATACTGAACTGCATGCGTTGTCCCGGTCAGGACGTGGGGCTGGTTCGGTTGTGACGAAGGAGAGCGGACATGAGCGGGAATGACAAGGCGCATCATGAGGGTGATCCTGAAGACGACGAGTTTGAGTTCCGGTCCTACAGTTCGCCCGCATGTATGATGCACGAATTCGATCATATATCGAATTCTCAACCCGAAGAGCCGCCCACAACCAATCCGGTCCACCACTGGGAGGAGATTCGCTTGTGGCGAAAAGCCAAGCGTGTCACGCTGATCGAACGTCGTCTGGCCATTTCGTCAAGGGAGCGAAGCGCTCACAGCCAAGCGATTACCGCCGCACTCCTGAAAGTCCTGCCAATAGAAGCCGGGACGTTGATCGGCTTCTATTGGCCGTTTAGGGGGGAATATGATCCGCGTGGAGTGATAAGACTTCTGCACGCTCAAAAAGTAAGGCTTGCGCTCCCAGTCGTCGTGCGTAAGGCGGAACCATTGATCTTTCGTGAATGGCGGCCTGGGATCACGATGGCGAGCGGTTTATGGAACATTCCCGTCCCTGCCGTGGGTGAGCCCGTGGCGCCCAGCTTGTTGCTAGTGCCGGTCGTAGGCTTTGATCGACAGAATTATCGGCTAGGGTACGGGGGGGGATATTATGATCGTACGCTCGCGGCGCCGGGGCGACCACGAACTGTCGGCGTGGGTTTTGAACACTCTCAAATTGCAACAATTTACCCACAGGCGCACGATATCCCCATGGATCAGGTCATTACCGAACGAGCGATCACGTAGACAAAACGCGGACCTCGGCTTTCGGAAACCCGAAATTTTGTGATTCGCTAACGAAGGAGCGGACGTGCGCTAGGCAGCTCCGGATGTTGCGATTTGATATACTGGTTTAGACTGGACGAAAACATAATGGGCTCGCTTCATGACTGGCGTCTACGTTACAGAGACTGCCAGATCACGACTTCAGGAGAGGGTCGGCGGGCTGCGTAATGGCTCGCTCCATCTAGATCTCCGTCCTTCATCCTCGCATCCTTTGACCTTTTGCGTTCAACATGAGGAAGTTTCCATCGACTTGCGTTCAACATGAGGAAGTTTCCATCGACGGAGTTTTATTCCGGCGCAGGCAGCCAACCCTGCTTCCTCACTGAGGCATTTGTCTCCGACGCTTACAGGATAGAAATACGGTACCCGCTGACGTCACGCAACGCCAAGAAGTCGGATCAGGCCACGCTGATCGCGCCCAGCACGACGAGCGACAGTGTAACCGCGGCCATCACGCGCCCCCCTGCCTTGGCTACCGCTCGAATATTGATCCCCAGTCCTACTGCTGCCGGGAGGTGGGGTGGGGGGGTCGTTATCAAGCGTTGAGAAACGTCATTTGGAATGTTGTCGTTAACGGACTGCCATTGGCACTTAGGTCGAGTTTGGCAGCAATCGGTTGGTTGGGTAGAGCCTAAGATGCGGCAAGCATTCCGCTGGCACTCCTGCCCGTCTCTAGCTCCTTTACGCCCAGCATCTCTGCAACCAGGGCGAGGACCGGGCAGCTTCAAAGGACAGGGAGGGATTTCTGGCACGCTCAACCCACTGCCGGTTTGTCCATGTAATCGATTCGCCAATCTGGATCGGCTTTAGCGCCAATGTCCGTCGGCTCTCGGCGAAGCAGGCGAGAGCCAGCCTCGCCAGACCAATGCCAACATGAAGGTCCTCTGCGTGCACTTCGAGTTGAAACTGCAGTCCCCCCTAGGATCAACGCATCGACGGCTGCACGTTCAACTGTCTTTGGCTCCTTCAAGCGATGCAGCATCAATGATCGCTTCGACCAAAGAACCACCTTCAGCTGCGCTCAGCGTCATGGGGAAGCGCACGCCCTCGAAAAGGGCCGTGAGAGTGCATTCCAAAGCTTCCTTTAGTCCCTGCCCGTCGGTGATTAGGATGAGTGGCATGCCGACCGCGCCTAATCGCTCTTGAAGGGCGGGGTATATAGTTAAAAGATCGTATTGTTGACGGTCGCCTGATTGATTTTGAAAAGCGGTTGTAATGCCGGCAATCGGGCGACTGCCGATGGCAAGAACATAGGCGAGCGAACGTCTCAGAGAGGCATCGGTGAGCGCGTCTGGATTGAGAGTGGTCGGCTGCATCAGCTCCAAGTTGGCTCGACGAACGGCTGCCATGACCGCACGCCTCGTGCGGTCATCAAGCTGCCCGGCTGATCGGAAGCGCCTCCGATAACTGTCCTTGTGCACCTCGGCGACGCGGAGCAGCGAAAGGACCGAGACTCCACTATCCAATATCCGGTCTACCCCAACGTGCATCAACTGGCTGGCAACCCAATCAATGCGACCGGGCTCGTCACCAACAGCAGGCGGAAATCCCCACTTCTCGACCTGGTTGTCGGAACTGTTGAAGGCGACTAGATCGAGGAGTAGCGGGTAGATTGAAGGAAATCGACGCAGCATGCCGGCTAGTGCATTTTGCGTCAGTGGGCCTTGGTCGATCACCGCCTGCAGTTGCAGAATCTCCGGTTTTTTCGAACCCAGTCGCCTGTTAATCACCTGCCAGTCGATGAAATCATCACTGGCAAGAAGATTAGGCGATATCGAGGCGCGGAATGCGCTGATACGATCATCTAGATGCATGCGCGAATCTCTACTGCTTAAACACGCGCAACTCTACTATGCCGTCGAATACAATGCAGCCCCAACTCACCTAGCAGCAGCTTGCGGTTGAACTGCGTCGTACGCGGATGATTCCCCTGATCATGAAGATCAAAGCGCGATCATTGAACGATATTAAGAACTGGAGCTCCCATGCTGGCGAGGAGTTCATCTATGTCATTAAAGGAACGGTCACGCTGTATACGGAATTCTACAGCCCGCTCGAACTCAAGGTGGGAGAAAGCGCCTATATGCATAGCGAAATGGAGAGCAGCGCCGCAAAACTGACGCTCCGGGAAGGCGCAGAACCGCAAAGCCGGAGACGCGGCGTTCCGCATCGCCGACTTTTCGGGAATCAGATTGTGAGTAAGCGTGGAACAAGGACCCCCGCTTTGGGGTTATCGGCGGCGATTAGACGACCTCATCAGTTTCAGGGATGTCACTTCTCTGAGCCGATCTCGGCGTTGGCGTTTGCAGAACTACTCACGACAACGCGGTGAGCGTATTAAGAATGCCTCACGACAACGCGGTGAGCGTATTAAGAATGCCTTTCAAAACCCTTGTACTCGGGTCGGGTCTGATTCATGAGAAGGGATGCTCGCTCCTCTCTTGCCCGAATCGCTGTGGCTGCTCATCGAGCCATTGCTTCCACCGATGTCGCCCAAGCCCAAGGGTGGCCGACCACCTGTTTTGTCGCGTGCCGCGCTGACCGGCATCCTGTTCGTGCTGCGCACCGGCTTTCCATGAGAAATGCTGCCGGCGGAGATCGGGTGCGGATCAGGTGTGACCTGCTGGCGACGACTGCGCGACTGGCAAGCGGCCGGGGTGTGGCAGCGTCTGCACCACGAGTTGCTGCGCCAACTGCGAGACGCAGACCGCATCGATTGGAGCCGAGCCTGCATGGACAGCTCGTCCATTGCGGCCAAAAAGGGGGAGCCGCGACAGGTCGGAACCCAACCGACCGAGGCAAGCCGAGCACAAAACGCCATCTGATCACGGATCGACGTGGCATTCTGCTCGCCTTTCTGCTTACCGGAGCCAACGTCCACGACAGCATACCTTTCGAGGATCTACTGGACGCCGTACCGCCCATCGCGGACAAGCGCGGCAGACCGAAAAGCAAGCCTGACAAGCCGCACGCCGACAAAGCCTATGATCACCGGCGCTGCCGCCGAGCCTGTCTGCGTCGCCGTATCAAGCCACGTCTCGCCCGGTGCGGCGTCGACACCAGCCAGAAGCTAGGCGCCCATCGATGGGTGATCGAGCGCAGCTTCACATGGTTCAACAAGTTCAGGCGGCTCACTATCCGCTATGAACGCAGGCTCGACAACATCACGCCGTCACCTCAATCGCCTGCTCAATCATCTGCCTGCGAGCATTGGGAGGACGGTTTTGAAAGGCGTTCTAAGCCGCGATCACTGGCCCGGTGGAGACAAGCTTCGCCAGATAGCTTTCCGCTGTAGCCCAATCGGATGCGGCGGCCGAGAGCCCGATATATCCGTCAAGCCGCACGATGAGCATCCGGTCCACTTGTGGCGACGCGCGCGGGGCAGCCTCCAGAACCGATGGAAAGGCCGCCGTCAGCTTCGCGGCCCTGGACTTGTCCGCGGCAAACAGAACGAAACGCGGGGTATCCCCGCTACCCGGCGGTGGCCCATCATAGAGCGCCGGGTCAAGCCTGGCGCCCGCGGCGAGGTTGTGAGGCACATGTCTGGCGCCGACAGAGAGTGCACTTTGCGTATAGGCGATCTCAGTCTCGGTCATCGTCACCGCGATCCGCTCCTGGACAGCATGAAATCCGAGCATGAAGCGGAGCGCCAGGTTGCGAATCACCTGCGCCGCCGGGTGAGCAAGCGTTGCGATATCGGTCAATCGGGTCGCATTGCTCAAGATCATCTCCCCATCGGCGTTGCGCTCCGGGCTATAGGTGTCGAGCAGTGTCGCCGCTGCCGCGCCCCGCATCACCATGGCGAGCTTCCAGGCAAGGTTGATCGCGTCTTGCATGCCGGTATTCATGCCCTGGCTGCCGGCCGGGCTATGGATATGCGCGGCGTCGCCGGCGAGAAAGACCCGCCCCTGCCGATAGCTGGAGACCTTCCGTTCATTGACGCGAAAGATAGAGAGCCAGACCGGATCGGAGGCCTGGAAGCCGCCACCGGTCCGTTGATCGATCAGCATCTGAATCTCGCCGAGCGTCGGATCGGGCCTCGGGTGGGCGGGGTCCGTCTTGCCGACTGTGCCGACGACGCGCACCCGTCCACCTGGAATGGGAAAGACCGTGAAAACCTCGTCCCGATGCAGATAGACAGCGATCTCGTCGACAGCCGGCGCGCCGGTGCCCTCAAGACGAACATCACCCAGGATCCAATCGTCACCCTGGGCCTGGCCAAGAAATTCGGTGTCAAGGCCGTGCCGGACGGTGCTGTGGGCGCCATCGCAACCGACCAGCCACGGGACGCTCCGTATCTCGTTGGGGGATCATTAGGGCATAGTTGTAGGGACTGGCGACATCATCGAGGCGCGCCTGCCCGAGCAGCGTCGCGCCGCTGCGGATCGATGCGCCATGAGCCTTGAACCCCGCCGCCAGGAAGGTTGGCGTGCAACCCATCCGGTCAATTAGCTCCAGCGAGCGGCTGCACAACACTAGCGCCTTGGAAGTTTCTGTGGCCCGCCCCGCGCTATCGATGATACGAATACTCAGGCCATAACGCGCGGCCTCCGCCGCCATGGTGAGCCCGACGGGTCCCGCGCCGACAACCAGAACCTCGGTCATTGTTTTCTTCCCTCGGGTGACGAGACTTCACCAATTGCCGACGACAGGCCGAATAGGCGACGGCGCAGCGCATCGAGCAGCGACGTTGGCAGGACGCGCGGCAGGGTCACCAGCAGGCGTGCGTCCTTTCCCACGGGATAGCAGGCCTTGGGCCGGCCGCTGGTCAAGGCATGATGAATTGCCGGAGCAACCACCTCAGGCCGGCTGCCCGCGCTCTCGCGGGCCACGGCGCGCCTGGTGAAGTTCCGAAACATCCCGCCGTAGCGTTCGGCCGCGCCCGGCGGCCAGGCGGCGATGGCATCGGCGACGCCGCCTAGGGTCTTCTCGACGGCTGGGGTGTTGATTGAGCCGGGTTCGATCAGGCAAACCCGAATGCCGGAGGAATGAAGCTTCAACCGAAGCGCATCGTTGAAAGAGGTGAAGGCTGCCTTGGTCGCGCAGAGCACACCGCCGAAGGGTATGGTGATATACGCGCCAACGGAGCCGAGATTGACAATCCGGCCAGACCTTGAGCGCAGCAGCGGCAGGAACGCTTGGATCGCCTCAAGCTACCCAAACAGATTGACCTCGAAGGCATCCCGCACCCGGGCGAGGCTGACGTTCTCCATTGGCGCAGGAAGACCGACGCCAGCGTTGTTGACCTGGCCATCGAGGTCATCCTGCCCCAGGGCCGCCTCCACTGACGCTCGCGCCTGGGCGATCGTTTCCGGCCGCGTCACATCCATTTCGACTGGAACGATCCGCCCGCCCGGAGAGTCACGCGCCAGCGCCTCTCCATCCGCGAGACGGCGGCAGGCGGCAAAAACCCGGACGCCCTGGGCCGCGAGATTGAGGGCCGTGGTCCCTGCCAATGCCACTGGACGCGCCTGTCACCAGGACGCTCGCACGGCGCTTTACCTTGAGCATTTTATCCGAATTCTCCGGCGGCATGACAAACTCCGCACGAGAAGCATGGAGCGCCACCGTATCCAGACCGGAACGGGATCGCAACGTCGTGCCGGCACTTGTCCTCGGCCAGTTGGCCGCGGATGCCGGTGGATATGACGGCCCCTAGCTGCGTCATGACAAGCGCGCCAGTGGCGGCGGCAGGTCACTAGGGGCCTGGTAGCCGCTCCGTCGTCTCTCGGCAGTGAGCGCTGCCTCCTGCTGCTGCTCAGCCGTGCCAATGCGGGTCACTTGTCTTTCCTTGCGTGCAGCCGGTTCGTTCCGCTGCGCCGCCACCTCAAGCAGCTTCTGCGGACGATGGGTGGCAAGGGCCTGCATGTGGGCACGCCCGTCACAGCAGAAGGAGCGCCGTACAAGCATCTTGCGTTGTTTTGCCTCTCGGATTGATCCTCCTTTGATCATCGCAGACCAAGAACGCCATTTCTGACGGCCGCAGGTTTTGCTTGCGGTCCGATATAGCATAACAAAATAACGCGGGCGAAGATGGGATCGGTCACTTGCCCCAGACTGCGCCCGTTGACGATGAAATCAACCCTCCGAGGAACGAACAGGACATCAGCAGTATAACCCGCGCGCATCGCGGGGATGCTGGCGAGGAATTGTGCGACTTCATCGGGCCGTAGACGGCAGGGTGCTGGACAGTTCCGGGCAAGGGAGTTCCGCCAGGATGCACGTGCCTTGGCAGCACTGACGTCATGGAGAAAGACGAAATGCAGTAGCTTGACCTGCGAGGAGCCGACTATCCGTTCCGTGTCATGGCCCGGCTGTTGGAGGTAGAGGCCTACGACATAGACGCGCACACGAAGAAGCGAGGCCGTGCGCAGGGCCATTCCATTGAGTATGAGTGGTGTCCCATCTACAACCATATGGTCGGGCATCGTGATGCCATCTAGCTCCGCTGCGCGCGCTGCACTAGTCGTCCACGCGAGGCAGAGCGTGAGAACAAACGCCTGAATTGTCGTAAGATGTTTGGACATAGCAGGACCGATTTCACGATTGAATGAGGTGGAGATCTCGACGGTGACGCGTTGGGACGCGGGTTGCTCTGCCTTCCCGTGCTGTGCTTGCAGCTTCGAGGGAACTGCGCGTTCTGCCGCGTGTCTGGTAACCTCTCGCCATCGCCGCCAATCTAAAATGCCTGAACTGATGATGCACGCCCTCACGACGCTCTCCACATCTAAGAAGGTCCAGGTGGATCGCCGCACCCGGCGTTGCGTCCGTGCAAGCCTTGCATCGCGTAGATTCAAGAATCGGGCACGCCCAAGGATGTTAGGCACCTGAGACCAGAGTAGCTACTTGCCTCATCATGAAGTAAGCGAACGCGACGACGTGGAGAGCGGCGGCCGTCGTCGCGCAACCCTCGCGTAGCGACATTTTCATCTCTTGTTGCTCAAAAATTAAGATCCATGCGGGAATGTGAGGCGGTGACGTGAAGCCAAACCCGGGCCCTTAGAGCCTTTGGCTCTCCCATATGCCCACGTGTATGCCAGGAGCCGGGCTGCATCGCCGAGGACACTATTCCGGTTCGGGCTTGTCGACGTAAATTTGATCGCCTCGTTCGCGATGAGGCGAGGGAAGCTCCTTCGAGGAAAGGAGCCTTCTTATGCGACACCTGCTTTTCGCGACCACGTTACTCTTGGATCCCGTGGCGGCCGTGGCCGCAAGCGGCCCGACTTGTGCGGTGCCTCCCTCTCCACAGAAGGCTGCCGCCATTGTGGACAACCAGAGAACCGGGAGTAGCGCGACCGCCCCGTCCGTTCCCGTTCCGCCCGCCGTCGATCCACAGCAACAGGCGGCAAAGCTCGCCCCTCTAATTCCTCCGTACGCGCCCCCAGGCGCAACGGCGGTTTCGATTGCTCCGCCGGCGGCAATTGGCGCGCAGGCCACGACACAACCGGAGTCGCCGGCAGTGCGCGAGAGCGAAATCGCCTCGGTGCCCGCGCTTCAGCGCGTCGCATTCGCCGGCGCGACGCTTTTCGATCTGGGAACGGAGCATGGGATGCGGAGGGTTTTGGCGAAGAACGGCAACGCTTTCCAGGTCTTCTATGTCGCGCCGGATGCGCGGGCGGTGGTCGGCGGCATCACGTGGGACCAGGCGCGCCGGGACGTAACGCGTGACCAAGTCAAGATTATCGCCGGCGCCGTCCCGACCGTCCGGCTTGGACCGGAAACCAAGGCATCGCCCACAGCGGCTGAGGCGCCCCCGGCTTCGCAATTGGCCCTCGTTCAGGAGACTGCCTACGGCACGGTCGGGCCTTCCGATGCATCGCATCTGTGGATGTTTATCGACCCGGTCTGTGTCTTATCTGTGCGAGCGATGCAGCAGCTTCAGCTCTACGTGCAAGCCGGAAAGGTCGGCTCTCGGTAATTCCCATTTCGGTGCTGGACTATGAGGATGATGGTCTTAGCACACCGGCCGCGAAAATTATGGTCGGCGAGCCGGCGGAACAGGTGGTGGCGGACCGGACCAGCGGCTCTCTCAAGGGCACCCCATCACCGGATGCGCCGGCGCTTCTTGCACGCAACATGCAGGTGGCAGCAGCGCTGCATCTCAAGGGGACTCCGACTCTGATCTGGCGGGAGTCGGACGGCGCGGTGGGCCGGGCGGACGGAGTGCCGCCGGATTTCAATGCCGTCATTGCTTCAATCGGACATTGACCGATGGAGAGCGACCGGGAGCGAGGTAAGGCGCGTTCGAGCAAGAAGAAATGCTCGGCAGACAGGAATTGCCGGAGTTGGATCCGCGCTATTTCGTAGGTATCGGACATCTGGGCGATATCCGGCGCGAGGCACCCGAGCAAGGGGCGCATCCCACAAGGCCGAAGCGACGGCCATTTCGGGCCACGCTTATCGTCATATTTGACGGTCCCATCAACTGACCCAGTCGGACATAGATTTGTTCTGTTACACCCAACCAAGATGCTCGAAGTGAATCGGCTGCAGTCGTCTGTGATTGAAGCGAGAGTGTTCCCAACACACGCCGCCTGCCCAACTAGTTATGCCCTCTTACGTCCAAATATCCACCCGGCCGCTGGAGCGTAGATAAACCTAACTGGGCGTAAACAAAGCATATTTCTCTTTTCGGCGTTTCGCCCGAGTCCTGTCTCGCGATCCGGATGCGCGTTTGCCGCTGTCCGGCGGAGACAGCGACCATGACCCCGACAAAGCTTCTCATCGGCCAGATACTCATCGTCTTTGCCATCGTCATCGCGGGCGTATGGTTCGCCACGGAATGGTGCGCGGCCCAGCTTGGCTTCCAGGCGCAGCTCGGCGCACCATGGTTCGCGGTGATCGGTTGCGCAATCTACCGGCCCTGGCAGCTTTTCCTGTGGTGGTATTCCTACGACGCCTATGCCCCGCGGATCTTCAACGAGGCGGGCGCCATCGCGGCATCGAGCGGTCTGCTCGGTTGTGCGGTCGCCATCGTCGGCTCACTCTGGCGGGCGCGGCAATCCCGGCTGGTCACGACCTATGGATCCTCGCGCTGGGCGACGAACCGGGAGATCGCGGCGGCCGGCCTGTTCCGTGCCGCGGGCGTTTTCCTCGGTCGCCTGGGCAAGCATTACCTCCGCCATGACGGTCCGGAGCATGTCATGGCTTTTGCCCCAACCCGTTCCGGCAAGGGTGTCGGCCTGGTTATCCCGACCTTGCTGTCCTGGACGGGCTCGGCTGTCATCCACGATATCAAGGGTGAGAACTGGGAACTGACCTCCGGCTGGCGCAGCCGGTTCAGCCACGCTCTGCTGTTCAATCCGACCGACCCACGCTCCGCCCGCTACAACCCGTTGCTGGAGGTGCGCAAAGGGCCGGACGAGGTCCGCGACGTGCAGAACATCGCCGACATCCTGGTCGATCCCGAAGGCGCGCTGGAACGCCGCTCCCACTGGGAGAAAACCAGTCATTCCCTCCTGGTCGGCACCATCCTCCACGTCCTCTACGCCGAGGAGGAGAAGACGCTGGCGCGCGTCGCGACCTTTCTCTCCGATCCGCAACGCAGCTTTGCGCACACTCTGCGCCGGATGATGGGGACCAACCATCTCGGCACGCCCGAGCATCCGTGCGTCCATCCCGTCGTCGCTAGCGCCGCACGCGAGGTGCTCAACAAATCCGAGAACGAGCGCAGCGGCGTGCTCTCGACGGCGATGTCGTTCCTCGGTCTCTACCGTGATCCCACGGTCGCGGCGACCACCGCCGCCTGCGACTGGCGGATCAGCGATCTCGTGGATGCCGAGCGGCCGGTCTCGCTCTATCTCGTCATCCCGCCTTCGGACATTTCCCGGACGAAGCCGCTGGTGCGCCTGGTGCTGAACCAGGTCGGCCGGCGCCTGACCGAGCGGCTCGAGGGTGATCCGGCCAAGCGGCGGAAGCACCAGCTCCTGATGATGCTGGACGAGTTCCCCGCTTTGGGCAGGCTCGATTTCTTCGAGACGGCGCTGCCCTTCATGGCCGGCTACGGCATCCGCGCCTATCTGATCGCGCAATCGCTGAACCAAATTTCCAAAGCCTATGGCGAGAACAATGCTATTCTCGACAACTGCCATGTCCGCATTGCCTTCAGCAGCAATGACGAGCGGACGGCGAAGCGTATCTCCGACGCCCTTGGTACGGCCACGGAATTGCGGGCTCAGCGCAATTACGCAGGTCATCGGCTCTCCCCTTGGCTCGGGCATGTCATGGTCAGCCGCCAGGAGACGGCCCGGCCGCTGCTGACACCCGGCGAGGTGATGCAGCTGCCGCCCGCCGACGAGCTGGTGTTGGTCTCGGGCCTCGCTCCGATCCGCGCGAAGAAGCTCCGCTACTTCGAAGATCGGAATTTCACCGGGCGCGTCGCCCCGGCGCCAGCGCTGGCAGAGAAGGGCTATCTGGACCCTCCCGCTGCTCGGCCTGACGATTGGGGCGGCCAGGTGCGCGGTGTGCATCTGGGTCTCGCCGCCGCCAAAGATGAGGGCATCGCCGATTCTCCGGAGGACGAAGGCGGCCTTCAGCGTCAGCGCCATCCAGGTTCGCCCGATGACAGGAAGGTATGGTCGTACGCCACAGAACAGGCCGTCGACCTCGGTCTCGACGAAGACACCGACATCGGCGCCGACAAGGCGGCAATGGACCGGGTGCAGGAGGCCGGCAGCGTCAATCGCGCTCATGCGATGAACGAGGGTGATCTGCATCGCAATCCCGACCGCGACCTCCTGCCGGATTTCTGAGGGGAGATGATGAGCAAGCAATTCAAAACCCGTCATCAGCTTTACCTTTCCGCGGATGTCGCTGAGAAGCTCGAGGCACTCGCTGCCAAGCCCGGTGCTTCCAAATCCGCAATCCTCGCCGATGCGGTACAAGCCTGGCTGACCCGCCGCGGTACCAAGGAGCTCGATGATCGCTTCGCGCTGAGGTTGGACCGTGTCAGCGCCCAGCTCGCACGCATCGAGCGCGACCAGCAGATCTTGCTGGAGAGCCTGGCTCTCTTCATCCGTTACTACCTCACGATCAACGCCCCCTTGCCCGAGCCCGACCAGGCGGCGCGCGCCGTTGGCCGTGACCGCTTCCAGGCCTTCATCGACCAGGTGGGACGGCACATCGCCCGTGGCGGCCGCGCCTTCGGGCAGGAGGAGAGGGATGGTGGTCAGCCCCCCAGTCATATGCCGGCGGCAGGAGCGACGCCGCCGGAAGGCCATAGCCGGCCGGGAGAGAGACCATGAGCGGCCCGTTCCGCCCGGAAGCCCACGCCAGCCAATCACTGGAACGGCGGCGTGCCATGCTGCGCACCGCCATGGGCCAGGAGATAGTGGCGGCACTTGCCGATCCGGCCGTCATCGAAGTCATGGTCAATCCCGATGGCGCGCTGCGTCTTGACCGTCTCGGCGAGGGCCGGAGCGACACCGGCGTGCGGCTGGGTGCTGCCGCGGTTGAGCGGATCATCCGCCTCGTCGCCTCCCATGTCCGGGTCGAAGTCCATGCCGGTAGTCCAGTGGTCAGCGCCGAGCTGCCGCCGCGGGATGAGGGTGTGGCCGGAGAGCGCTTCGAAGGCATCCTGCCGCCGATTTCGTTGGCACCGTGCTTCACGATCCGGAAGCCGGCGGCGCGCGTCTACACCCTCAGTGACTATGTTGCCGAGCGCACAATGCGGCCGTCGCAGGCGAAGCTCCTGAGTGAGGCGGTGGTCGCGCGCCGCAATCTCCTACTCGTCGGCGGCACCAGCTCCGGCAAGACGACACTCGCCAATGCCCTGCTCGCCGAGATGGCCGGGCTCGACGAGCGGGTCATTCTCCTCGAAGACACGCGCGAACTGCAATGCTCCGCACCCGACAGTGTCGCGCTGCGCACGCGGCCGGGCGTGGTGTCCCTCGCCGATCTGGTGCGCTCCACCCTGCGCTTGCGGCCGGACCGCATCATCGTCGGCGAGGTCCGCGGCGTGGAAGCTCTCGACATGCTGAAGGCCTGGAATACGGGCCATCCCGGCGGGATCGCCACCATTCATGCCAATTCCGGCAGGGCGGCGCTCTACCGGCTCGAACAGCTCATCCAAGAGGCAGTTGTCACCGTCCCGCGCCGGCTGATCGCCGAAGCGGTGGACATCATCGTCTTCATCCAGGGCCGCGGCACCACCCGCCGCGTCGAGAGCATCAGCGAAGTCACTGGCCTCGACGTCGACGGAGACTATGCCGTTACCGACCTCGACCCCCACCGGCTCCGTGCCTCGCACGATGTCTGATCACCAGAAAGGGTTTGCCATGCTTGTGTCTGCACCCGCGTCCTCTCCGCTCCGCCGGCTCCTGCGCCGCCTGGCCGCCGGCATCGCGATGCTGCCGCTGCTCGCCGGGGTTGCCTATGCCTCCGGGACGAACATGCCCTGGGAGACACCGCTCGAAGATATTCTGGAATCCGTCGAAGGTCCTGTGGCCAAGATCATCGCCGTGATGATCATCATCGTCACCGGCCTCAGCCTCGCCTTCGGCGAGACCAGCGGCGGCTTCCGCCGCCTGATCCAGATTGTCTTCGGACTCTCGATCGCCTTTTCCGCAAGCTCGTTCTTTCTCTCCTTCTTTGGTTTCGGCGGCGGGGCGCTGGTCTGATGGGTGTCAGCGTCTCCGGTTTCGAGGTGCCGCTGCATCGCGCGCTCGCCGAGCCCATCCTGCTCGGCGGCGCGCCGCGCGGCATCGCCATCGTCAACGGCACGCTGGCCGCCGCGCTCGGGCTCGGGCTTCAGATGTGGGTGCCCGGGTTGCTGCTCTGGATGGCGCTGCACACGCTCAGTGTCTTTGCCGCCAAGCGTGATCCGGATTTTGCGCCCGTGCTGGTGCGTCATCTCCGACAGCGGGGATACCTCGCATGCTGAACCTCTCCGAATACCGACGCACCGGCGACCGGCTCGCTGATCATCTGCCCTGGGCGATGCTCGCGGCCCCCGGGGTCGTCCTGAATAAGGATAGCAGCTTCCAGCGCACGCTGCGCTTCCGCGGACCAGACCTGGAGAGCGCCACGGAAGCGGAGCTGGTGGGCGCCTGCGCTCGGCTGAACAATGTGCTTCGCCGTTTCGGATCGGGCTGGGTGCTGTTCTTCGAGGCGGAACGGTTCGAAGCGCCAGGCTATCCGGATTCGATCTTTCCTGACGCTGCGTCTTGGCTGGTGGATGAGGAGCGCCGCGCCGCATTCGAGAATGACGACGCCTCGCCGTTTTCTCATCGTAGGCGCGCGCATTACGAGAGCGCCTATCATCTGACCCTGCTCTTTAGGCCCCCACCTGATCAGGTGACCCGCGCCGAGCAAGCACTGCTCGAACGCGCCGAACCGGGGAAGGGCAGGGACTGGCGTCGGGAGCTGGACGCCTTCATCGCCGAGACAGAGCGTGTGCGCGATCTGCTCGCGGGCTTCATGCCGGAGGTCGAGGCGCTCGACGATGCCGGCACGCTGACCTACCTGCACAATACGATCTCGACCGGGCGCCATGCGGTTGCGGTGCCCGAGACGCCGCTCTATCTCGATGCCATCCTGGCCGATACGCCGCTCAGCGGTGGCATCGAGCCGATGCTGGGCGACAAGCATCTGCGCAGCGTCACGGTGCTGGGGTTTCCGGGCATGACCGGCCCCGGCATTCTCGATGCGCTGAACCACCAGGATTTCGCCTATCGCTGGATGACGCGCTTCATCGCCCTCGACAAGACCGTGGCGACGAAGACGCTGACCAGGTTGCGGCGGCAATGGTTCAACAAGCGTAAGTCCATTGCCGCGCTGATGCGCGAGGTGCTCTACAACCAGCCGGCCCAGCTCACCGACTCCGACGCCGACAACAAAATGCACGATGCCGACCAGGCGCTGCAGGCCCTGGGCGGCGATCATGTCGCGTTCGGCTATCTGACGGCGACCATCACGGTGATGGACGAGAACCGGCTGCATGCTGAAGAAAAACGCCGGGCGGTCGAGCGCATCATCAATGGTGCCGGCTTCACCTGCATCCGTGAGGGCCTCAACGCCGTCGAGGCCTGGCTCGGCAGCTTGCCGGGGCACCCTTACGCCAATGTCCGCCAGCCGATCGTGCACACGCTGAACCTGGCGCATTTGGTGCCGCTTTCTTCGGTCTGGGCGGGGCCCGCACGCAACGATCATCTGGATGGTCCTGCCCTGTTCCATGCCGAGACCAGGGGCTCGACGCCGTTCCGGTTCTCGACCCATGTCGGCGATGTCGGTCATATGCTGATCGTCGGGCCGACCGGCGCCGGTAAATCCGTGCTGCTGGCGCTGCTCGCCCTGCAGTTCCGCCGTTACGCCCATTCCCAGCTTTACATCTTCGACAAGGGCTTCTCGGCGCGTGCCGCCGTGCTCGCCATGGGCGGCGAGCATCATGCCTTGGGTTCCGATGGCTCACTTGCTTTCCAGCCGCTGCGGAACATCGACGATCCCGCCGAGCGGAGTTGGGCCGCCGAATGGATTTCGGGTCTGCTGGCCCATGAGCGGGTCAATGTCACCCCGGAGGTCAAGGAAGCAGTCTGGTCGGCCTTGACCAGCCTGGCCTCGGCACCCGCCGACGAGCGGACGCTGACCGGCCTCTCCGTCCTGCTGCAGTCGAATGCGCTGAAGGCGGCGCTGATGCCCTACACCCTGGACGGTCCCTTCGGCCGGCTTCTCGATGCCGCCGAGAACAGCTTGGCACTCGCCGAGGTGCAGTGCTTCGAGACCGAGGATCTGATGCACGAGGCCGCCGCGATCCTGCCGGTGCTGAGCTATCTGTTCCATCGGCTGGAGGATCGCTTCGACGGCCGGCCGACCCTGCTAATTCTCGACGAAGCCTGGGTCTATCTGGACAATCCGTTGTTTGCCGCGCGCATCCGCGAATGGCTGAAGGTGCTGCGCAAGAAGAATGTCGCTGTGGTCTTCGCCACGCAGTCGCTGGCCGATATCGCGGATAGTTCCATCGCGCCCACCATCATCGAGTCCTGCTCCCAGCGCATCTTCCTGCCGAATGATCGCGCCGTCGAACCCCAGGGCCGCGCCGCTTATGAACGCTTCGGCCTCAACGAGCGCCAGATCGAGTTGATCGCCCGCGCCACGCCGAAGCGGCATTACTATCTGCAATCCCGCCGCGGCAACCGGCTATTCGAGCTGGGGCTGGGCCCGATTGCATTGGCGCTCTGCGGTGCATCGTCCCCTGCCGACCAGCAGCGCATCGACCATATACTCGCCGAGCATAGGCCGGAGGATTTCGCGGCTGAGTTTCTTCGCAGTCCCGATCTCGATTGGGCTGCGGATCTGCTCGGCCGCTTTCCATCCCGACAGGGAAACCTGCCATGAGAACCCATGCCCTTCGAGCCGGTGCCGCAGCACTCGTCCTCGCGGCGTCCACGGCACTTGCCGTTCCTCAACCGGTGTGGGCAGCGGTGCCAGTGATCGATGCAGCCAACCTCGCGCAAAATGTTATCGAGGCCGCACGGCTGCTGCAACAGATCAATAACCAGATTGCCTCACTTCAGAACGAAGCCACCATGCTGGAGAACGAGACGAGGAATCTCACCAGCCTGAATGTCTCGTCCTTGTCCGGCATCACCAGCGATCTGACTCAGATTGGCGACCTCATGAACCAGGCGCAGGGCATCAGCTTCCAGGTGCAATCCGTCGAGGCCGCGTTCAATCAGCTCTATCCGCAAAACTACAGCGCCGGCACCAGCATCTCCAGCCTGCTGAGCAATGCGCAGACGCGCTGGCAGAATGCGCGCGATGCCTTCCAGCAGACGATGACCGTGCAATCGCAGATTGCGCAGACGGTGCAATCGGACTCAAAAAAACTCTCGACCTTGGTGGATGCCTCGCAGGCCGCGACCGGCAATCTCGCCGTGAGCCAGGCGACCAATCAATTGCTGGCGCTCTCCATCAAGCAGCAATTGCAGTTGCAGACATTGCTGGCAACACAGGGCCGGGCGGAGGCGGTGCAAGGCGCCAATGAGGCGCAGGCCGAGCAGGAAGGACAGGCGGCGCTGACCACCTTCCTCGGCAGTGACAACGCCTACAACCCGTAACGATGACCGGAACGCCGATACGAGGCCGCCATGGATAATCTCAATATCATCGACCAGTTCATGAAGACTTTCACCAGCTATATCGATAGCGGGTTCGGGCTGCTGAATGGCGATGTCGTTTCGCTTAGCTCCATCCTGATCGGCATCGACATCACACTTGCCGGTCTCTTCTGGGTGCTGGATCGCGACGGCGACGTGCTCGCGCGGCTGATCAAGAAAACTCTCTATATCGGCGCCTTCGCCTATATCATCGACAACTACCAGAACCTGACCACCGTCGTGTTCAACTCCTTCTCGACGCTGGGGTTGAACGCGACCGTAACCGGGCTCACCGCCGCCGATCTGCTGCTGCCGGGCAAGATCGCGGGAACCGGCTTCACCGCGGCCTGGCCGCTTCTGCAGCAAGCCGGTTCGCTGATCGGCTTTGCCAGCGTTTTCACCCATCTCGTCATCATCGTCGTGCTGCTGATCGCCTGGTTCATCGTCGTGATCAGCTTCTTTATCCTGGCGGTGCAGCTCTTCATCACCGTGCTCGAATACAAGCTGACGGCACTCGCCGGCTTCGTGCTGGTCCCCTTCGCCTTCTGGAACAAGACCTCTTTCCTCGCCGAGCGCGTGCTGGGCAATGTCGTCTCTTCCGGCGTCAAGGTCATGGTCCTGGCCGTCATCATCGGTATCGGCGACACGCTGTTCTCGACCTTCACCAGTGCCGCATCGGCGCAGTCTCCCACCATTGCCGGCGCCATGGCGCTTGTGCTGGCGGCAATCGCCATGGTCGGGCTCGGCATCTTCGGGCCCGCCATCGCGACCGGGCTGGTCTCCGGCGCGCCGCAGCTTGGTGCTGGGGCGGCGATCGGCACGGCGGGCGCCGTTGCCGGAGCGGCCATGCTGACCGGCGGTGCCGTGATGGATAGCGCGCGTCTGTTGGGCGTCGCGGGATCGGGCGGGCTTGCCGCTATTCGTGCCGGTACCTCCATGGGTGCCGCCGCGTCCGCGGCTTATGGCTTCGGCCAGGCCGCGTCCGGCGCCTCGGGCACGGCCGGTGTTGCCGCCGGTCTCGGCGGCGTGGCGCGGGCCGGAGGCGGAGTCGCCATGCAGGCTGGCCGGTCTGTCATGCAGCGGGCCGGCGCGTCCCTCTCCCAAAGCGCGCAATCCGGACGGGAGGCGGCTTGGCGGGCCTGGCACGGCCAAGACGACGCCGGGCCGTCGGGTGGTGCGGGAGGGAGTGGCACATCCGCGAATACCGGCGATAGCGGCACGTCCAACCCACCGGCCTGGGCGCGGCGGATGCAGACCAAGCAGCATGCCCGTCACCACCGTCAGGCCACTTCCCAGGCGATCAAGGACGGCGACCGGCCCGGTGCGCCCGCCAATCCCGATCTCAATGAAGAGGAGGAATGATCCATGCTCTTTAAGCGCTCGCTTCAGCGCTACGGCCGCACGCCGGAGCCGGAGACACCCTATCAGCGTGCCGGGCAGCTCTGGGACGAACGGATCGGCACGGCCCGCGTTCAGGCGAAGAACTGGCGCCTCATGGCCTTCGGCTGCCTGACGCTTTCGGGTGGTCTCGCCGGCGGTCTCATCTGGCTCTCGGCACAGAGCCGCGTCACGCCCTTCGTTGTCGAGGTGGACAAGCTCGGCGAGGTGCAGGCCGTGGCACCCGCGATCCGGCATTACCAGCCGAGGGATGCCCAGATCGCCTGGTTTCTGGCGCGCTTCATCACCAATGTCCGCTCGCTGCCGACCGATCCGGTGCTGGTGCGACGGGACTGGCTCGAAGCCTATGCCTTCGCCGGCCGCCATGCGGCGGCTTTCCTCAACGACTACGCGCGCGCTAACGATCCGTTCAAGGCCATCGGCGACCGCAGCGTTTCCGTCGAGGTGACCAACGTCGTCCGTGCCTCGGATCGCTCCTTCCAGGTGAAATGGACTGAGCAGACCTACCGGCAGGATAGCCTCGCCTCGACAGAGCGCTGGACCGCGATTCTCACCATCGCCATCGCGCCGCCTCGGACCGCTGAGGTGCTGCGGGTCAATCCGCTCGGCCTTTACGTCACCGACATCGCCTGGTCGCGCGAACTCGATCCCGGCACCTCCCCATGACAGGAGATCGCGCCATGCATCCCATTCGTTCCGTGTTCATCATCTCATTGCCGGCGCTGATGCTTGCCGCCTGTGCCGGCAAAGTCTCACCGCCGGCCATCAGCTATGATAATGGGGATTTCCATCAGGCGACGGTGATTCCTGATCCGCCAAAGCCGGTGCAGATCGTCACCGTGCCGCAGCCCTTGCCCTTGCCCGGCCAGCTCATGCCGCCGCCGTCGGCGGAGGGGAGCACCGACAAGCTGGCGCCGACGCAGCGGGTCGCGGCCGCCAATAAGGCCGCGCTCCAGGAGCCGACGGCGCATGGTTATGTCAACGCCATCCAGGTCTACCCCTTCACCGAAGGCGCGCTCTACCGCCTCTATGCCGCCCCGGAGCAGGTGACGGATATCGCGCTTCAGCCGGCGGAGAAACTCGTTTCTGTCGCGGCGGGCGATACGGTGCGCTGGGTTGTCGGCAATACCAGCAGCGGTACCGGCGCGGATAAGCAGGTGCATATCCTGGTCAAGCCCTTCGCGCCGGGATTGACGACGAACCTCATCATCATGACCGACCGGCGCAGCTATCATCTCGAGTTGGTCAGCACCGACCGGACCGCGATGGCCGCGATCTCCTGGACCTATCCGGATGATCAGCTGCTCGCCCTCCAGCAGCAGAACAGCCAGGCCAATGCCGCGGCTCCCATCGCCGATGGCGTGGCGCTCTCGGATCTGCATTTCCGCTACAGGATTACAGGTGATAATCCACCCTGGAGGCCGGTGCGTGTTTTCGACGACGGCAGCGAGGTCTATATCGAATTCCCCTCCGGGATCGGCCAGGGTGAGATGCCCCCGCTTTTCGTGGTGGGCGCGCGGGGCGACGATCAGCTCGTCAATTACCGGGTCCGCGGCAATTACTACATCGTAGACCGGCTCTTCGCTGCCGCCGAGCTGCGTCTCGGCGAGACGCCGCAGCAGGTGGTGCGGATCAGCCGCACCGATGCGGTCGCATCGGCCACCAGTTCGGGTTCGTCAGGAGGGGGGGCATGAGTGAGCCCATCCCCCCGAAACACGATCCCGAATCCGTGGTGCTGAAGGCGTCGCCACGCCGCGTTGTCCGCTTCAAGCGTCGTCTGCTCATCGGTATCGCTGCCATCAGTTGCATGGCTGTCGCCGGTGTCGCCTGGGTGGCGCTAAAGGGCGCTCACTTCACCAGCGGCAGCGAGGCCAACCTTCTGGATACCGGAAACAAGGCCAAACCCGATGATCTGGCCTCGCTGCCAAGCAATTACGGTGAGATTCCCAAACCCAAGCCGCAGCTGGGACCACCGCTGCCCGGCGACCTTGGGCCCGGGATCGTCCGACGGGAGCGACAGCTCGGCCTCAACCCGGTTGCCGCGAACTCCAATGATGAGGCCGAACGTGCGGAACAGGAACGGCTGGCGCAACAGGCCGAACAGGCGCGGGAAGCCGGGGTGTTCTTCCAGCTGAACCAGGCGCCCGGCAATGGCGGAGGCGCGATCGCGGGTTCGGCAGGTGGTGCATCGGACAATGCTGCTACCGGTGTTGGTGTCACGTTGGCGCCGGTTGCCGCTGGCTCGTCCGGAGCAGACGCCGGCCATCTGAACCTGAATCTCGCCAGTGACCAGAACGATCAGCAGCGCAAGATGGATTTCGTGAACCAGGCATCGGCCAAGGACATCTACAACGACCATGCCCTGCAAACGCCCGCTTCGCCCTATGAAGTTCTGGCCGGCACGGTGATCGCCGCCAGCCTGCTCACCGGCCTGAACTCCGACCTGCCCGGCGAGGTCACGGCACAAGTGACCGAGAATGTCTATGACACGGTGACCGGGCGCTACCTACTGATCCCGCAAGGGTCGCGCCTGATCGGCAGTTACGACAGCGTCGTCGCCTTCGGTCAGTCTCGCGCCCTGGTCGCCTGGCAGCGCATTGTCATGCCGGACGGCTCCTCGATCCAGATCGACAACCTGCCGGCGACCGATGCCGCCGGTTATTCCGGGCTGAAGGATCAGGTCGATTATCACACCTGGACGCTCTTGAAGGGCATTGCGATGTCGACGCTGCTCGGTGTCGGCACCCAGGCCACCTTCGGCAGTGACAACAACGATCTCGTCGAGGCGATCCAGGAATCTGCCCAGGAAAGCACCAACCAGGCCGGACAGCGTATCGTCGAGAAGGACCTCAACATCCAACCCACGATCATTGTGCGTCCCGGATGGCCGCTGCGCGTGATCGTCCACAAGGACCTCACATTGCGACCCTATCAGGGATGACAAACCCGGAATAAGGAATTCCAATGCCCGAATTGAAACTTGCGAAGCTGCCCGACCGCACCCCGGTCAAGATCACGATCACCATGCCACCGGAATTGCATCAGGCGCTGCGCCAATATGCTGGCATCTACCGTGCGACCTACGGCGAGGCCGAATCCCTCGCCGAATTGATCCCGTTCATGCTTGGTGTCTTCCTCGATAGCGACCGCGGTTTTGCCAAGGCACGCAAGAGCGTCATCGACGAAGCAGTATCCGCGGAACCCGCGACTCCGCGCGGCGGTCGGCGTCGGAAGAGCGCTGCGCTCGAGCCATCATCAATCACAGACTGAAAACGAGAAACATCATGCCAACGATCGGAATATTCACGCCCGCCAAGGATGGCGGCTGGACCGGCAGCATTCAGACGCTCACGATCAATGCAGAGCTGCGCCTTGTGCCCAACGACAATCGTACCGGTGACAACGCACCAGTGTTCCGCGTATTTGTTGGGAAGTTTCATATCGGAGACGCTTGGGAGGCAAGATCACGCGGCGACAATTCAAAAGGTTATCTGCGCGTCAAGCTCGACGATCCCAGTCTGAGCCAGCGGATCACCGCTGTCCTGTTCCCCTCCGACGACGGCAGCTTGGCACAGCTCGTTTGGAACCGACTAAAGTCAGGCCACGGCAAATGACGGAGGCTTAGACGATTTCACGGATCAAAAGACGAGACCCTCCATCAGATAGCATCAGCTGAAGGGAAACAACATGCGCCGCATTCTGTCAAAATTGGACAGTAGTTCGCAAGTCAACCAACCTACCGGGACAATTTTAGCGTCGTCCAGCACCACGATTCCATTCTCGCAACGCCTGACATGCACCATTTCTGAAGCATGTGATGCAACTGGCCTGGGGCGAACGAAGTTGTACGAGCTGATTGGAGCTGGCTACATCGACACGATCACTGTTGGTCGGCGTAGATTGGTCTCAGTAAGTTCGCTTCGGGCACACCTTGAGCCCAAAAATGCGTAAGAGACTGGATTATCCGCTCATACTCAGCGGTCAACCGTGACCTTCTGTTGGATACGACAGGCTGCCTTGGCGTTTTGCTGTCCGAGATGGTTGGGCGCATTGCCTCCCCGCCGTAACTCCTCAAGGTAGTCGCTCCACCACTGGGCCATCTCCACTCGTTCGCCCCAATAAACGGATTGGTTGTAGATGCGCCGAATGATACCGGGGACCATGTGAGCTAGCGCGCGTTCGATCGCATCTGGGTTCCATTTTCCCGATTCGTTGAGCAGAGATGACGCCGAGGTACGGAACCCATGCGCCGTCATCTGGTCCTTAGAATATCCCATACGTCGCAACGCTGCATTGACCGTATTGTCGCTGATCGGCCTTGCCCTCGTGCGCACAGAGGGAAACACATATCGCCCTGATCCTGACAGGCTGCGCATCTCACGGAGGATCACCACGGCCTGCTTCGACAACGGTACCGTGTGGGGTTCACGCTTTTTCATCTTGGCCGAGGGCAATTCCCAGATGGCCTTCTCGAAGTTGACCTCCGACCATTCCATTTGGCGTATCTCGCCTGGTCTTTGGAAGACGTGCGGGGTGAGCCTCAAGGCAAAAATGACGGCAGGGTCTCCCTGATAGTCGTCTATCGCCCGCAAAAGCGCGCCAAACTCCGACGGGTCGGTAATTGCTGCGAAATGTCGGATCCTTGGTGAAATCAGTGCCCCTTGTAGGAGCTGTGCCGGGTCGCGTTCCGCTCGTGCCGTGGCTGCCGCGTAGCGGAAAACCTGCCCCGCGAAGGCGCGGAGCTGCTTGGCCGTCTCCAACCGCCCGCGTCGTTCGTGTTTTCTCAGCTCATGGAGCAATTCCTGGGGCGCAATTTCGGCGACCGGCCGCTTTCCGAAATCCGTCCCAAGCAATTTCAACAGCCAACGCTGTTTCTCCAGCGTCGTGGCGGCTCGCCCCTCTCGTCCCTTCTTGTTAATCAGTTCCTCGGCCACGCTGGCAAAGCTGTTTCCCGCTCGAATGTTCGCCTCGATCCGCGCTTGCCGTTTGGCGGCATTGGGATCAATGGTATGGGCCAACTGCTTCCGCGCTGCGTCGCGTGCAGCCCGCGCTTCGGCTAGCGTAATTTCGGGGTACGCCCCCAGCGCCAGCTTACGCTCCACCCCGTTCATGCGATATTTCACACGCCAAAGTTTGCTCCCAGTCGGGTTGACGAGGAGATACAGTCCCTGCGAGTCGGCCACCTTGTATGGCTTGTTGTCCTTGGGCTTGGCGTTACGGATCGCCGTATCTGTTAGCACCATTTGGGGGCCTCGCATCGAGAGGGGCCCTTTGAGGCCCCCAATTTAGGCCCCCATCTTTGGCGATTGCAGGCGGACAAGGGCGATCACTAGCAACTAGTAACCACTGAAAGATAAAGAAAATTTGGGGATTTTTCAATCTTTGGTGGCCGCTGCCGAACAGGATTTTGGAGCGGGTAGCGGGAATCGAACCCGCGCATTCAGCTTGGGAAGCTGACGAGCTACCATTACACCATACCCGCGTGTGCGCCCGGGAACCGTTCATAGCTGCCCACGCCCGGTTTGAAAAGCTCCCCTGATCCACCCGGCGTTGACGCGGCGGCAAGGCCCGGCCTATGCATCTCGCGGCACCGCGTGCCCCTCGTGATTTGTCCGGCCGGATTGCGGCGAGGTGAAAGAAGCGCGCTAAAGAGGCCAGTGGGGGCGTTATGCCCTGCTGCATCCACGGCCGGGTTTCTCGAAGAGAGGCCCTTTGCCATGACTAATCCGTCTAAATCCCTTCGTCCTGCCAGCCTTCTCGTTCATGGCGGGACGATCCGCAGCAATTTTGGGGAAACGAGCGAAGCGCTCTTTCTCACCTCCGGCTTCGTCTATGACAGCGCCGAACAGGCCGAGCAGACCTTCCTCGGTGAGGTCGAGCATTTTCAGTATTCCCGCTTCGGCAATCCGACGGTCCAAATGCTGGAGAGCCGGCTGGCGATGCTGGAAGGGGCGGAAGCCTGCCGCGCGACGGCCACGGGCATGGCGGCGGTTTCCGCCGCCCTTCTCAGTCACCTGAAGACGGGCGACCGTGTCGTGGCTTCCCGCGCGCTCTTCGGTTCCTGCCACTGGATCGTCTCCACTCTTCTGCCGCGCTACGGCATCGAGACCCTTTTCGTGGATGGCGGCGATCTTGCGGCCTGGAAGGAGGCGCTGGGCTCCAAGACCGATCTCGTGCTGCTGGAAACGCCCTCCAACCCGATGCTCGACATCCTCGATCTCAAGGCCGTCGCCGATCTCGCCCATGCCGCAGGCGCGATCGTGGTGGTCGACAATGTCTTCGCGACGCCCCTCCTGCAAAAGCCGATGGAGATGGGGGCGGATGTCGTCGTCTATTCCTGCACCAAGCATATCGACGGCCAGGGCCGCGTGCTCGGCGGCGCCGTGCTCGGCTCCAAGAAATGGGTCGAGGAAGTGCTGCAGCCCTTCACGCGCAATACCGGCCCCGCCCTCTCACCCTTCAATGCGTGGCTGTTGCTGAAGGGGTTGGAGACGCTGTCGCTCCGCGTCGACGCTGCCTGCCGTTCGGCGGAAGCGGTTGCCCGCTTCCTGGAACGTCACCCGAGGGTCTCCCGTACCTGGTATCCGACGCTCGAGAGTCATCCGCAGCGCGAACTCGCGATGCGCCAGATGACAGCGGGCGGCACGCTCGTCACCTTCGATCTCGGCTCGAAACAGGCGGCCTTCGCCGTGCTCAATCGCCTGCGGCTGATCGCGGTCTCCAACAATCTGGGCGATTCGAAGTCCCTCATCACCCATCCGGAGACGACGACGCATATGCGGGTCGCGGTGGATGAGCGGGCGCGTCTCGGCATCGGTCCGGGGGTCGTGCGCCTTTCCATCGGGCTCGAGGATCCGTTGGATCTGATCGAGGATCTGACCCAGGCGCTCGACGGCGCGGGCGGCTGAATGACGGCCGCGCTTGCCATCCGTCCGGCGCTCGCTACCGACAGGCAGGCGGTCTGGACCATCATCGGGCCGATCGTTGCGGCGGGGGAGACCTATGCGCTCCCCCGCGACTGGTCAGCGGCGCAGGCGCTCGCCTACTGGTTTCTCGACGCGCATGAGGTGTTCGTGGCGGAGGAAGAGGGGAAGGCGCTCGGCACCTTCTACCTTCAGGCGAACCAGCAGGGCGGGGGTGCCCATGTTGCGAATGCCGGCTTTGCCACGGCCGCCCATGCTTCCGGGCGCGGCGTCGCCCGCGCCATGGGCCATTTCGCGCTTGCTCATGCCAAGGCGCGCGGGTTCCGTGCCATGCAGTTCAACTTCGTGGTGAGCACCAACGAAGCGGCCGTGCATCTCTGGGCCAGTCTCGGCTTCGAGACGCTCTGCCGCCTGCCGGAGGCCTTCGATCACCCGGCCGCGGGCCTCGTCGACGCGCTGGTGATGTTCCGGCGACTTTAGCCTTCGGCGGCGGGGGCGGGGGCAGGCTTCAACCAGCCGCAGGCGACGGCATCCGCAAAGACCACCTCGGCTGCCGCCCAGAGCGTGGGTGAGCCGTGCTCGATCCGGCGTGTCAGCTGCTTCTCCATGTCGATGTTGAAGTCCGGCCGCACGCCCCAGGTACCGCCACCCACGACATGATTAAGCAGGATCGGCTGCAGCCGGTCACAGGCCTTGGCGAAACGTGCGTCGGCACTTTCCGCCGCCTCGAATTCCTCCCAGATGGCGCGAAAGGCCTCGCCCTGATCCGCAGGCAGCATGCCGAACAGGATATCCGCCGCCGCCTGTTCGCGTGCGGCCTGTCCGTGGTCGGTGAGCGTCAGATGCAGCGGCGTGTCGCCCGCTTCGATCTCCACCAGATCATGGAGAACCAGCATCTGCACCACGCGCCAGATGTCCACCGGCGCCACGGCGTAATCCTGAAGCACCATGGCGAAGAGGGCGAGATGCCAGGAATGTTCGGCGGTATTCTCACGCCGCGACCCGTCCGCGATGTGGTTAAGTCTGATCACGCCCTTCAGGCGGTCGGCTTCCAGAAGGAAGCGGAGTTGATCGGAAAGGCGGCCTCCGATCTGATCGAGCCAGGCGGATGATTTCAAAATTTTCGGTCCCTGCGCATGATGGCGCTATGCACCGTGTCCTTCTAATTCCACGATCTGAGTCTGGCCATGGCCGCTGAACGCCGCTTTGCCGTGCCGCAGGCGCTGGCGGGGCTTGAGCGCTACCACCGTGCGGCGATCACCGGCCTCTTCATCCCGGATGCGCCGGCGGCAGCGCCCGATCCCGCACTCCGCTTTGTTTTCCTTTGCTTCACCAATCGCTGCGGCTCGAACTATCTTGCCGAGTTGCTCGCCTCGACCGGCGCGCTGAACCGGGCCGAGGAGGTCTTCAATGGCGAGACCATTGCCGAGCATGTTCGCGCCCAGAGGCTTCCTTCCTTTCCGGCCTATGTCGAATTCCTGTGCAAGCGGCTCGCCCAGGGCGGGATCTTCTTCTCCAAACTAGGGCTCGAACAGCTGCTCATGCTGACCGAAACGGGTCTGCTCGACCAGATCGGCGACCGCGCGCGGTTTCTGCTCGTCGAGCGGCAGGACAAGCTGGCACAGGCGATCTCGCTTCTCGTCGCCATCCAGACGCAGCAATGGACCTCCCGCCACAGCCGTCGGATGGGCGACGAGGCGCTGGTCTATGATCGGCGCATCCTTGTCGAGCAGCAGGCGCTGATCGCGCAGCAGAATTTCGGCTTCTATCGCTTTTTCGCGAGCAACGGCATCACACCGAAGCACATCGCCTACGAGCAGGTTGAGGCAGCACCCGAGGCCATGGTGGCCGAGATCGGAGATTGGCTCGGCCTTCCCGGCCTCCGGGCCGATTTGGCCGCGCTTCCCATCGCCCGGCAGGAGAGCCCGATCAAGGCCGCCTGGCGGGCCCGCTATGAGACGGGGGAGTGAGAGGGCCCGATCGGTTCAGAGTGCATCGCGGCAGCGATTCAATCTGAACCGTGACTGACACGCGCGCGTCAGTGCCCGTCGTCGGAGAATTCCACGTCCCGATGGACATGGACGGACATGAGCAGCCCGAAGGCAATCATCGCGGTGATCAGCACTGATCCGCCATAGGAGATCAGTGGCAACGGCACGCCGCCCACCGGGATCGCACCCATGACCATGGCGATGTTGACGAAGACATAGAGGAAGAGGTCGACGCTGATGCCGAGCGCCACCAGCCGCCCGAATTGGTGTCGACATCGCATGGCGATCAGCATGCCTGTCAGCACGATGACAAGCAGAAGGCCCAGAACCGAGAGGCTGCCGACGAGGCCGAATTGTTCGGCGACCACGTCGAAGATGAAGTCGGTCTGCTTCTCGGGCAGGAAATCGAGATTGCTCTGGGTGCCGTGGAGGAAGCCGCGGCCCCACATGCCGCCGGAGCCGAGCGCGATCTTCGACTGCATGATGTTGTAGCCGGTGCCTAACGGATCACGCTCGGGATGCATGAAGGTCAGGATGCGCTGGCGCTGATAATCGTGCAGGTGGTGATAGGCGACCGGCAGCGCCGCCCCTATCCCGATGATGACGACCGCGAATTTCCACCAGCGCACCCCGGCGGCCAGGAAGATCGCCGCGCCGATCGCGCCGGTGATCAGCGCGGTGCCGAGATTGGGCTCTTTCAGGATCAGGCCGACGGGCACGAGCACGGCGATCACCGGCACGATCAGGAAGCGCAGGCGCCCCACTTGCTCATAGCTTGCCTTGTGAAACCAACGGGCGAGACCGAGCACGAGGAAGATCTTCATGAGTTCGCTCGGCTGCAGCTGAAAGCCGCCAACGGCGATCCAGCGCTGCGCGCCTTTGCCGACATGGCCGAATTTGGCGACGACGAGCAGCAGGACAATGCCCAGCGCGTAGAACCACCAGGACCATTTGGCGATGACCCGGATATCGATCATCGCAATCCCCAGCATGAGGACGAGGCCGATGAGGAATCGGACGAGCTGCTTCTGCGCATAGGGTTCGGGCGAACCGCCGGCCGCCGCATAGAGCGCCATATAGCCCACGGCCGCGAGGCAGCAGACGAGGAGGGCGAAGAACCAGTTCGTCTGCCAGACCTTGCCGGCGACGCCGAGGGAGCCTTCGCGCCAGAGGCGCCGTTCCATCATGCGGGCGGCCTCACGAGCTTTGCAGGGGTGGGGCGGGTGGCGGCTTCAACGGCAGGTCGCGCCCGGCGGGGTCCAGCGTCAGCGCGTCCATCATGATGTCCCGCGCCACGGGGCCAGCGGCATCGGCGCCGGCATTGCCGTGTTCGACCACGACCGCAACCGCATAGCGCGGCGCGTCGAAGGGTGCGAAGCCGATGAAGAGGGCATGCGGGCGCAATGCCCAAGGCAGGTTCATCGAGTTGAAACCCCGCTCGCGCTGAGCGCGGCTGACACGGATCACCTGGGCGCTGCCGGTCTTGCCGGCCATCTGCACGTCCGGCAGCGGAAGCTTGGCGATTTTCGCGGTGCCGTCCGGGGCGTTCACCACCTCCAACATGCCTTGGCGCACGATGGAGAGATAGTGGTTGGACAGACTCATCGCACCCCAATCATCGGCGGCCGAGCCGGTTTGCAGAACGCCGCCGTGACGCCGCGCGACATGCGGGCTCACCGCGCGCCCGGTGGCCACCCGCGAGCACAGGGTCGCAAGCGAAAGCGGCGTCGCCAGAATATAGCCCTGGCCGATGCCGCTCACCACCGTATCGCCGAGCGGCCATGTCTTGTGCTGCCGCAGCCGCCATTCCTTCGTCGGCATGAAGCCGTCGGACACGTTGGTGAGGTCCATGCCGATATCGGCGCCGATGCCGAAGCGTTTGGCGTAGGAGGCGAGGGGGTCGATGCCGGTCCGCAGCGCCACCTGGTAGAAGAAGACGTCGCAGCTGTTCTTCAGCGCCGTCTTCACGTCCTGCATCCCGTGGCCCCATTTCCGCCAACAGTAAAAGCGGGCATTGCCGAGGTCAAAATAGCCGGGGCAGTTGAGACGCTCTTCAGGGGAAATGGCACCGGAACTCAGCCCCGCCATGGCGGTGACGGGCTTGAAGGTGGAGCCCGGCGGATAGAGGCCCGCCGCCGCCTTGTTCAGCAGCGGTTTGCGCGGATCGTTCATCCAGGCCTGCCATTGAGTATTGCTGACACCGGAATCGAAGAGGCTCGGGTCGAAGCTCGGCTGGCTGACCATGGCAAGCACTTCGCCGTTGCGTGGGTCCATGACCACGGCGCTGGCGCTCAACCCGGCCAGGTGGTTCGCCGTCGCCTGCTGCAGGCTAACGTCGATGCTGAGCCCGATATCGGTGCCGGGCGTCCCCTCCTGCCGGTCGAGTTCGCGGATCACCCGACCGAGGGCGTTGACCTCGAGCTGCTGGGCGCCGGCATGGCCGCGTAACATCAGGTCGTTGAAGCCCTCGACACCGGTGCGGCCGACGCGCATGCCCGGCATCGCCAGCGTCGGGTCCGCCTTCACGTCGGCATCATGCGGCGGAGCCACATAGCCCACGACATGGGCGAGGAGTTCATCAGTCGGGTAGAGGCGGGTGGAGCCGACATCGATCAGCACGCCTGGGAGGTTCGGTGCGTTCACTTCGATCAGCGCCATCTGCTCCCAGGTCAGGAAATCCTGCAGCATCACAGGGACGTAACGCTGATGCGTGCGCAACTCGCGCAGGATGCGCGCGCGCTCGCTGTCGGAGAGCGGAATGAGCTTGGAGAAGGCGTCCAGCACCGAGGGCGCGTCGTTCGTCTGCTCCACCATCAGAAGCGCGCGCCAGTTCTGCCTGTTGGTCGCAAGCGCCGCGCCGAAGCGATCGAAAATGCGGCCGCGAGACGCGGGCAGCAGGCGAACGCTGACCGAATTGCCGTGGGCCATCGCCGTGTATTTGGCGCCGTCCACAACCTGCATCTGGTAAAGCTTGGCACCCAGGAGACCGAATACCGCGATCTCCCCGCCGGCGACGAGAAGCGCCCGGCGGGTGAAAACCCCGCTCCGCGTGATTTCCTTCTTCATGCGCGGGTCATACCAGCCTTGGGCGGCATCGCACGTGTTTCTTTGTTAAGGCGCATCACACCCGCTCCGGTGCTGCAATGGTCCGGTGCGCCCGGCTGAAGATCATGGCGAGCAATGGATAAAGTCCGGCGGCGAGCAGGAACTGGGTGATTGCGGCGATCGGCGGATACAGGGTCCATTCCATGCCGCAGGCCAGCCCCCATTGCAGCAGGGCCGCGACGGCCGCTACCGCGATGAAGACCAGCCAGACAAAGAGGAAGCCCTTGAGCGGCAGGTAGCGGCGTGTCCGCACCACGAGCAGCTGGGTCAGAAGAAGGACGAGGACGTTGCTACCGAGCGGCATCTCGCCCAGCAGGTCGGCGAGCAGGCCGATGAGGAAGACGAGGGGCGGGGCGACCGAGGCCGGGCGGAACAGCGTCCAGAAGAAGACGGCGGCCAAGGTGAAGCCGGGCAGCAGCTCCGCTTGGCCGGGAATGCCGAAACGAGCCGAGAGCAGGACCATGCCGATGACCGTGGTGCCGATGGGGAAGCCGCTGCGCGCGGCCCTGTCCAGACGCTGGCCCCAGCCGCGCCGCGGCCGAATGCCTGGCGTTTTCTCCACGGTTTAGCGGGCCCGCGGATTCAGCGTCGATGGAGGTGGTCTCTGCATCAGCTTGCGTCCGGGTGGCGCCTCCGGCGCATCCACTCCCGTGTCGTCATAATTGAACAGCCGAACCATCGAGAGATGGTTCAGGTCGGCCACCGGATAGACCTGGGGCACATGATCGGCGTTGTAGTGCACGGTGCCAAGCGGCAGTCCGGCCGGGAAGGCGCCGATGGAGGCGCTGGTCATCACGCGCTCGCCATCGACTGGCGCCTGGCCCTCCGGCCAGTAGCGCAACACGGGCAGGGCCTCGTTCGTGCCCTCCATGATGGCATGGCCGCCGCTGCTTTCCAGGATCACCGGGATGCGGCTGTTGATGTCGGTGATGAGCAGCACCCGCGCGCTACGGTCGCCCACTTCCGTGACACGGCCGACCACGCCGCGCTCGTCCATCGCGATCTCGCCCTTCACCACCTGATGGGGCGGGGTCACGGCGAGCAGCACGGAGCGGGCATAGATGCCACCCGAATCAGCCACCACCGGCGCTGTCGTGAAAGCGGGAGCGGCCGGCGGCATCCAGTTGAGTTCCGCCTTGAATTCCTCGTTCTGCGCCTCGAGGGCGAGGGCGGCAGTCTGCCAGCGGCGGAGCTTCTCGTTCTCGGCCCGGAGCCGGGCATTTTCCGCCCGGATGTCCCAGATCTGGACCATATCGGCGCCGACGCTGCGCACCTGGGCCAGCGGCTGGGCCATGGCCGAATAGATCGGCGAAAGCATGTCCGCCAGCGCAACCCGCACCTCGACCGCCAGCACCGCGTCCGCCTTGCCGATCAGCATGAGACCAAAGGCCGCCGCGATCAGCACCGGAAGCGAGAGTTTTTCCAGGGCCTGTCGGACGGGTATGGAGAGCCTAATCACCGTGTCCGGATCTCCGATATGAGCCTCAGCGAAGATGGGGCCCTATACAGGGGGCTGCTGCGATAATCGAATCTTAACACGCATGCGTGCGCGTACCCGATCGCGGCCGCCCTACCTTGATCTCATCTGCGCCGGTTTCTCAATACATCGAGGTCAGCACATTCTGCAGGCGCTTCATTTCTTCGAGCGCGCGGCCCGTGCCCAGCGCCACGCATTGCAGCGGCTCCTCCGCCACCACGACCGGCAGGCCGGTCTCGTCCCGCAGCACCTGGTCCAGCCGGTGCAGCAGCGCGCCGCCGCCGGTGAGCACGATGCCCTTGTCCACGATATCCGCGGCGAGTTCAGGAGGCGTGTTCTCGAGCGCGACCTTGACGGCTTCCACGATGGCGCTGACGGGCTCGGCCAGGCTTTCCGCGATCTGGCGCTGGCTGACCATGACCTCGCGCGGGACGCCGTGCATGAGGTCGCGGCCCTTCACCTCGCGCCAGGGACCGTCGATGCCCGGGGCCTCGGTCATGGCCGCACCGATATCCATCTTGATGCGTTCGGCCGTGCTCTCACCGATCAGAAGGTTATGGTGGCGGCGGATATAGCTGATGACAGCCTCGTCCATCTTGTCGCCGCCGGTGCGCACGCTGCGCGCATAGACGATGCCGCCGAGCGAGATCACGGCAACTTCCGTCGTGCCACCGCCGATATCGACGATCATGCTGCCCGAGGGCTCAGTGACGGGGAGGCCCGCGCCGATCGCAGCCGCCATCGGCTCCTCGATCAGCAGCACCTTGCGCGCGCCGGCGCTCTCGGCACTCTCCTGGATCGCCCGGCGCTCAACCGCGGTGGAGCCGGAGGGCACGCAGACGATGATCAGCGGGCTCGCGAAGCCGCGGCGGTGATGCACCTTGCGGATGAAGTGCTTGATCATCTCCTCGGCGATCTCGAAATCGGCGATGACACCATCGCGCATGGGGCGGATGGCGGAGATATTACCCGGTGTCCGGCCCAGCATGCTCTTGGCCTCTTCACCCACCGCCAGCACCTGCTTCTTGCCGCGCACATCGGCGATGGCGACGACGGAGGGCTCGTTCAGCACGATCCCGCGGCCCTTGACGTAGACGAGGGTATTCGCCGTGCCGAGGTCGATCGCCATGTCGGCGGACATCATTCCGAGAATGCGAGAAAACATAAAGGTTCAACCTTCCACGCGCGCAGCAACGCCGGGGGCTTACCCGCGCGGTTCGGCCACCACAAGAGGGAGAAGCGGCAACTTCCGTTTGTGTATCGCATTTCTGCATCGCCCAGGCTGGCGCTGGGGGCGCTCCATCGGCTAGCTAGCCGGGTTCGAGGGCCGCCCTGCGGCCGGATACCCGCAATCCATAGACGGAAGACCATGAGTGTATCCGACGAATCCCTCCGGCTTGCCGAAGCCCTGATCTTCGCATCGGCGGCGCCGGTCGCGCTGCGGGTGCTGAAGCCGCTCCTGCCCGAGGAAGAATCAGTGGAGGCGGTCGTCGAGGCGTTGCGCGCGCGTTACGCCGGCCGTGGCGTGGAACTGGCCGAGGTCGGGGGCGGGCTGCAGTTCCGCACGGCGCCCGACCTCGCCCCCCGCCTTACCCGCGTTATCGAGGTGCCGCGCCGCTTGCCGCGTGTCGCCATGGAAACGCTCGCCATCATTGCCTATCGCCAGCCCGTGACGAGAGGCGAGATCGAGGAGGTGCGCGGCACCGCGCTGTCCCAGAACACGCTGGACGCGCTGCTGGAGGGCGAGCTGATTGCCCCGTGTGGCCGCAAGGACAGCCCAGGACGGCCGACGCTGTGGGCCACGACGCCGAATTTCCTTGCCAAATTCGGACTGAAATCACTCTCCGACCTGCCGCGCCGGGAAGATCTCATCAACGACAACTCTGCGATGGGCGACCTGCCGCCCGACGCCATGACGCTGCCGCCTGAGCCGGAGGAGGCGGCGGCGGTTGAGACGGAGGAGGTCTCAAGACAGACCGAGGGCGCGACCGGTGTCATTTCGGAGGGGCAGGCGGATGGTGACGATTCCGCGCCTGAGACCGAACCCGATCCCCCGCCACCCATGGCGTCTTGAGCGAGAGTTTCCCTGCCCGCCAATCCCTGCTAACGCTCCCGGGAGGAGCAAGCGCCAGCCATGTTCGATTTCCTGTCCTGGGCCCATATCGCCGTGATCGCGGCGGCTGCGCTGATCTTCATCGGCCCAAAAGACATGCCGGTGGCGATCCGCTCCATTACGACCATGCTCAAGAAGGCCCGCAAGATGGCGGGCGAATTCCAGGGCCAGATGGACGATATCGTTCGCGAGGCCAATCTTCACGAGGTGCGCGACAGCATCAACGAGCTGCGCGGGGGCTTGGACGTGCGCAAGCAGCTCGGGCGCATGATCGACCCGGACAACACGATCCGCTCTGCCTTCGAAGACCCGATGGCGGGCGCCAACAGTGGCGCCAGTTCGGTATCGGCGGACCCGACCGCGATCGAGACCGTCGCCGTCGGTGAATTCCCCGAATACCGGATCGACCGACCGGAGGATCTGGAGCCTGCCTTGACTGAGGGCCCGACCCGTCCATCCTTCGTGCCTCCGACGCTCAGCTTGACGGGGGGCCGTCCTGCCTTCATCCCACCCGGCATCCGCCGCTAACGGCACCAACCGACTGAGAGATACCGAGGCAGCCTGACGTGGCGCGCGACGAGAACGACGTAATCGAAGACAAGCCGATGCCCCTGCTGGAGCATCTGGCGGAACTCCGCCGGCGCCTGCTGTGGTCGGGGGCGGGTTTCCTTGTCGCGTTCCTGGCCTGCTATCATTTCTCGTTCCAGATCTACTCCTTCATCGCCCATCCGCTGGTGGAGGTGCTGAAGAGCCGCGGCGAAGTGCCGCGCCTGATCTACACGCAGCTTTACGAAGCTTTCTTCACCTACATTAAGGTGTCGGTTTACGCGGCGCTCTTCATCGCCTTTCCGATCATCTCCTCCCAGATTTGGCTTTTCATCGCGCCCGGCCTCTATCGCAGCGAGAAGCGGGCGTTGCTGCCCTTCATCCTGGCGACGCCTGTGCTCTTTCTGGCAGGCGCGGCGCTCGCCTATTACTTCATCTTTCCCATCGCCTTCGGCTTTTTCCTGAGCTTCCAGACGCCCACCAGCCACCCGGCGGCGGACGGCATGCAAATCGAGCTGATGGCGCGGGTATCCGACTATCTCGGCCTCGTCATGAAGCTCGTCTTCGCCTTCGGCGTCGCCTTCGAGCTGCCAGTCGCCCTGACGCTCATGGGCAAGGTCGGCCTGTTGCGGGCGAAAACCCTCAAGCGCTATCGCCGCTACGCCTATGTCGGCTGTTTCGTCATCGCCGCGGTGCTAACGCCGCCCGACGTACTGACGCAGACCGGCCTCGCCGTGCCGCTGATCATGCTCTACGAGATTTCCATCCTCTGCGTCCGGCTGGTCGAGCCGAAGCTGGACGAGGAATGAGCGCGGGACCCTGCGCAAAGCCTGCGAGACCGAGAGCCTGAACCATGCATGACATCCGCGCCATCCGCGCCGAACCGCAAGCCTTTGACGCTGGCATGGCCCGGCGCGGGCTCAGCCCCCAGAGCGAGATGATCCTGGCGCTCGACGCGAGCCGGCGCGCAACACTCTCCTTGTTGCAGGAGAAGCAGGCGAAGCGGAACGAGCTGTCCCGCGATATCGGCCGTGCCAAGCGCGAAGGCGTCGATACCGCGAGCCTGGAGCTCACGGCGGTGACGCTGCGCAGCGAAATGGAACTGCTGCAGGGCCAGGCCGATCAGGCCGATGCCGATATCAAGGCGGCGCTGGAATCCCTCCCCAATCTCCTGGCGGATGACGTGCCCGAGGGCGCGGACGAGACCGCCAACCTTCAGCTCAAGGTTTGGGGTGAGGTGCCGCGCTTCGATTTTGCGCCGCGCCAGCATTTCGAGCTCGGCGAAGCGCTTGGGATGATGGATTTTGCGGCGGCAGCGAAGCTCGCCGGTGCCCGCTTCACGGTGCTGCGCGGCGCGCTCGCGCGGATGGAACGCGCCCTCGGCCAGTTCATGATCGACCTGCATACGGCCGAGCATGGCTATGAGGAAATGATCGTGCCGACGCTGGTGAACGATGCCGCGGTCTACGGCACGTCTCAATTGCCGAAATTCGCCGAAGATCTGTTTCGCACCACCGACGGGCGCTGGTTGATCCCGACGGCCGAGGTGCCGCTCACCAATATGGCGGCCGGCGAGATTACACCTGAGGCGCGGTTGCCCTGGCGCATGACGGCGCTGACGGACTGTTTCCGCAGCGAGGCGGGGTCCGCCGGGCGCGATACGCGCGGCATGCTGCGCCAGCACCAGTTCCGCAAGGTGGAAATGGTCTCCATCACCACGCCGGAGCAGAGCGCGGAGGAGCACGAGCGCATGACCCGCGCGGCCGAGACGGTGCTGGAGCGGCTCGGCCTCCCTTATCGCCGCATGCTGCTTTGCGCCGGTGACACCGGATTCGGCGCGACAAAAACCTTCGACCTCGAAGTCTGGCTGCCCGGCCAGGAGGCGTGGCGGGAGATCAGCTCCTGCTCCAACATGCGGGACTTCCAGGCCAGGCGCATGAATGCCCGCACCCGCGGCGCGGACGGCAAGAGCGCGGGTTTCGCCCATACGCTGAACGGCTCCGGCCTGGCGGTCGGCCGCACCCTCATTGCGGTGATGGAAAACTGCCAGCAGCCGGATGGCACGATCCGCGTGCCGGAAGCGCTGCGGCCCTATATGGGCGGGGTGGACGTCATCGCCGCTGCCTGACGGCCCCGGGCCTCAGGCCGTCAGCATCTTGATGCCGACGAGCAGCAGAACCGCGGCGAGGGCGAATTTGAGCACGGTTTCCGGCGCGCGGCGGGCACCGAGGCTGCCCAGGATGATGCCGGGGATCGAGCCGATCAGCAGCGATCCGAGCAGCGGCAGGTTCACCGCCCCCAAATACCAATGGCCGATGCCGGCGACGAGGGTCAGCGGCACAGCATGGGCGATATCGGACCCCACGATGCGCACCACGGGTAGGCGGGGATAGAGGAAAAAGAGCGCGATGGTGCCGAGCGCACCTGCGCCGACCGAGGAAATCGAGACCACCACGCCCACCACGAAGCCGACGAGAATGGTCAGCCAGAGCGAGGTATCCCGCCCGAAATCGGGATTGCGATCGAGCGCCAGTTGCAGCACGCGGTCCTTCAGCAGCAGCGATGCGGCGCTGAGCAGCAGTGCCACGCCGAGCACGAGAGAGATCGTGGCGGTGACCGCATGGCTCGTCGTGCCGAAATGGGCCATCACGACGAGGGTGAGGATGGTGGCGGGGATCGACCCTGAGGCGAGAAGCCCGACGATCCGCCAGTCCACCGACTTGCCGGCATTGTGGACGGAGGTGCCAACCGTCTTGGTTGCGGCGGCGAAGAGCAGGTCGGTGCCGACGGCGGTGGAGGGGTGGAAGCCGAAGACGAGAACCAGGAGCGGGGTCATCAGCGATCCGCCGCCGACGCCCGTCAATCCGACCAATATGCCAACCAGCAGGCCGGACAGAATATAGGCGGGCGAAAGAGCCGCATGGCCCACGGCCATCATCGCACAACCTCTCTGTTTCAACGTTTATAGCGTGATGACGTCGTGCAACGTCAATCATCGTGCCCAGTATCGTGAAACCGCCCTGTCGCGCCCTTGTGAATGGTCCCGCCACGGCCGATCGCCATGTGCCGTGCAAGCGGGCGGGCCCGGGGCCGATGCCCGTACCACCGGATGCCGTCGCGGCAGCGCCTCGGCCTTCGGACGAGCAGCGGCCTTCGGACGACCAAGGGCATTCATTCAAGCGAGGAACGAAATGGCAAAAATCGCAGTCGTTACGGGCGCAAGTGCCGGGGTGGGTCGGGCGACGGCGGAAGAATTCGCCCGTCACGGATACGATTTGGGGCTCATCGCTCGGGGTGAGGAGCGGCTGGAGAACACGGCTTCGGAACTCAGCCGGACCTACGGCATCCGCGCTTTGCCGTTGCGCTGCGATGTGGCAGACGCCGCCGCGGTGGAGCGCGCCGCGGACCGTGTAGAGGCCGAACTCGGACCGATCGACGTCTGGGTGAATGTCGCCATGGCAACCGTCTTCGCGCCCGTGTCCCGGCTCGACGCGGCGGAGATCGAGCGCGGCACGAAAGTCACCTATCTCGGGCAGGTGCATGGCATGATGGCGGCGCTTTCCCGCATGCGCTGGCGCAATCGCGGCACGATCGTCAACGTCGGCTCGGCGCTCGCCTATCGTTCCGTTCCGTTGCAGGCGGTTTATTGCGGCGCCAAGGCAGCGATCCGCGGCTTCGTGGATTCCCTGCGGTCGGAGATCATCCACGACAAGCTCGACATTCATCTGACGATGGTAGACTTGCCCGCGGTCAACACGCCGCAATTCGATTGGGCGGCGAATAAAATGGGCCGCAAGGCGCGGCCGGTGGCACCGATCTACCAGCCGGAAGTCCCCGCCCGCGCCATCTATTTCGCAGCGACCCACCGGCGGCGGGAGGTCTGGGTCGGCACGTCGACGATCAAGGCAATCCTCGGCAACCGTGTGGCGCCCGGCCTGCTCGACTGGTATCTCGCCCGCACCGCCTATAAGGGCCAGCTGCGAGACGAGCCCTCCTCGGGCAATAGCGAGGGCAATCTTTTCGAGCCCGTTGCAGGCGATTTCTCGGCCCACGGAGATTTCGACAAGCAATCCCGGAATCTCAGCGTGGAAATGTTCACGGACCGGCACAAGGCCGCCTTCTGGGTCGGCACCCTGGCGGCACTTGCCGTTGGTGGCGTCGCGCTGGGGCGCCGCTTGCGGGCCTGATCCCGGGCGCGCCGCTTGATTCCGATCAAGACCCTTCTGCAGGCCGGCGCTTAGGATGGCGGCGGCCAAGGTGCAGGGGCGGGAGACAAAGATGGCGGCGACGGGTGAGACCGGCCAGGCCGAAGTGCAGGAGAGGGTCTTCGCCCTGCTCGCGGATCCTCATACGCATGGGATGGCGGACATGGTCCGGCGCATCGATACCCATTGCGCGGCTGTCTTCCTGGCCGGACCCGCGGTCTATAAGGTCAAGCGCGCCGTCCAATACCCCTTTCTCGATTTCTCGACCCTGGAGAAGCGCCACCAGGCCTGTCTGGCGGAGCTCGCGGTCAACCATCGCAATGCGCCTGACCTCTACCTCGGCGTCATTCCCATCACCGAGCAGGACGGTGCGCTGCGTCTCGGTGGCGAAGGGAGCGTCGTCGAATGGGCGGTTCATCTCCGCCGCTTCGATGAAAACGCAACGCTCGACCGGCTGGCTGGCGAAGGGCGGCTTGGCGAGGGGCTGATCCAGTCGCTGGCGGATGCCGTGCTCTCCGCCCACACGCGCGCGCCGATTGTGGAGAATCCTGGCCACGCCGCGCATCTCCGCGCCATCCTCACCGATACGGTCGCGGAACTGCGGGCCGGGATCGGGCTTCTGGACCGCGATCATGTCGAAGGTTTCGCCGAGGCCGCAGGCATCGCTTTCGACACGGGGGCGCCGCTTCTGCTGCAACGCGCGGCCCAGGGATTTCTCCGTCGCTGCCATGGTGATCTGCATCTCGGCAATATCGCGCTGATCGACGCGGCGCCCGTGCTCTTCGATGCGATCGAATTCGACGACGCCATCGCGACCTGTGACATCCTTTACGATCTTGCCTTTCTGCTCATGGATCTGTGGGAGCGTGGGCTACGCGCGGAAGCCAGTTTTCTCTTTTGCCGCTACCTTGCGCGCAGCGAGGCGCCACTTGCGCAGATGGAGGGGCTGAGCGCGCTGCCCTTCTTTCTCGCTCTGCGCGCCGCGATACGCGCCAAGGTTCTGGTGGCCCAGAGCCGCCTGTCGGCGGCGGCGGACGCGAAGCAGGAGGATGCACGGCGCTATCTCGCCGCGGCGCTCGGCTTTCTGGCGCCCAGGCCCGCCATGCTCGTTGCGGTCGGCGGCTTCTCGGGTTCAGGCAAGACATCGCTTGCCCGCACCCTGGCGCCATATCTCGGCTCCGCACCCGGTGCCGTGCATCTGCGGAGCGACGTTCTTCGGAAAGCGATGCTTGACGTTGATGAAACGACCCCTCTCGAGGCGGTCTCCTACAGGCCGGAGGTGACCGCGCGACTGCGTGCGCTGATGGAGGCGCGCGCTCGCGCGGCTTTGCGCGCCGGATATTGCGTCATTCTCGACGCGACCCATCGGCACGAGCGGGAGCGGATGGAAGCGGAGGACCTGGCCGCGAGCCTTGGCCTGCCCTTCCTCGGTCTCTGGCTCGATGCGCCGCCCGAATTGCTTCGGCTGCGCATTGCGGCACGGCGCGGCGATGCGTCGGACGCGACGGCGGATGTGCTGGCAGCACAGCTGTCCGCCGGCACAGGCCATCTCCGTTGGCAGCGGCTGGACGCCGCACAGTCCATGGCTCACCTGGCCCGCGCCGCGCAGCAACTGGCCGAGGCCGCCATGGCATCGGGGGCCCCTCCGCGGCAATAACCCGCTTGCGGCAGATCAATGCTGAATGTTTGCGCGCCTTCTAGCCTGCCCTCAAGCCATGCAGCGGAGGCAGGAATGTCGATAAAAGCAGCGGATATCATGACCAGGGCGGTCGTGACGGCAAAGCCCGAGGATACGGTTCGGGTCGTCGCCAAGCGACTCGCCGAGCACGGGATCAGCGCGGTTCCGGTTTGCGATGACGCAGGGCATGTGGTCGGTATGGTGAGCGAAGGCGACCTTCTTCGCCCCTTCACCAAAAGCAAAATGCTCAAACGTGCCTGGTGGCTGGAACTTCTGGCCGAGGGCCAGGATTTGGCACCTGAATTCCAGGATTATCTGAGACTTGACGGCCGCCGCGCCCGGGACCTCATGACGACGCCTGTCGTGACGGCCACGGAGGGTGCGAGCTTGAACGAGCTCGCAGACCTTATCACGGAAAAGGAGGTCAAGCGTCTGCCGATCCTGCGTGACGGTGCCCTGGTCGGTATCGTCAGTCGGGCCGACGTGGTGCGGGCGCTGGCGCGGGGCGAGATGAGCTGAAGGCGCCCGATCAAACGATGGCGGCGCGCGTCACGGTCTCGCAGGGGGCTGCGTAGCGCTGCCAGATTGCCCGCTTGACTCTGCGCCGGCTGTCGCGCGCGCTGAGTTCCATGTCCTCGGCAATGCTGTCGGCTTCGAGCGCCAGTTCCTCATCCCTGATGACGTGGCGGAACCAGGCGGCATAGTCGCCGGCCCGCAGATGATACAGCCAGGTGGCGTCATCAATATCGTTGGAAATGTCTATGAAGTCGTAAAGGTTGCGTGCGGGCCGGTTGATGCAGTTGTCCCTGCCGCGGAAATAGAAACTATGCCAGGGGCCGACGTCGCCGGTCGCATATTTGCCGATGTGGCGGCGATGGTGCTGGCGCGGCGGCAGGGGATGGACCAGCGTCGGCGGTCTGCCGCTCGCCGGCTGCCAGAACAGAAGCTCGCCATGGGCCGGCACTGGCAGAGCGGGCGGCAAGGCGGTGCGCGTAATGTCCGCGAAGGCTGCAAGGAAGTGGGCGGGGCTCGGACCGAAGGCGAGCACGGTGCGGACCGATTTCAGAATTTCGACATCCAGCATTTCCGGATACATGGTCACGAAAAGCGCGTTCGGTGCGCCACTGGGCAGGGCGGTGGACGGACCGCCGCACCGCGCGGGCGCGATTTCATGAGCTTCGTCCAGCACCAGCCAATGGGGGCGCCCGGTTTCCTCCCGCAGCCTCGTCACGTCAGTCAACAGCCGGGCGAAGACGCGCCGCCGCTCGGCGAGGGTCAGCGCCTGCGTATTGATGACGAGATTGACACCCATGTTCCGCTCCAACCTGCCTGCATCGGCTACGTTCGGCGGCGCGACCGCGCTGCCTATGCAGACGGCATGCTGCAACTCGACATAGTCCCCCTCCGGATCCAGGACGCAGAAGCTCAACCCCTGATCGGCCATCTGCTCGGTAAGGGCGGTGGCGAGCGTCGACTTGCCGCATCCCGACGGCCCGACCAGCAGAACCTGCCCGTCGCCCGGGCCCAGGAGGCGGGGCGTGCCGTCACGGTCTCGGCCGATCATGATGCCGTGGCGACTGGGCGGGGCGAGGGCGTCATCTTCCGCCATGACCCGCTCGGCAAGCTCGGCCACGCCCGCGCCGTTGCGGCCGGTCAGAGTGATGTCGCAACTTTCCTTCAGGGGCGGCAGCGCATTGGCGACCGCCGCCGAAAGGCCGCAGACGGCAAGGAAGGAATGATCGTTTTCGGCATCCCCGACACCCACCGTGTTCTTGAGCGATATGCCGAGACCGCCGAGTGCCGTGGCAAGCCCGGTGGCTTTCGAAGTGCCGGGCCGCAGAACCATCACCGCCCCCTTGTTGAAAACAATCTGCATCTCGAGCCCGAGTTCATGGATGACCGAAAGCACGGTCCCCTCGTGCGGCTCCCACGTGGCGATAATGCCGCGCCCGACGGACATCGGCGTCACGCCACGTGCCTTCAGCCGGGCGACGAGACCCGCCGGCGGCGGCGGCACCAGCAAATGCTCGGCGCCGGTGTCGGGATGGTAGAGAAGGGCGCCGTTCTCGGCGACGATCACATCGAACAGCGAAAGGTCCGTGAACGCTGCCTTGAGATCAGGCATCTGCCGGCCCGTTACCATGATGATATGGCGCCCACTCGCCTTGAACCGCTGCAAGGCCGCGCGGGTCTCAGGTGTCACCACCCCATCATGGGCGAGGGTGCCATCATAATCGGTCGCGAGCGCCAGGAAATACATGGTCGCATCCCGGTCAATGGGACAGGATGGTGCACAGCTTGGCATGGGACAGCAAGGTGCGGGTCACGCCGCCGAAAATCCATTCCTGCATGCGGCTGTGGGCATAGGCGCCGGCGACCAGCAGGCTGGCCTTCTGCTCCGTGGCAATCTGTTGCAGTCGACCGCCATCGTCGCCAACCGAGGCGGCGGGGTACTGGCGGGCCTCGATGCCGTGCCGGGCGAGCCAGCCGGCAATGAGGCGAAGGCGCCGGCGTGCCTCCGGCAGCTGCGCCTCATGCACGATTTCGGTGACGGTCACCTGTCGGCATTTCCGCAACAGGGGCAGGCTGTCGGCCAGGGCCCGCCGCGCGGGTGCGGCGTCCTTCCAGGCAACAAGCGCATGGTTGAGATTGGTGGAGGCCCCCGTCGCAGGCACGAGCAGCACCGGCCGTCCGGCCTGCATGATGAGATCGCCTACCCGAAAGGCTGGCGGGGCATCGCTCAGGCCATGGGGGCTGTCGCTCGCGGTCATGACGAGGTCGCTCGCTCGGGCATGGTCGCCGATCGCCGTGGCGACATCGGCCGTGGTGACCTCGGCATGCCATGCGATGGTGGGCGCGTGACCCTGCAACGCTGCGCGGAATGCGGCCTCGGCCGTTGTCATCTGTTCCAGACGTAGACTGCGGTCTTCGACGGCGAGATCAGACGCGAGATAGGCTTCGCTGGCCGAGATGCGCAGCGGCTGCGCGAGCATGATGCCCTCGACATGGGCACCGAATCGCGCCGCCAGCGCGGCCGCCGCGTCAAGCAGGGGCCGATTGTCCTGGCCGGGTTGCAGAGCCAAGAGGATGGAGGTGAGCGACATTGAACGATCTCCGTGGCCTAAAGTCTGATCAATAGGCAGAGTGGGCGCTCTCCTAGCGTGGCAGGTCTGGCCGCCGCTGCATTGATCGGGATCAAGTCGGCCTTGGCCGGTGGCCTCCGCAAACCCGGAGTTTCCGGGCGCGGAACCATCCTGTATCACGACCCATGGTTCAGCGAGGGTCCTGGGCAGGGGAATCACGAAACGGTGTCTGGGGCGAGAACAGGGCGGGCGCCGCGGCGGCCGTTGGCGGGCGCGGTCTTCTTCGCGTCGTTGCGCGACTGGCGGCTTTCCTGGCTGCCGCACGATCTGGCGGCCGGGCTTTTGCTGACGGCGATCGCAGTGCCCGAGCAGGTGGCGACTGCGCGCCTCGCCGGCATGCCGGCCGAGGCTGGGCTGATCGCCTTCGTGGCCGCGACCGCAGGCTTCATTCTGCTCGGCCGCAACCGTTTCCTCTCGGTCGGTGCCGATTCGACCATTGCACCCATCTTCGCCGGCGGGCTCGCCGCCTTCGTCGCCTTCGGTGCGGCCGAGTATCAGATCCTCGTCACCATCCTGGCCCTCATGGTGGGGGCAATTCTCCTGCTTGCCGCAGCCCTCAAGGCAGGCTGGATCGCAGATCTCCTCTCGATCCCGGTGACCAACGGCTTCCTCGCCGGTATCGCGGTTCATATAGCGGTGGGGGAGTTGGCACCGCTCCTTGGCTTGGCTGGCTCGGGCGGTTCTCCGCTGGGGCAGGTCGGAGCGGTCATCGGCTCGCTCGGCGGCGTGAACCCCTATGCCCTGGCGATCGGGCTCGGCGCGGCTCTCGCAACCATTCTGACGGAGCGCTTCGCGCCGCACCTGCCCGGCGCGCTGATTGCCATCCTGCTCGGCAGTTTTTCGGTCAGTCTCTTCCATCTCGAGCACCATGGCGTCTCGATGATGGCGGCGCTGCCGGGCCTCGTGCTGTCTGTTCCCGCCTTTTCCGCGGTCGCGCCAGGGGATCTGATGCGCCTGCTGCCGCTCGCCGTTATCGTCGCCCTCGTCTGCATGATGCAGACCGCGACGGTAGTGCGCGCCTTTCCCGGCGATTCCGATCCCCTGGCGCCGATCGAGGGAGATTTCGCGGGCGTGGGCCTGGGCTGCGTGGCCGCGGGTCTCGCCGGTGCCTTCGCGGTGGATGCAAGCCCGCCGCGGACCGCGGCCATCGTCCAAGGGGGTGGCCGGTCGCAACTCGCCTCGCTCGTGTCGGCCGGTGTCGTGCTCCTCTTGCTTTTGGTTGGCGGGTCGCTCTTCCGTCTCGTGCCGCAACCTGCGCTCGCGGGGATCCTTATCGCCATCGCGGTGCGCCTGTTCCGGCTGCAGGAAATGGCGCGAATCTGGCGCCAGAACCGCCCGGAAATGGCACTCGTCCTCGCAAGCGCCGTGCTCGTCATCCTGCTGCCGATCGAATACGGCATGCTCTGCAGCATCGGCCTCTCCCTTGCGCAGAGCATCTACGGCATCGCCCGTCCGCGCTGCGTGGCCCTCGCCCGCGTGCCGGGAACGACGGTCTGGTGGCCGCCCGAGCCGGGCGAGGAGGGGGAGCGCCTGCCAGGCATCCTGGTTTTTGCCATCGGTGCACCGATCAATTTCACCAATGCGCTCTCCATCTGTCGCCAGCTGGAAGCGATGGTCGCGGCGGAGACCGTGCCGCTGCGCCGCATCGTTCTGGAGGCGAGCGGTGTGGTGGGCATCGACTATACCGGCGCCCGCATCCTCGGCGCTGCCATTCGCCGGTTGCGTGATCGCGGCATTCCTGTTGCCATGGCACGGCTTTCATCGGAAAAGGCCCGGGCGGTCGCGATACGCACTGGTCTTCTCGCCAGCCTTGGGACAGACGCGGTCTTCCATTCAGTGGAGGATGCGATCCAGGACGGGACGGCGGCCCGTTGAGGCGGCATCCGGCTCGGCTGGTGCATTGTGCGATCCAACTGGGTGGAAGGAGAAGGAATGCGGCTCAAGCCTGGGATCTGTCGTTTGCTCGTGACGCTGGCCATCTCCGGCGTCGCCGTGCAGCCGGCCGAGGCCGCACCGCTGCATAGTGGCGTGTGGAGGGGGGTCTATCAATGCGCCCAGGGCCTGACGGGGGCGATGCTCACGCTGACCGTGGCGCCGGACGGCACGGCCGCGGGGCTCTTCGAATTTTTCGCGATCAAGCAGAATCCGGGGGTTCCGCGCGGCTGTTTCGAAATGGCCGGGCGTTTAGACCAGGCCGGCCACCTCGCTTTGGCGCCGGGCGCGTGGCGGTTGCGGCCGCCGGGCTTCGTGACCGTCGGGCTCGACGGCCAGGCGATTGCGGGGGATCGGCTGGTGGGCGAGGTCCAGGGACCCGGCTGCGTGAACTTCGCGCTGCTGCCGGCCAAGCCGGGTTCACTGGACTCCGCGCCCTCCGCCTGTCTCGGGGCGATTTCGTGATGGACCGCGATGAGACGAAGGCAGCGGACGGGGAGGCCGCGCTGGCTGCCGGAATGTTCGACCTCGCACCGGTCTCCCTCTGGCTCGAGGACTATACGGGTCTCGACCGCATTTTCCGCGACCTCCGGGCCGCGGGCGTGTCCTCGCTCGCCGACTATCTGGAGGAGGACCCCGAGCGGGTGCGCGCCTGTGCCGCGAGCCTGCGCGTTCTCCGTGTCAATCCGCGCACCCTCGAGCTTTTCGAGGCCAAAGGTCTCGACGATCTCACCGGCAATCTCGATCGCGTCTTCCGCGCCGAATCGCTTGCGACCCACGCCCGGGAACTGGTCCAGCTTTGGGAAGGGAAAACTCGCTTCTTCAGCCAGACGGTGAACTATACGCTGTCGGGCAAGCGGCTCGATGTCGAGGTGACGGGCAATGTTTTGCCTGGGCATGAGGCCGATATGAGCCGCGTGCTCGTGGTCGTGCAGGATGTGACGGAGCGCGAGGCCGCCCGCCGCCGGCTGATGGAGAGCGAGCGCAATGCGCGCGGCCTCTTCGAGTTCTCGCCGGTCTCGCTCTGGGTTGAGGATTTCAGCACCATCCGCCGGTTGCTGCAGGAATTGCGGGATCGCGGCATCACCGATTTCCGCACCTTCCTCGATGTGCATGAGGAATTCATCCTCCGCTGCATGCACGAGATTCGCGTGCTGGACGTGAACGACTATACGCTGAAGCTCTTCCGGGCGCGGGACCGCGAGGCGCTGCTTGCAGGCACGGGGGAGATTTTTCGTGACCGGATGCGCCATCATTTCAAAGAGCAGCTTGTCGAGCTGTGGGATGGCAAGCTGCACCAGCAGCGGGAAGTGGTGAACTACACGCTGACCGGCGAAGAGCTGTATCTGCACCTCCAGTTCTCGACCATGCCGGGACATGAGGAGGACTGGACGCGGGTTTTGGTGGCGCTGACCGACATCACGGCCCGCAAAAAGGCCGAGGCCTATCTAGAATTCCTCGGCAAGCATGACGAGCTGACGAAGCTCTATAACCGCTCCTTCTATGCCGACGAGATCAACCGGCTGGACCGGCGCGGCCGCCACCCGGTTTCTGTCGTCATCATCGACCTCAACGGCCTGAAGGAGATCAACGACGCGCTCGGCCACCAGGCAGGGGACGCGTTGCTCCGCCGCATGGGCGAAGTACTCGGCAAGGCCGCCTCTGGCGGGCAGTTCGCCTGCCGCATCGGCGGCGATGAATTCGCGATCCTGTTGCCCGACACGGACGAGCGCGGCGCCGAAATGATGATCGTGCAACTTGAGGAACTGCTTGCAATCAACAATCAGTTCTATGGTACGCCGCTGACCGCGGCGATGGGCCACGCCACGGCGCGGGACGGCATGCGGCTTGAACTCGCCATCCGCCACGCGGACCGGGCGATGTACGAGGCGAAGAAGGCTTATTACCTCGACAACGCTGAGCCGCGCGGCGCCCGGCTCTGAGGCAGCCCCCGGCGGCGGAGCGAGGCTTGGCCCCTGCGCTCGTCGTGGGCTGTTCCCGGAGAAATAAAGAGCGCCGCCTTAGGACGACCTCGCGCCCTTGTCCGGAACATGCTGCGCCAGGGCCGCGAACATGCGCGCGACCAGTTCTGCCCCAGGGTCCTTGACGCCATCGAGCGAGCGCGCATCGAGATAGGCCGAGCGCCCCGCCTTGGCGCGCAGCATCGTCGCGGTGGCATCTGCGCCAGCCCGCGCACGGGCCGCTGCGGTGGCGAGACCTTCACCGGCCTGAAGGGCATCGAGCGCAGGCTTCAGCGCGTCCACGAGAGTGCGGTCGCCGGGCTCCGCGCCACCATAGGTCTGCACCGCCGCGAGGCCGGCGCCGAGTGCCGCACTCCAATCCGGTGCATCGCGATAGGCCTCGGCGGCACGCGCCAGGAAAATCGCAAAGAGCACGCCGCTTGATCCACCCATGGCATCGCGCTTGATGTCCCCCAACGCAGCGAGCAGGGATGCGCCATTGGCGAAGGGCAGGCGGTCGATCGACTGGCGCACCGCACGGGCGGCCGCCGCGAAGGTCGTGCCGGTATCACCGTCGCCGACCTGTGCGTCCAGCGCGTTGATATCCGCCTCAGCCCCGATCGCGCTTTCGACGAGCGTTTCCACGATGAGGCGCACAGCTGGGTTCGAGGATGGCGTATGCGCCTGAGCGCGTGCGATCGCCGGTGCCGCCACGGGGGCGGAGATTTCGATGGGAAGGAAGGGCGGCAAAGCAGGACAGCCGGTTTCTGCCAGCAGCGCCATCTCCAGTACCGGCGAGAGCTCGGCCAGGGAGAGGGAGAAGCCCGGCATGTCGAGTGCCGTCATCACGTTCGCAGGCCCCGCGACATAGGCGATGCGCGGGCCGAGGCTCGAGCGCATGACATCGTGCAGCAGCACGCCGCATTCGATCCCGGGCAAGCCGCCGAGATTGTTGAAGAGTAAAGCGTAGCGGGCCTGCGGCTTCAGCCTGCGCGCGAGCTTGGCCACGAGACTTTGGACCAGCGCTGCAGAGGTCGCGAAGCGCGCGACCTCGATCCCCGGTTCGCCATGAATGCCGAGGCCGATCTCCACCTCCTCCGGCGCGATGCGCTCCGCCTTCGGCACGCCCGGCACAGTGCAACTGTCCCGCGCCGCGCCGATCGTGACGATTCCGGGCAGCGCCTGACGGACGGTGGCCGCGATCTCCTCAAGCCCGCCGCCCTGTTCCGACAGATGGCCTGCGAGTTTGTGAACGAAGACGGTGCCGGCAACGCCCCTCGGCTGAGCTGCGTCCGGGATGGCGATATCGTCTGCGACGATGACCATCTCGACCTGCAGGCCGAGCCCTTTGGCTTTCTCCGCGGCGAGGCCGAAATTGAGCCGGTCCCCGGTATAGTTCTTGACGATGAGCAGACATCCCGCTGGGCCGGTGACGGCGATGATGGCCGCGAGCACGGCGTCGACGCTTGGTGAGGCGAAGACGTCGCCGCAGACCGCGGCCGTCAGCAGCGCCCGGCCCACGAGCCCGGCATGGGCGGGTTCATGCCCCGACCCGCCGCCTGAGACGACGGCGACTTTGGACTTGTCCCAGTCTCGTCGGAGGACCACGCGCGCGCGGGAGGCGGGATCGAAGCGCAGAAGGCGGCCGCCACTTGCGGCAATGAGGCCGTCGATCGCCTCCGAGACCATGTCTTCCCGTTCGTTATAGAAGCTGCGCATGGTGTGTCCGTTCCCTCGATGGTGGCGCGGTAGCGCAGGACGATGAGCGCTACGAAGTCCTCCCGGCCCGGCTTTTGTTCTTCTTCGGATCGCCCGAGCCGCTTGCCTGTCCTCGGAGGTTAGGGTGATCCGGGGGCTAAGCCAAGTAGCCAGCCGGGTAGTCTCCATACCGGTATAATGTCACTGATTTACCCGAATAGATCTCCGGCAGAAGATTGCTTCATCCAAATCGGAGACAGTTCTCATGCGTGTTTTTGTAACAGGCGCGACCGGGTTCATCGGCTCTGCCGTTGTGGCCGAGTTGATCGGCGCGGGCCACCAGGTGCTTGGTCTTTGCCGTTCCGACGCCAAGGCCGCAGCCTTGGCCGCCGCCGGGGCTGAGGTATTTTCCGGCTCTGTCGATGACCTCGACCGCATCGGCCAAGGCGCGGCGCAGGCGGACGGCGTCATCCATCTTGCCTTCAACCACGATTTTTCGACTTTCGCCGCGAATTGTGAGGATGACCGCCGGGTCATCGCCGCACTTGGCGCGGCCCTTGCTGGCACCGGTAAACCCCTCATCGTGACGTCGGGCACCGGCATGGCGAAGACCCTGCCCGGCCAGCCGGCGACGGAGGAGCAGGGGGCGATCAGCGCCGAGGTGATCCCCCGTGCGGCGTCCGAAGAGGCGGCAAACGCCGTGGCTGAAACGGGCGGCAATGTCTCCATCATGCGCCTGCCGCAGGTGCATGACCCGGTCAGGCAGGGCCTGGTTTCCTATGTGATCCCGGTGGCACGTGAGAAGGGCGTCTTCGCCTATGTCGGCAGCGGCACAACCCGCTGGCCTGCCGCGCATATTTCGGACGTCGCACGCCTCTACCGGCTCGCGATCGAGCGGGCGGCGCCGGGTGCGATCTACCACGCCGTCGCCGAGGAAGGGGTCTCGGCGCGGGACATCTGCGAGACGCTCGGCAAGCGCCTCAACCTTCCCGTCCGCTCCATCACCGCGGAGGAAGCGCCCGGCCATTTCGGCTGGCTTGCCATGTTCGTCTCCCACGACATGCCGGCATCGAGTGCGATCACGCGCGCCGTGCTCGGGTGGGCGCCGACGGGCCCGGATCTGCTCACCGATCTTGCGCGGCTGCAGCTCTCCGAGCCCTGAGAGGATGGCTTGATGCGGGCGGGCGCTCCTTCCAAGATCGCCCACGGCAGCTGGGCGGCGATTATGCCGCCCGCCCGGAGACATCAGCGATGACAGACGC
>NZ_DATJJK010000098.1:0-8012 GCF_035492295.1 Acidisoma sp. | reverse complement strand
CTCGGGGAAGGTCTGGGACAGGCGGCCGCCTTGCCGGAGCGGTTCGATCCTGCGAGCGAGGCCGGTTGCGTCATCGGTCTCGAGGAAAACCCCGCAGAGGGTGACGGGCCCCTCGGCGGGCTGCAGCCGCTCGCCCGGCATTTTGCGCCAGAAGCGCTCGGAGGCCCCGGCCTTGGCCATGCCGATGACGCTGTCATAGGAGCCGCACATCCCGGCATCGGTCATATAGCCGGTGCCCTTTTCCAGGATCTGGTGATCGGCCGTCGGCACATGGGTATGGGTGCCGACCACGAGCGACAGGCGGCCGTCAAAACTATGGGCGAAGGCCTCCTTCTCGCTGGTTGCCTCGCCGTGGAAATCCACCACCGCCGCCTGCAGCGTGGCGCCAAGCTTGTGGCGGCTGAGCAGTTCCTCCGTCGCGCGGAAGGGGCAGTCGAGCGCCTCCATGAAGAGCCGCCCCATGGCATTGACCACGAGGGCGCGCCGGCCGTCGGCGAGCGTCAGGATCGCGCTGCCCGCCCCGGGTGTGCCGGCCGGGAAGTTAAGCGGCCGGAGGACACGCTTTTCGGACGCCATGAAGGGAATGATCTCCCGCCGGTCCCAAGCGTGGTTGCCCAGCGTCACGACATCCGCCCCGGCGGCAAACAGCGCCTGCGCCATGTCGGGCGCAAGGCCGAAGCCGTGGCTGGCGTTTTCGCCATTAACGATGACGAGGTCGAGCTTTAGCCGCGCGCGGAAGTCGGGGAGGGCTGCGATGACGGCGTCGCGCCCGCCACGGCCGACGACGTCGCCGAGAAAAAGAATTCGCATGCAGATCCTGTCACTGGTCCGAGGGTGCGAAGCGCCGTACCCCGGCTTCGGTCGCGATGGCATGCAGCTTCTGGTCGAAGGGGCCGGTCGGCACAAGCGATACCTCCTGCGCTTCGTAGGCGCAGCCGATGCGCAGCGCCTCGGGCAGGAGGGCGAGGGTGCGATCGTAGAAGCCGCCGCCATAGCCGAGACGCCGGCCTCCGGCGTCGAAAGCGAGGAGCGGGATCAGCAGGGCGGCCGGCGTCAGCTCCGGCCCTTCGGGATGGCTGGTGCCGAAGCGGCCCGGGGTCATCGGGGCGCCGGGCGTCCATGTGCGGAAAACCAGCGGCGCGCCGCGCCGGCCGGTCACCGGCAGGCCGATCGGATGGCCGCGCGCGTGCAAGGCATGGAGCAGGGGGCGGATGTCGATCTCGTCGCCCATCGGCCAGAAGCCGGAAACCGGCAGGCCGGGGTCCAGTTGGAAGCCGGCCAGGAAATGCCGGGCGAGTTCCTGGCCGAGCGCGGGCTCGCGCCCAGCGCGGGCTGCGGACGCCTCTCTGCGCGCTGCAGCTTTCGCAGCGATCAGGGCCGGATCCTCGGTCGGGAAAGGAGGTGTGTGCGGAGCCGCCATGGCCGTTGGCGTTTTCATCCTCCTAGAGCCTGCTTGTGCAGGTGGGCACCAGGTACCATGACCAAGATCATGACAGCGCCAGTTCCCAAGGAGAATGCTTATCGGCCCCAGGGATGATTTACCTATCGAACCGGGCAGCCCCGCCCACGATACTTAGGAGCGTTCGAGCGCATCCGCAATCTCTTCCGCCTTTGCGGCGAGGCGATGCACCGTTGCGTCGAATTCAGGGTCGATCACTGTCACGGGTTCGGCAGTCGCGACCGGGGCGCGACCGGCCAGGGCAGAGGCCAGGGCCACCTCTTTGTCGTGCAGGTCATCGGCCAGCAGGAGAGCTGCCAGCAGCAGAACCCGCGCTTCCCCCTGCTGGCCGAGGGACTTTACGTCGTTCACCCGCTTCTGCAGCACCGCGGCCATCGCTTCGAGATGGCTTTCCTGCCCGTCCTCGCAGCCCACCAGATAGGAATAGCCGTTGATCCACACATTCACCTGAGCCATCGCGGCCTCCTTCCTGCCAATCGGTTCCTCCTGGCCCCGGCCGTCAGGGCTGACGTTCGAGGCCGAGGGCGTTGCGCAGGCCGCCGATGAGGTCGTCGAGTTTCGTCACGATTTCGTGACGAGTCTGGTCGTCGACGGGAGCCGCTGTCGCGACACCGGCGGGTTCGGCGGCGGTCTCCTTCGCCGGACCTTCGAACGACACAGTCTCATCAGCAGAAGCGGGACGAGGTTTCGCGACCTGCGCAGCAATTCTATTGAGTGCTGCTTCCACCCGGCGCAAGGCCGCGCTGGTGTCCTCGTATTCTGCCATGGGCTTCTAGTCTACCGTCCTTGGGGGATTCACCTCGCCGCATCAGCACAGGTCGGGCGAGCAACGTCAAGGATTTCGCGTAATGGCGGGCCTGCCTCCGGCGGTCATGATTCACAGCTTGGCCGATGGTCGCTCGGCGCTGGAGCCAGCCCTGCCGGTGACCCTCGTGTCCGCGCCGGGGGCGGCCGCCTTTGCAGGCGCCGCCTGGTGGCTTGCGCTCATCGCCGCGTTGCGGGACGCGCACCCTGCTTTTGGCTTTTGCGATGTGCTGGACTGTGCCGATGCGCCGGGTTTTGCCGCCCAGGCGCTGCGCCTCGGCCAGCGGCGTATCGCCTTTTCGTCTCCGGTCCCGGGGCTTGTGGCGCGGATCGCGGCGCTGGGGGCGGAATGCGGAGCCGAGGTGCTGCCCGCGCTGCCGCCCGCCCTCGATCTTGCCCAGCGTGGCGCCCGCCGTCGCCTCGCCGCCTGGCTCGGGGCGCCGCCCGCGGGGTGACAAGGGGGGTGGTTTTCGCTAGTCCTCACCCGATATGCACGCCGCATTCCGGCGGCTTTTCGGGACAGGCCTCACGATGTTTTCATCCGCGACGACCGGGCCCAGGCGCGCCTTCGGCGGGGCTCGCTGATCATGGCCGAGGACTCCGCCTGCCGGCTCTACCTCGTGACACCGCCCGTGCTCGACCCCCTCGCCTTCCGGGACTGGCTCGCGGCGGCGCTCGATGCCGGTGATGTCGGCGCTGTGCAACTTCGCCTGAAACAGGCCGAGGATGACGCGATCCGCCGCGCGATCGACGTTTTGCGCCCCGCGGCGCAAGACCGGGGTGTTGCCTTCCTGCTCAACGATCGGCCCGATCTCGCCGCCGCGACAGGATGCGACGGCGCCCATGTCGGGCAGGAGGATACGAGCGTGCGCGAGGCTCGGCGCATCCTCGGACCGGATTTGACCCTTGGCGTCTCCTGCCACGGCAGCCGCGAACTGGCGATGACCGGAGGCGAGGACGGCGCCGACTATGTTGCCTTCGGCGCTTTCTTCCCCTCCGGCACCAAGACCGATGCGCCGGTCGAGGCCGAAGCCGAAATTCTCGCCTGGTGGTCCGAGATGATGGAACTGCCTGCGGTCGCGATCGGCGGAATCACGCCCATGAACTGCGCGCCGCTGGTGCTGGCCGGGGCGGATTTCCTCGCCGTCGTCAGCGCCGTCTGGGACCATCCCGAGGGTCCGGCAGGCGGGGTGCGCGCCATGAACATGGCCATCGCGGCCGCTCTCGGGCGCTGAGACATAGACATATCTTTATGAATGGTTGCCCATGGCTCCCCTGACCGCGCTGGCCTTGCCGCTCCTCCGCCGTATGGAGGCCGAGCGCGCCCATAGGCTGGCCATCCTCGGCATGCGCCTTGGCCTCGCCGCTGAACACGCCAAGGCCGATCCGCCGTCGCTCGCCACGACCGTTGCAGGGATGAGATTCAGCAATCCCGTCGGCCTCGCCGCCGGCTTCGACAAGGATGCAGTGGCGTTGCGCTCCTTGATGCGCATGGGCTTCGGCTTCGTCGAGGCGGGCACGGTGACGCCGCGGCCTCAAAGCGGAAACCCGCAGCCGCGCCTGTTCCGCCTGACGGAAGACGCCGCGATCATCAACCGCATGGGGTTCAACAATCACGGTATCGTGCCGTTCGAGAAGCAGTTGGCCCGTCATCGCCGCATCGTCCCGGTCGGCGCCAATATTGGCGTCAACAAGGAGGGTGCCGATCCGGAGCGGGACTATCCCGAGCTGCTGCGCCAGGTCGCGCCCGTGTGCGATTACGTAACGGTCAATGTCTCCTCCCCCAATACGCCTGGTTTGCGCGACCTGCAGAGCGAAGCGCGGCTGACCGCCATCCTCGCCGCCATGCGACAGACGGTGCCCGATGCGCCGCCCATCTTCGTGAAGGTGGCGCCGGATCTCTCGGTCGAGGGGCTGGAGGCGGTGGTGGAAACCGCCATCAACGCCGGCATTGCGGGTCTCATCCTCACCAACACGACCATCGCGCGGCCCGAGCGCCTGCGCAGCCCGCAGGCGCAGGAGACGGGCGGCCTTTCCGGGCAGCCGCTGTTCGAACGCTCCACCGCCATGCTGGCGCGTGCCCGCTTGGCGGCCGCCGGGCGCCTCGCGTTGATCGGCGTTGGCGGCGTGGGGTCCGGCGCGCAAGCGCTGGCCAAGATCGAGGCCGGGGCCGATCTCGTGCAGATCTATACGGCGTTCATCTATGGCGGCCCCGCGGTGATCACGCGGATCAAGACGGAACTCGCCTCGGGGCTGCGCCGCGCCGACATTGCTCATGTCTCGGACCTGACCGGCGCTGCCGCCGAACGCTGGGCGAAAGGGGTCTGACCATGCAGCATCTCGAGGGCCTGGCGCCGATCGCCGACCGCTATGACGGTTTCATCCTCGATCTCTGGGGCGTCATCCATGATGGGGTGAAGCTCTATCCGCATTCGAAGGCGACCCTTCAGGCCCTTCGGGAGCGGGGCAAGCGCATCGTCATGCTCTCCAACGCCCCGCGCCGGGCAGCGATGGTGGAAAAGGCGCTGACCGCGCTCGGCATTCCGCGCGACCTCTATGACGGCGTGATGACGAGCGGCGAGAGCGTCTGGCAGGCGCTGCGCGACCGGGATGACCCGTGGTTCGCGGGCCTCGGCCGCCGCGCCTTCTGGCTCGGCCCACCGCGTGATCTGCCGCTGCTGGAAGGGCTCGATATCGAGTTGGCGCTCAGTCCGGGCGACGCCGATTTCGTACTCAATATCGGGGCGGACGAGGCGGTGAGCGAAAGTGATCTCGCGCCCCATCTACCGGCACTGGAAGACTGCCTGCGCGCGGGGCTGCCGATGGTCTGCGCCAATCCTGATCTCATCATCGTGCGCGACGGAAAGCAGATCCTCTGCGCCGGCATTCTTGCCGAAGCCTACGGCAAGATGGGAGGCGACTTCCGCTGGCGCGGCAAGCCGGATGCCCAGGTCTATGGCCCGACCCTCGCCATGCTGGATTGCGCGAAGGATCGCGTGCTGGCGGTGGGCGATGCGCTGCGCACCGATATCGCGGGCGCCAGTTCCGTCGGGATCGAGTCCGCGTGGGTGCTGGACGGCATCCACGACCTTGCGGGCAAGCACCCAGATGCGGAACAAGAAGCGGCGGCGGCGGGTCTTGCACCGGTCGCGACCCTCCCCAGCTTCCGGTGGTGATGCGAAAAACCCTCCTCCTCACGGTTTTTGTGGCGGGGCTCGCCCCGCAGGCCTTCGCCAGGGAGCCGGAAGCGGCCCAGCCCTATCCGAAACCACCTTCCGTGGTTTTCGGGGATCTCTACCGCGCCGTGGAAATGGCGCAGATCTTTCCGGACCAGAAGACCTTCGCCGACGCCATTCCGACCGAGGCGCCCGCCGACATCCTCAAGGCCTATGAGGCCGCAAAAGACAAGCCGGGCTTCGATCTCAAAGCCTTCGTCATGGCGCATTTCAAGGAGCCGGTGCTGAAAACCGTCTCCTACCAGCGCAAGCCCGGGGAGACGGTTTCCCAATACATCGCCGATCTCTGGACGGTGCTGCTGCGCCAGCCGGACGCGGCGGAGAAATACTCCTCCCTGCTGCCGCTACCCGCCCCCTATATCGTTCCGGGTGGGCGCTTCAGCGAAATCTATTATTGGGACACCTACTTCACCATGCTCGGTCTGGAGCAGGGCGGGCAGGACGTGATCGCGCAGGACATGGTGCGCAACATCGCCTCCCTCATCACCCGCTACGGGCATATGCCGAACGGCAACCGCAGCTACTATCTCGGCCGCTCCCAGCCGCCCTTCTTCTCCTGCATGGTCGATCTTCTGGCGGAGAAAGACGGGCCTGGGATCTATCGGACCTATCTCCCTGCCATGCGCGCGGAGTATGATTATTGGATGAAGGGCGAGGCTGGGCTGAAGCCCGGCAAGGCGCACGGCAATGTCGTAATGCTTGCAGACGGCACGGTGCTCAACCGCTTCTGGAGCGCTGACGACACGCCGCGAGACGAGAGTTTTCGCGAGGATGTCGAGACCGCAAAGCTTTCGAAGGAGAAACCGGCGATCCTGTATCGCAATCTCCGAGCCGGCGCGGAATCGGGCTGGGACTACAGTTCCCGCTGGCTGGCGGATGGCCGCACGCTGGCGACAATCGACACGACCGACATTTTGCCGGTTGATCTCAATGCCGAGCTGTTCCATCTCGAAAGCGATCTTGCCCATGCCTATCAGCTGGCGGGCAATACCAAGCTCTCAACCCATTTCGCGGTACGCGCGGCCCAGCGGGCGGCGGCGATCCGCCGCGTGATGTGGGATGCCAAGGCGGGCGATTTTTCCGATTACAATTGGCGGAGGCGACAGCTCACGCACGTGCTCTCGGCCGCGACCGTGGTGCCGCTGTTTTTCCACGTCGCGACCGATGCGGAAGGAAAATCCGTCGCCAAGGTGGTTGAGGCGAAGCTGCTGGCGCCGGGCGGTATTCTCACCACCACCAGCCAGACCGGCCAGCAATGGGATGCGCCGAACGGCTGGGCGCCCCTGCAATGGATGGCCGTGCAAGGTTTCCGCAACTACGGCGAGGTCGGACTTGCCAAGACAATCGCCACGCGCTGGGAAGCCCGCGTGAACGAAGGCTTTGCGCGCGACGGCGTGCTGGTCGAGAAATACAATGTCGCCGCGGCCCCGGGCAGCGGCGCGGGTGGCCATGGCGGCGAATACGCGCTGCAAGTGGGCTTCGGCTGGACCAATGGCGTGCAGGCCGCACTGATGGCGGAGTATCCGATGGCTCAGCCAAAGGCGAAAGCCACTTCGGCGCCGGGTAACTAGAGCGGTACCCGATCAGGGAGGGTCGCTCGGAGAGCGGCGTGGCGGGCGAGAGTGGAAAGCCGTTTTCAACGACCAGCCCTATTCAACGCGACCGCCGCGCGAATGAGGGCCTTGAAGGCCGGTTCATCAATTTCGTCGCCGTTATGAAGATCAATCGCGCGGCGGGTGTTTCCGTCTAGGCTGGCGTTGAAGAGGTGGGACGGGTCAGGAAGCGATGCGCCCCGCGCAAAAGTGAGCTTGACCTTGTCGCGATAGATCTCGCCGGTGCAAAGAATCCCGCCATTGGACCAGACCGGAACACCGGAAGGGTTCGATGGCTTTCGCCATTTCACCTCCTCGCTGACCGCGGGGTCAGCGTCCCGGATGAGTGTGCGGATCGAAGCCAAGATCTCGCCTCGCCAATCGGCAAGCGATGCGATTTTTGCGTCGATCAGGCCAGACGCAGAGAGATCCTCGGCCGCCTTCCGGTCTGGAGCTGCGATCCGCTTGGAAGTCACCGAAACGATCCCTTGCCTGTCCCGCAACGATTCCACAACGAGGAGACCTCGGCAACCGCTCTACAGGCGCGGGAATGTGCCGGCTCAATCGCTGAAGCATCGTTCCGTTCAGCGATAGAAATCTGGCCACTCCGGCTGCTCCACGGCCACGCGGGCGCCGGCGCGCCAGGCGGCCAGCGCCGCGTCGATCACCAGCATCGCCCGATAGCCGTCCCAGGCCGTCGCACCCTCGTTCGGCGCGCCGGTAAGGATGGAGGAGACCCAGCGCTCGAACTGAATGCGATAGGCATCCGCGAAACGCGCGCGCCAATCCTGCGGCACGATGGTGCCGTCCTGGGCCTGGATCCGGATAGAGGTCGGCGGCCCTGGGCGCAGCGCGACCGTGCCGTCCTCGCCCACCAGTTCGGCCTGCACATCGTAGCCGTAGCGCGCATCGGTGAAGGCT
>NZ_DATJJK010000097.1:0-20367 GCF_035492295.1 Acidisoma sp. | reverse complement strand
GATCTCATCGTGCTGACGGACAATACGAAGATTCTGATCCAGAACGTGGACCACAAAATCTTCAGCTGAGGCGGCCGTTCAGCCGGCCTTGCGCTTCGGTCGGGCCGCGCTTGGCCGGGCCCGGCTTGGCTTCGTGCCGGGCTTGGCCGGGCGCGGTGCAGGATCATTGGCGGCCGTTTTGCCTTCCTGGGCGGCGAGGCTGCGCTTCAGCGCGGCGACGAGGTCGATGACCTTGCCGCCGCTCTGATCGGGCTCGCTCTCGTCCACCGATATCGGCTTCCCGGTTTTCGCCTTGGTCTCAATGAGATCGCGCAGGGATTCGGTGTAGCGGTCGTGGAAGGTCTCGATCCTGAACTTGGCCGTCTTGCGGGCGATCAGCTCCTCCGCGAGATCGAGCAGCTCGGGATCAGCGCGGTCGTCCCCGATATCGGCGAAGAGGGGGGCGGCGGCGCGGACCTCGTCCGAGAAACGCAGCGTCTCCAGCATCAGCCCTTCACCGCAAGGCTTCAGCGCGCCGATATATTCCCGTCCGCGCATGACGAACTGGCCGAGCCCCATCTTGCCGGTGCGGCGCAGCGCCTCGCGCAGGATGGTGTAGCCTTCCTCGGCCAACTCGCCGTCGGGCAGCACGTAATAGGGCCGGTCGAAAAAGATGGGATCGATCTCGCAATGGTCAACGAACTGCACGAGGTCGATCGTGCGGCGGGCCTCGATCTTCACGGAATCGAGTTCCTCGTCCGTCAGCAGGACGTAGTTCCCCTTCGAGACTTCATAGCCCTTCATGATGTGGCTGCTGTCCACCGCGCCGATGCCGGGCGCGACCTTCTCGTAGCGGATGCGCTTGCCGGAGGTTTCGTCGATCTGATGGAAGGAGAGACGGGCGCCGGTTTTGATGGCGGAATAGAGCTGCACCTGCACGGTGACCAGGGCGAGCCGCAGCGAACCGGACCAGACCGGACGGCCGGCGCCGGCCGGGGTCTCCTTCCGCTCGGTCTTGCGGCGGCGGGGTGCGATCTTGGCCATGGGCTCATCCCTCACGCGTCTGAGGCATGGAGATAGGTAGTGTTTCGCGCGTCAGTAGGGCGTGCCGTTCTTGTGAACGAAAACCCTTTTTCCTTCCAAGTCAGCGAGGGTCGCCAAGTCATCCTCGGGGTAGGAAACCTCGTCCCCCGCGCTGCGGTCCCCGATCTCAAGGATGAGGCAATCCTCGGCTGTGCGATTCTCCAGGTGGTGCGGCGTGCCGCGGGCCGGGAAGCCCGCCACCATGCCGGGCGAGAGCGGGGTTTCACCCGCCTCCGTGATCAGCGTGGGCGCGCCCTCCAATACATAGATGAACTCATCCTGATGCGAGTGGCTGTGATGCAGGGCGGAGAGGCTGCCCGGAGTGAGGCGGGTGAGGTTCACCCCGAAATTCTTCAGGCCGAAGAGATCGCCCAAGGGGCGCTTGATGCGCCCGGCGACCATCGCGGCGAAGGGTTCCGGATAATTGCTGGGCTTCGTGCGCGGCGCGGCGTCGGCGGCGCGGATGGCGGGGCTTCTCATGGCGGCTCACTCCCTGTGCGACGATGGAGCGAGGTTAGCAGGCCAGACGAGCAGGGAGCAGGGGCCAAGCATTGGCGCCAGCGCTTTGCGACCCGGGACGGGCGGTAAGCCGGACAGCGGGAAGCCTCCCGCATTGACGGGACCCGCCCGCAGTCGGGATGATGCGGGGCGCAGGTTTTCTGTCAGCGGAATGAGGGAAAAAGACATGTTTGCTTCACTTGCCGGCCGGGTGGTGGTGGTGACGGGGGCCAGCAAGGGCATCGGGCGCGGCATTGCCAAGCGCTTCGGCGCGGTCGGCTGTCGCGTCGTTGTGGTGGCGCGCGATCTCCATGCGGCGAAGCTGGTGGCGGAAGATGTCGACGTGTTGGGCGGCCGTGCCATCGCCATTTCGGCCGATATCGCGACCGAGGCCGGCGCCCATGCGATTGCCGCGGCAGCCGAGGACCATTTCGGCGGCATCGACATCCTCTGTGCCAATGCCGGCGTTTTCCCCTCGGCGAAAATCGAGGACATGACCGCAGCCGATTTCGACGAGGTGATGGGCATCAACCTGCGCGGCACCTTCCTCTCCGTGAAGGCCTGCCTGCCGGCGCTGGCCAGAACTGGGCGTGGCCGGATCGTGGTGACGTCTTCTATCACCGGCCCGATCACTGGTTTTCCCGGCTGGTCCCATTACGGGGCAAGCAAGGCGGGGCAGCTCGGTTTCATCCGCACCGCCGCCATCGAACTCGCGGCGAAGGGCATCACCATCAACGCCGTGCTGCCGGGCAATATCGCGACCGAGGGGCTGGTCGCCATGGGCGAGGATTACATGGCCTCGATGACCTCCTCCATCCCGCTCAAGCGGCTCGGCTCGGTTGAGGATATCGCGAATGCCGCGCTTTTCTTCGCGACTGAGGAGGCCGGCTACATCACCGGCCAGACCCTGGTGATCGACGGCGGCCAGGTGCTGCCGGAGAGCCCGGCCGCACTCGAGTGAACCTCTCGGACCGCATTCGCGCCGATCTCGAAACGCGCATCCTGTCGGGGGAATGGAAGCCCGGGCATCCCATTCCCGCCGAACACGCGCTGATGGCCGAATATGGCTGCGCGCGCATGACGGTGAACAAGGCGATTGCCGCCATGGCGGCGGAGGGGCTCGTCACCCGCCGCAGGCGCGCGGGCACCGTGGTCGCGGCGCCGGCGACGGAGCGCGCGGTGATGGAGATCGCCGATCTGGCCGAAGAATCCGCCCGTCTCGGCCTCGCCTACCGCCACACGATTCTGGCGCGTGCGGTGGAGCCCTCAGCCGCCGGACCTGTGCTCTCCATCACCACCCTGCATGAACGGGGCGGGGAGCCGCTGGCGTTGGAGGAGCGGCGCATTTCGCTCAGCGCCGTGCCGGAGGCGGCGGACGAAAGTTTCGCGGAAGTGCCCCCAGGCACCTGGCTCTTGCAGCACGTCGCCTGGAGCGAGGCCGAGCATGTGATCGGTGCCCGGGCCGCGGACACGACGCTCGCCCGCCATCTCGGCATTCCGCGCGGCGCGCCATGCCTCACGCTCGACCGGCGCACCTGGCAGGCGGGCGAGCCGATTACCGAGGTCCGGCTGACCTATCCAGCCGATCGTCATCATTTTACGAGTCGCTTTGCCCAGACACGGGAGACACTGCCCGGGGAGCGGTGAAAGGCCTCGACAGGCGCGGGGTTGGGATCTTATATGTCTATACATATTCAGGTCGAGGGCAGCGTATGACACTGGTTCTGAAGCCCGGCGCGGTGCCGCTTTCGGAGTGGCGGCGCCTCTATTTCGAAGGAACGGCCGGCCTCGCTCTCGATCCCGGCAGCGCCGGCCCGATTGCCGCGAGTGCCGCGGCCGTCGAAAAGATTCTCGAAAAGGGCGAGCCGATCTACGGCATCAATACCGGCTTCGGCCGGCTTGCCAGTATCCGCATCGAGACCACCGATCTTGAGAGGCTGCAGCGGAACATCGTGCTGTCCCATGCCGCCGGCGTGGGTGAGCCGATGCCCTCCTCCATCGCACGGCTGATGATGGCGCTGAAACTCGCGAGCCTGGCGCAGGGGGTCTCGGGCATCCGCCCGGCGACTGTCGCCCTGCTCGAAGCGATGCTGGCGCAGGATCTGGTGCCCGTGGTGCCTGCCCAGGGCTCGGTCGGCGCCTCCGGCGACCTGGCACCGCTCTCTCATATGACGGCGACGATGATCGGCGTCGGCGAAATTCTCTATCGCGGCGAGCGGATGCCGGCTGAAGAGGCTTTGACGAAAGCCGGGCTGGCGCCGATTACGCTGGGGCCGAAGGAAGGGCTGGCACTCCTCAACGGCACCCAGTTCTCCACGGCCTATGCGCTCGCCGGGCTGTTCGAGGCCGAGCGCCTGATGCAATCGGCCCTTGTTACCGGCGCCCTTTCCACAGACGCCGCGCGCGGATCGGACACGCCCTTTGACCCGCGCATCCATGCGCTGCGCCGCCATCGCGGCCAGATTGACGTGGCTGATGCGCTGCGTGGCCTGATGGCGGGCAGCGTGATCCGCGCCTCTCACGTGACCGGAGATGAACGCGTGCAGGACCCCTACTGCCTGCGCTGCCAGCCCCAGGTGATGGGGGCGGTGCTGGACGTGCTGCGCCAGGCGGCGGTGACGCTGGGCACCGAAGCCAATGGCGTCTCCGATAATCCGCTCGTCTTCGCCGAGCATGGGGAGGTGCTGTCGGGTGGCAATTTCCACGCTGAGCCCGTGGCCTTCGCCGCCGATATGATCGCCATGACGCTGTGCGAAATTGGCTCCATCGCCGAACGCCGGCTCGCCATGCTGATCGACCCGGCGCTGTCCGGTCTGCCGGCCTTCCTGACGCCGCGACCGGGCCTCAACTCCGGTTTCATGATCCCGCAGGTGACGGCGGCGGCGCTGGTCTCCGAAAACAAGCAGATGGCCCATCCGGCAAGCGTGGACAGCATCCCAACCTCGGCTAACCAGGAAGATCATGTCTCCATGGCGGCCCACGGTGCACGCCGACTGATGGGCATGGTGGCCAATCTCGGCCATATCCTCGGCATCGAACTGCTTGCCGCCGCCCAGGGCTGCGACTTCCACGCACCCATGCCTTCCAGCGCGTCGTTGGAGGCCGTGCGGCGCTTGCTGCGCGCGCGCGTGCCGATGCTGGACGAAGACCGCCACTTCTCGCCCGACATGGAGGCGGCAACCGCGCTGATCCGCTCGGGCGCCGTCGTCGCTGCCGCCGGATACCCGCTTCCCTCGCTGGAGATCGCCGCATGACCCGCCTCGACAACAGCCGCAGGATTTCTGCCCCGCACGGGGCCGAGCTTTCCGCCAAATCCTGGCTGACGGAAGCACCCTTGCGCATGCTCATGAACAATCTGGACGCGGACGTCGCTGAACGGCCTGAGGAACTCGTGGTCTATGGCGGCATCGGCCGCGCGGCGCGCGACTGGGAGAGTTTCGACCGGATCGTGGCCAGTTTGCGCAAGCTGGAAGAGGATCAGACGCTGCTCGTGCAATCGGGCAAGCCAGTCGGTGTCTTCCAGACGCATAAGGACGCGCCGCGCGTTCTGATTGCCAACTCAAATCTCGTGCCCCATTGGGCGAACTGGCGGCATTTCCATGAGCTCGATCGCAAGGGGCTCATGATGTACGGCCAGATGACGGCGGGATCCTGGATCTATATCGGCACCCAGGGCATCGTGCAGGGCACCTACGAGACTTTCGTGGAGGTCGCACGCCAGCATTACAAGGGTGACGCGTCCGGTCGTTGGATCCTGACCGGGGGCTTGGGCGGCATGGGCGGCGCGCAGCCGCTGGCGGCCGTGATGGCCGGCTTCTCCTGCCTTGCCGTGGAATGCCAGGCGAGCCGCATCGACATGCGGCTACGCACCCGCTACCTCGATTGCCAGGCTCGCACGCTGGAAGAGGCGTTGGAGATCATTGATCGCGCAAAGACTGACGGCAAGCCGGTCTCCGTCGGGCTGCTCGGCAATGCGGCAGAAATTTTCGCGGAACTCGTCAAACGAGGCGTGAAGCCGGACGCGGTGACGGACCAGACCTCCGCCCATGATCCGCTCAACGGCTATCTGCCCATCGGCTGGACCGTTGCAGAGTGGGAGGACCGCCGCGAGCGCGATCCGCAGGCGGTGATTGCGGCGTCCCGCGCCAGCATGGCCGTGCATGTGCGCGCCATGCTCGACTTCTGGAAGATGGGCATTCCCGTGCTCGACTACGGCAACAACATCCGCCAAGTCGCGAAGGAAGAAGGCGTGGACAATGCCTTCGACTTTCCGGGCTTCGTGCCGGCCTACATCCGCCCGCTGTTCTGCCGTGGCATCGGTCCCTTCCGCTGGGCCGCGCTCTCGGGCGACCCCGAGGATATCTACAAGACCGACCAGAGGGTGAAGGAGTTGCTGCCCGACAACGCGCATCTTCACAACTGGCTGGACATGGCGCGCGAGCGGATTGCCTTTCAGGGCCTGCCGGCGCGCATTTGCTGGGTGGGCCTCGGCGATCGTCACCGCCTGGGCCTCGCCTTCAACGACATGGTGGCCAAGGGCGAACTCAAGGCGCCGATTGTCATCGGCCGTGACCATCTCGATTCCGGTTCGGTCGCGAGCCCGAACCGCGAGACGGAGAGCATGCGCGACGGCTCGGACGCCGTGTCCGACTGGCCGCTGCTCAACGCGCTGCTTAACACGGCGTCCGGAGCGACCTGGGTGTCGCTCCACCATGGTGGCGGCGTCGGCATGGGCTTCTCGCAGCATTCCGGCATGGTCATCGTGGCGGACGGCACAGAAGATGCCGCGCGCCGCCTTGGTCGGGTGCTCTGGAATGATCCTGCGACGGGCGTGATGCGCCACGCTGACGCGGGCTATGAGATTGCGATTGACTGCGCGAGGGAAAAGAGCCTCGACCTGCCGGGTATTCTCACATAAGTCACTATGGCGACCGTTTCAGCTGCAGAGACGCGCTTCCCTCGAACGACGGAAGCGCGTCTTTTTAAGTCGCATCTTGGCTTCGCCTGACGGGGTGCGATGGAGCAAGCCCCCTATGAGTCAGAACGCATCCCGTGCCCGGCTCATTCATCCCAGGCTTGCACCATGACCTGCCGCGCGATCTTGCCGCCGACAAGGCTAGCGGTTGCTGAGCAGAAGACGCTCTTGCCATCCGGATATTGGCACGTCTGCGTGAATGCCAATCTGCCGCTATCCTGGATGCCGTTTTCGACAACATGCGTCATTGCCCGTCCGCAGATGTCATCGAAATAATGACGGACTCCATCATGTCCCTTGATCTCTCGGGGCAGATGCGGCGGATTGAGATGATCAATAATCAGCAGAACCGCATCGTCCGTATAGAAGCTTCCAAGGGCCGCGCTGTCACGTGCCTCAATGGCTCTGCTGAGCGATTGCAGATTCACGGCCTCCATCGTGTCGGTCTCCTTCCCGTATTGTCAGGGCCGCGCCTCTAAAACCATATTGAATGGTGTCTCCGTGGCGCGGCGAAATTTGGTGAAACCGCCGGCCGTCACCACTTGCCGCAACTTTGCTTCACCAGCCTGTGCGCCAAGCCCCAATCCGACTTCCTGATCGAGCGATGCCGGTGTGCAGATCATTGTTGAAGCGGCGAAATAGACCCGCCCGACAGGGTTGAGGTTCCCCGAGAGATGGTCATCGGCAAATGGCTCAACGATCATCCAGGTTCCATCGGATTTCAGCGATTGGCGAACATGCGCCGACGCACCGACGGGGTCGCCCATATCGTGAAGGCAGTCAAAAAAGGTGACGAGATCATATGTTCCTGGGAAACTCTTGGCCGGCGAAACCTCGAATCGGGTATTTCCTGAGACGCCGGCTTCTTCGGCTGATTTCCGAGCGCGCTCAATCGACGGGGCGTGATAGTCGAAGCCAGTGAAACTGGATTGGGGATATGCGCGCGCCATGAGCACGGTAGACGCGCCATGTCCGCACCCTACGTCAGCCACCTGAGCGCCTCGTTCAAGCTTCCCCACGACACCATCCAATGCAGGGAGCCAGGACCCGATGAGATTGGCGTTATATCCGGGCCGGAAGAAACGTTCTGTTCCGCGGAATAAACAGGCGCTGTGATCGTGCCAGCCGACGCCGCGGCCTGTGCGAAACGCCTCGCTCACTTTCGGTTCGTCAATCCAGAGACTGGCCAGTACCTCGAACGCTCCGGCCATAAATGCCGGGCTTTCCTCGTTCGCGAATACCATCTCCTGTTCAGGAGTAAGGTGAAACCGATCGGTGCCCGGGTCGTATTCGATGTAAGCGGCAGCAGCCTGCGCGGAAAGCCACTCACGAACATAGCGCTCGTGGGTACCCGTGCGTGCCGCGAGTTGAGCGGCGGTCAAACTGCCAGCCTCTCGCATCGCCTTGAACAAACCCAGCCGATCCCCCAGCACAACGAGTGCGCCGGTCCCAATCGCGCCCAGGTCGCCAACCATTCGACCCACCAGCGCATTCAGTTTGTCTGGATTGACCTCTGGCATCGCTTGTTCTCCCCACCGGTGAGACACGGCCTTGTTTCATTCTGAGGCTATACTAATCCACCTACCATCTAGTTAATAAATTGTCAATGGATTGGCGTTTTGTCGATGATAATTCAACAATCAGTCGGGGTGACATTGGAGGCGTTGTACCGGAAATGTTTGTTATGTTGGAAGAATCAGCGATCCTGGATGCGCCGGACCGCATTTTGGATATCACATGCTGGCTGGTGAAGATTTGCGGCTTCGGCACGCGCTCTGGCAGGAGCGGGTGTGAACCTGCGCGAACGACCCAGCGACAGTTTCCAGCTTGAATATAACGCAGCTCAGAAACTTTGTTGGGCGCAGCTTCAGAAGCGCATTTCAGCGAGAAGTAAGGAAACGTTCGGACTGCGTAAGACTACTTCAGCTGACTATCCTTGCTTCCGCGCCGGTTGAAGCCGATGGTCACCGGCTTGCGGTCCAGCGCCGACTGGCACTCGATGCAGAGGCGCACGCCGGGAAGGGCGCGGCGGCGGGCCTCGGGAATGTCTTCGCCGCATTCGACGCAGAAGGGCTCGCTCTCGCCCTTCGGCATGCGGGCGCGCGCACGAGCGACCGCATCGGTGATCGTGTCGTCAATCTGGTCCTGCACCGCCCCGTCCGGCGCCCAGCCCGTCGCCATGTGGCAAAATCCTCTGCCTCGATGTTGCGTGGAGAGAATATAGGCAGGCGGGCAGGGCGGGCCAACTGCCATCTTCGTCGCCGGGCTTGCCGCGCCGCGGGGCTGATCAGCCTTGCTTCCACTGCGCGGCCGCATCGCGGGCAAAGTCCCGGTAGCTGCGCGGCGCGTGGCCGAGAAGGGCGGTCAGCCGCAACAAGTCCTCCGCGCTGGCCACAGCGCCGTCGGACTGGTAGCGCCCGACCATCAGCCGCAGGTCGAGCGCATGCCATGCCGGCAGCATTCCTTTCAGTCGTTGTTCCAGGGCTGCCAGATCGTCACCGCCGTAGCGGATGCTGCGGCCGAGCGCCTCGCTCCAGATCGCGGCCAGGTCCGCGCCGGTCAGGGCATCGGGCCCGGCGAGGATATACGTTTCGTTCGGGAGGGGGGTGGCGTTGCGTTCGCGGCGTAGAAGTTCGCTCGCCGCCGCTTCGGCGATGTCCCGCACATCGACCATTGAGACGCCCCGGGCGCCGAGCGGCATGCCGTAGATTCCGGCCGTGAGCAGTGCGTCCTTCATGCGGATGTCGTTCTGAATGAAATAGGCGGGGCGCAGGATCGTCGCCGGCAGATCCAGCGCCGCGATCATCCGCTCTACCGTATGCTTGCCCGCGAAATGGGGCACGTCGGCATAGGCCTCGCCCTTGAAGACTGAGAGATAGACGATGCCGCGCACCCCGGCCTCTGCGGCCACGGAGACTGCGAGCATCGCCTGGGTCAATTCGTCCGGCACGTTGGGGGCGAGCAGGAAGAGGGTGCTGACGCCCTCCATCGCCGCGCGCAGGGAATCGACATCCGCGAGATCGCCCTGAACGGCGGTGACACCGGCGGGAAACTGCGCTTTGGCGGGAGAACGCGTGAGAGCCTTGATCTCCACGCCCTTGCCCTGAAGCTGATTGATGATCTGGCTGCCGATGGTGCCGGTGCTGCCGGTAACGAGAATGCTCATGACGAAACTCCTGTTGCTGAGGGGCGGCCTTTTCCATCCGCCATGAGGGGAAGATAGGCGTTTCGATTTTGGCTAGTAGTCGCCATAAGGAAGATAGGTCGTCTCAAATTCGGAACATGGGCAATGGATCTGCAGGCGCTGTCTGATTTCAATCTGGTGGCGACCCATGGCGGTTTCGGCCGCGCGAGCCGCTTGTCCGGCCGCTCGAAGGCGACGCTTTCGCGCCGGGTGGGGGAACTGGAGCAGAGCCTGGGCATCCGCCTGATCGAGCGGGGAGCCCATGGCCTGCGCCTGACCGAGGAGGGGCGAAGCCTGCATGAGCGTACCGGGGGGCCGCTCGCTGAGATCGCCGAGGCGGGAGAGGCCGTGATGCTCGGCGCCACGATGCCGCGCGGGCGGCTACGGGTTAGCGCTCCGATTGTTCTGGCGCATGTTGCGTTCGGCGGGATCGGCGCGCGTTTCGCCCAGGCCTATCCGGAGGTGCAGCTCGAAATCGTGGCGGAGGACCGCAAGGTCGATCCCGTGGACGACGGCTATGACCTGGTGATCCGGGTGGACCCTGCGCCGGACGAGCGCCTGGTCGGCCGACGCTTTTTGCGGGATGAGCGTCTGGTCGTGGCACCCGCCGGGCAGGCGACTCCCGAGGCGGACGCGGTGCGGGCGGTCCTGCTCAGCAACGCCCCCGTGGGCACGCCATGGCGGTTGCGGCAGGCGGACGGGACCGAGCGGCTGTTGCAGCCGGTCCCGGCCTTGCGGCTGTCCTCCCTGCTCATGGTGCGCGAGGCGGTGCTGGCCGGGGCGGGCGCGGCGGTGCTGCCCAAACTGCTGGTGGCGGATGACATTGCCGCCGGCCGACTCGCTTTCTGGGGACCGCTGGCCGAGCCGCCGGTCGAAATCTGGGCGCTGCAAAGCGCGCGCCGGCTGGTGGGGGCGAAGGTACGCGCCTTCCTGGCGGTGGTGGAGGCGACCTTCCCCGACAAGACCTTTGTGCCGCTAGCGTAAAGGGCACCCTTGCCAAGCCCGGAGCCTAACCCGCACAAGGCCCGCGCCCTCAACCAGGACAGGTCCACCCAAGATGCCCTTGATCACCAAGCTCGCCGCCACCACCGATGCGCCCTGGGAGCCGATCGCCCCGGATAAGATCATCGCCGGCATGCCCGAGACACGGACGGTCGTGCTCTACGAGGATGCGACGGCGAAGCACTATGCCGGGGAATGGGAAGCGACCGTTGGGACCTGGCGCATCGCCTATACAGAATGGGAGTATGTCCGCATGCTTGCAGGACACTGCGTCGTCACTGGCGATGATGGGACAACGATCGAGGCTGGCCCCGGCGATTCCTTCGTGATCGAGCCGGGCTTCACCGGCACCTGGGAGGTGCGCGCACGCATGCACAAGCTGTGGGTGATCCGCGAAGGATGAGGGCAGCGGTCCTCCCTGCGGATTAAACTCGCTTAACCCGCGTCATTGCCGGATATTTCGGCGCCGGGGCCCGGTGCGCGGCCCGCGCGAATCTTCTAGGAAGGAGCCTCGCGCCGTCCAAGGAGAATACTCCATGCCCAGTCTCCTCGCCCCCACAGCCCTGCTGCCGTCCGGCTGGGCGCGGGATGTCCGGATCGACATCACGGAGGATGGCACCATCGCCGCCGTGACCCCTGGTGCCGAGATCGCGGGCGACCGGGTGGAGCGGCTGGGCGGCCCGGTGTTGCCCGGCATGGCCAATGTCCATTCGCATGCCTTTCAGCGCGCCATGGCGGGATTGGCCGAGAAGCGGCGCGACCCGGCCGACAGCTTCTGGACCTGGCGCGAGACCATGTATCGGGCGGCCCACGCCGTGGGACCGGATGATCTCTCCGCCATTTCCAGCCATTTGTTCATCGAGATGTTGAAGGCGGGCTATACCAGCGTCGGCGAGTTTCATTACCTGCACAACGATCCCAATGGCGCCTCCTACGAGGATCCGGCGGAGATGTCCGTCCGCCTCGTCCATGCCGCGGCCGAGACTGGGATCGGCCTCACCGTTCTGCCCGTGCTCTATATGCGCGCCGGTTTCGACGATGCGGCACTCGAACCTGCGCAACGGCGCTTCGCGGCGGACGAGGAACGGCTGATCCGGATTCTCGAAAGCCTGCGCTGGCACGGACGGGACTCGAGCAGCCTGCGCGTTGGCATCGCGCCGCATTCGCTCCGTGCTGTCTCGGTGGATGTGGTGCGGCACATCGCCACCGCGCTGCCGGAGGAGACGACCATTCACATCCATGTCGCCGAGCAGGAGCGCGAGGTGGAGGACTGCCTGGCCGCGACCGGGGCGCGGCCGGTGGAGCTTTTGATGGCGGAAGCGCCGGTCGGCCCATCCTGGTGCCTCATCCACGCAACCCATGTGGTGCCGGACGAAATTGCCGATATCGCCGCGAGCGGCGCGGTCGCCGGTCTTTGCCCGATCACCGAGGCCAATCTGGGCGACGGCGTATTTCCGCTGTCAGAATTCCTCACCTCCGGGGGCCGGTTCGGCATCGGCTCGGACAGCAATGTCACGCTCAGCCCCTGGGAAGAGCTGCGCCTTCTCGAATACGGCCAGCGCTTGGTGCATGGCCGGCGCTGCCTCTCCTTGCCGGATGACGGGGTCGGCTCCATCGGCGGCAGCCTGTTCCGTGCCGCGGTCGCTGGCGGGGCGGCGGCCCTGGGCCAGCCGGTCGGTGTCATCGCCGAAGGCTTCCGCGCCGATCTTCTCGTCCTCGACCCGGCGAAACTTGCCCAGCCCGACGCGGAAGAGGACGACATCCTCGACACCGCGATCTTTGCCGGTGCCGCGCTGCCGGTGCGCGATGTCATGGTGGGCGGCATCTGGCGCGTGCGCGGTGGCTTCCATCCCGGCGAGGAAGCGGCGCGGACCGCCTTCACGGCAGCCCTGCGGCGCATCGCCGCGTGAGCGGCTGGCGGGTCCTCCCCGCCGCCGGCTTCCAGGCCATGCCCTGGCGCAACGGCGGCGGCACGACCTGGGAGATCGCGCGCGGGGTGTTCCCGGGCAGCCCCGAGGCCGATTGGCACTGGCGCCTCAGCTTGGCTGAGATCACGGGTGACGGTCCCTTTTCCACCTTTCTTGGCATTGACCGGCTGCTTACTGTCGTCGCCGGCGCGGGAATAAATCTGAGCATTGATGGCGCAGGCCCTCGACGACTGCATGTCTCGGAGGATATCGAGTTTCCCGGCGAGGACAGGGTGGATTGTACCCTGGTCGCCGGGCCGACCCGCGATCTCAACCTCATGGTAGATCGGCGGGTGGCGCGGCTGATGCCGGGGCGCGGGAAAAGCGTGATCACGCTCGGGCCCGGCGACATCGCCGTTCTCTATGCGCTTGAGGAGGTCAGCTTGCGAAATGACGACGGGAGAATCGTAGTCGCGAAGGGCGACGCCGTAATCGGGGAGGGCGCGGACGAGGCCGCCATCACGGCCGGGCGTGCCATTTGGGCACGGGTTGAGCGGTTCGCAGACTGATGCAGTCTCTTCGCCTGATCCTCGCCCTCGGCACGATTGCCGCCGGTCTCGCGGCGCCCGCGTTCGCGTCCACCAAGCACAAGACCTATCACCACGCGACGTCGCATGCGCATCACGAGGCGACCAAGCATGAGCAACACCACACGACTCATCACTATTCGAAAAAGAACAGCTACCACCACACCTACCGCAAGCCGAGCCATAAGACCTACCACCACTATTACAAGCCGAAGCCCAAGCCGAAGCCCGGCATCCGCTCCGATGGGCGCTACGTGCTGCCGGGCGGAATGGAAACCACCTGTGCGGGCGGCACGCCGCCGCCCTGCCGGTAACGTCGGAAGGCACGCCAGGATGAGCGATGACCCGGCCCGGATTGTGACGGCGGAGGAGATCGGCATTCTGGCGCGCCGCCGGATCGAAGCCGGGATCATCGCGCCGATTTATGCCGAAATGGTCGCGACCATCGGCGAGGCGCAGGCGCAAGCCATCCTCGATCGTGCCATCCGCCGCGCCGCGATCGAAGCCGCGCGCGGCTTTGCGGCAAGGACACCGGGGGGCACCAGCCTGAAGACCTTCCAGGAGCTGCAGCATCTGTGGACGCAGAATGATGCGCTGGAGATCGAAGTGCTGCGCGCGACGGAGACCGAGTTTCACTACAACGTCCGTCGCTGCCGCTATGCCGAGAGCTACCGTGCCATGGGTCTCGGCGCGATCGGGCATCTGCTGTCCTGCAACCGGGACGCAGCTTTTTGCGAGGGCTATCACCCGGATCTGAAGCTCACCCGCACCCAGACTTTGATGGAGGGCGCGAGCCATTGCGACTTTCGCTACCGAATGGCGCCGGAGGATGAGGCCGCACCTCCGGTTCCCGCTGAAGGATAAGTCCGCGGCTCAGCGGGATTAGACGTCGAGGTCGGCGTCCGTCACGCTGCGGGCGCGGTCCTGGATGAACTGGAAGCGCAGTTCCGGGCGCCTGCCCATCAGATTCTCCACCATCGTGTTGGTCTCGGCCCGCGTCTCGGGCGGGGCCAGCACCTTAATCAGCGTGCGCTTCTTCGGATCCATCGTGGTTTCCTTGAGCGTCGCGGGCGGCATTTCGCCCAGGCCCTTGAAGCGGCTGACCTCGACCTTGCTGCCCTGCTTGAAGGCCGATTTGCTGAGCTTGGCCATCTCGTCGTCATTCATCGCATAGACAGACTTGGCACCCTGGGTCATGCGGTAGAGCGGCGGCTGGGCGAGATAGAGATGCCCCTGACGCACCAGCTCAGGCAGTTCCCGGTAGAAGAAGGTCATCAGCAGGCTGGCGATATGGGCGCCGTCGACATCGGCATCCGTCATGATGATGATGCGGCCGTAGCGCAGGCGCTTGATGTCGAATTTTTCGCCGACGCCGGTGCCGATTGCCTCGATCAGGTCTTTCAGTTCCTGGTTCTGGCGCAGCTTGTCGGCAGAAGCGGAAGCGACGTTGAGGATCTTGCCGCGCAGCGGCAGCACGGCTTGGGTCTCGCGGTTGCGGGCCTGTTTGGCGGAGCCGCCGGCGCTGTCACCCTCGACCAGGAAAATCTCGGTCTCGGCCGCATTCTCCCGCGTGCAATCGGTGAGCTTGCCGGGCAGGCGCAGCCGGCGCGTCGCCGATTTGCGCGGCGTGTCCTTCTCCTCGCGCCTGCGGATCCGCTCCTCGGCGCGCTCGATCGCGAAGGCCAGGAGATTGTCGGCCGAGGTCGGGTCGCCCGCCAGGAAATGGTCGAACCGGTCGCGCAGCGCCGCTTCCACCAGGCGCGTCGCGTCCGGATTGGTCAGCTTCTCCTTGGTCTGGCCCTGGAATTGCGGCTCGCGGATGAAGACGGAGAGTTTCGCTGCGATCGGCGTCAGCACGTCTTCGGCCGTCAGCTGCGCCGCACGCTTATTGCCGCGATGCTCGCCCCAGGCGCGCAAGCCCTTCAGCAGGGCCGAGCGCAGCCCGGCCTCATGAGTGCCGCCGAGGGGCGTCGGCACGGTATTGCAGTAGCTGTGCAGGAAGCCGCCGCCGCCTTCGACCCAGAGGGCGGCCCATTCCACGCGGCCGGCGCCATTAGGGAAGTCGGTCTCGCCCGACCAGGGGGAGGGGAGAACGCGTGTCGCCTCCCCGATATCCTCCTCCAGACTGTCCTGTAGACCGCCCGGGAAATGCAGCACAGCCTCGGTCGGCACATCCGACTGCGCCGGGATCAGGCCGGGGTCGCAGCTCCAGCGGATTTCGACGCCGCGGAAGAGGTAGGCCTTCGAGCGGCACAGCCGGTAGAGCCGCGCCGGGCTGAATGGCTGGCTTGGCCCGAAGATCGCGGGGTCCGGGCGGAAGCGGATCGCCGTGCCACGCCGGTTCTGCACCGGGCCGGCATCGATGAGCTTGGTCGTGGGCCGGCCCTGGCTGTAGCTCTGCTTCCACAGCCGCCGTTCCCGTGCGACCTCGACTTCGAAGAGATCGGAGAGCGCGTTCACGACCGAACTGCCAACGCCGTGCAACCCGCCCGAGGTCGCATAGGCCTTGCCGGCGAACTTTCCGCCGGAATGCAGAGTGGTGAGGATGACCTCGAGCGCGCTCTTGTCCCGAAACTTCGGATGCGGATCGACCGGTATGCCGCGCCCATTGTCCCGGACTGTCAGGATATTGCCGGGGGCGAGCGCCACCTCGATGAAGCTCGCATGACCCGCCACGGCTTCATCCATCGAATTATCAAGGATTTCAGCGGCGAGGTGGTGAAGGGCGTTCTCGTCCGTGCCGCCGATATACATGCCGGGGCGGCGTCGAACCGGCTCCAGCCCCTCGAGGACCTCGATATCCTTGGCAGAATAGGCAGCCTCGGCCGCGCCTGCGCCGAAGAGGTCGTTCATGTCTTGTTCCCGTGCATGACCGGCACGATAGAAGGGAGCGCAGGGCGAGGGCAAGCCGGATCGGGCAAGGCCGCTCGCCTCAGGAGAGGTCTCGGTCGACGTCGTGGCTGACGAGACCGGCTTCTTCCGGCATTTTCAGCCAGTCCTTTTGGGCGAGGGTCTGCCTGGTCTGCTCGTAGCCGCGCCTCCAATGATCCTGCATGGAGCGGCGGCTGAAGTCGTAATCCCGCGACTCGCCCTCATAGGGTGCGTGTTCGTAGATGAGTTCGAGGATGGAGAGGCGAGGCAGATCGTGCAGGCCCGACCGCTCGGCGCGGTCGGCCGGGGTCAGGCTCGCCTCGGGCATGCGGTCAAGCACGTCGCGCAAGCGGTTCTTGAGCGCGAATTCACGCTGGAAGACATCCGTCACCAGGCGCGTGCGGCTGGAATAGCCGATTTCCTTCTGCCGTAGCCCGACTTCGCGCAGGGTGCGCGGCACCGGGCCGCGCGCGCTGAACAGGTCGACCTGAAAGACAAGGGCGCTGCAGCTTTCGATATTGAGCAGAAGGTGGGCGAGGGGTGTGTTGGAGACGAGCGCCCCGTCCCAGAAATAGTCGGAGCCGATCTGGATCATCGGGAAGCCGGGAGGCAGGGCGCCGCTCGCCATGATGTGCTCGGGGCCGAGCTTCATCTGGGCATTGTCGAAATAGGCGAAATTGCCGCTGGCGACATTGACCGCGCCGACCGCGCAGCGCGTCTCGCCGCTGTTGAGGCGATCGAAATCGACGACGTCGAGCAGGGTCTGGCGGAGTGGTTCGGTGTCGTAGAAGGCGGTCGCCTGGGGCGCGCCGGGCAGGCTGAAAAACGGGCCCGGCAGATTAGGCTCGAAGAAGCCGGGCTGGCCGAGGACAACGGCGCCGAGGGCGGAGCTGCCGTTCGCCCATTCGCGCGGCAGGTCTCCTTCGGGCAGCGGCAGGCCCGGGCGCTCGGGCGTGATCCGCTCCCAGAAGGCGCGGAGTTTCTGCAGCCGGTCCGCAGGCGCATTGCCGGCGATGATGGCAGAGTTGATGGCACCGATGGAGACTCCGCAGAGCCAGTCCGGGGCGTGGCCGGCCTCGTCCATCGCCTGGAAGACCCCGCCCTGATAGGCGCCGAGCGCGCCACCACCCTGCAGAACGAGGGCGGTGCGGCGCGGGCGTTCGGGTAACGGGTTTGCATCCATGGCTCGGTTCCCGGTTGGTTTCGGCGCAATCGTCACTGGACAGTCAGCGCGCCCTGTTCAAGCTTTCTCCGCATGGCCCGGTGCGGCAAGGGCGAGATGGGGACGGTTGTATGAATCGTGACGATATCCTCGGCATGACATCCATGCCTTTTGCGAGCCCGAGCTATCCGAAAGGCCCCTTCCGCTTCTACGACCGCGAATATCTGCTGATCCATTATGAGAGCGACCCCGAGGTCATCCGCCGCCTGCTGCCCGAACCGTTGGAGCCGGACGGCAACCATGTCTTTTATGAATGGATGAAGATGCCGGATTCCTCGGGCTTCGGCAGCTATCAGGAAAGCGGCTGCGGCATCGCCGCCCTATTCGAGGGGCAACCGTGCAATTTCACGCTGCAGATGTATCTGGACGACGAGCCGCCGACGACTGCCGGGCGCGAAATCTGGGGCTTTCCCAAAAAATACGGCTTGCCGGAGCTGCGGCCCATCCATGACACCCTGACAGGCACGCTGCGCTACGACGATGTGCGCGTCGCGCTCGGCACGTTGACCTACAAGGAGCACAACCTGCTGCAGACGGAGCAGGACCGCGTGCGTATTACGGCGCAACTTGGCAAGCTCGGGGTCAATCTCAAATTCATCCCGGATGTGGACGGGTCCGCCAAGATCGCTCAGCTCGTGGGCTACAACATGCAGGATATCGACCTGAAATTCGCTTTCCGCGGCGAAGCCCGGCTCGATCTCGTGCCGCATGTCAATGCGCGCGTCGCCGATCTGCCGGTGCGCAGAATCCTCTACGGCCAGCACCTGAAGGCCGATATGACCCTGCCGTACGGCCGGGTGCTCCACGATTATCTGGCTTGAGAAAGATTGGGGGAAAGACGATGAATCTGGCAGGCAAAGTGGCGTTGGTCACCGGGTCGACAAGCGGAATCGGACTCGGCATTGCGCGCGCGATGGCCGAGGCCGGCGCCGGCATCATGCTGAACGGCTTCGGCAAGCCCGAGGATATCGAAAAGGAGCGCGCCGGCATCGAGGCCGATTTCGGCGTCAAGGTGGCCTATTCCGGCGCCGATCTCAGCACGGGTTCGGGCGTGCGCCAGATGGTGGCGGAGGCCGAGGCTGCCTTCGGCCGGGTGGATATCCTGGTCAATAATGCCGGCATCCAGTTCGTCGCCGATATTGTCGATTTCCCCGAGGATAAGTGGGACGCGATCATCGCCATCAACCTGTCCTCGGCCTTTCATGGCATCAAGGCCGCGGCCCCGGGCATGAAGGCGCGCGGCTGGGGGCGTATCATCAACATCGCCTCTGCCCATGGGCTGGTCGCGAGCGGGCAGAAGTCCGCCTATGTCGCCGCCAAGCACGGCATCCTGGGTCTCACCAAAGTCGCCGGGATCGAGCTCGCCAACACGGGTGTGACCTGCAATGCCATCTGCCCGGGCTGGGTTCTGACGCCGCTGGTGGAGAAGCAACTGCAGGATCGCGCCGCCAAGAACGGCACGAGCTTCGAGGAGGAGAAGGATGCGCTGGTCAGCGAGAAGCAGCCCATGAAGCAATTCTCAACGCCGGCGCAGATCGGCGCGCTCGCCGTCTTCCTGTGCTCGGATGGAGCGATGACGATCACCGGCGCGCCGCTCTCGATCGATGGCGGCTGGGTCGCGCAATAGGGTCTCCCCCGCGGTCGCCCCACAGAAAGGCCGCAAATTCCCCCCAGATCAGGGTCTCCGCGTGGGTGTCATCATCCTGGGCGGAAACCGCTTTTCGTTTGCACCTTGGATCTGACCGCCATGACCGTTCTCGTGACCGGCGCCGCCGGCTTCATTGGCTATCATCTTTGCGAGGCGCTGCTGGCGCGGGGCGAGACCGTTCTCGGCGTCGATGAGATCAACGCCTATTACGATCCGGCGCTGAAGGAAGCGCGTCTTGCGCGCCTCGAAGGCCGCCCGGCCTTTCGCTTCCAGAAGCTGAGCATCGCCGATCGCGCAGCCGTCGAAGGGCTGATGGCGGGCGCGCCGGAGATCGACCGCATCGTCCATCTCGCAGCCCAGGCCGGGGTGCGCTTCTCGATGATCGACCCTTATGCCTATGTCACCGCCAACCTCATGGGGCATGTCGTGATGCTGGAGGCGGCACGGCACCGCGAGGGGCTGAAGCATTTCGTCTATGCCAGCTCCTCCTCGGTCTATGGCGGCAATACCAAGATGCCCTTCTCAGAGGAGGATCCGGTCGACCGGCCGGTGTCGCTCTATGGTGCGACCAAGCGGGCGGACGAGCTGATGAGCCATTCCTACAGCCATCTTTACGGCCTGAAGCAGACCGGCTTGCGCTTCTTTACCGTCTATGGGCCCTGGGGACGACCGGACATGGCCTATTTCTCCTTCGCGCGCGCGATTGCGCGCGGAGAGCCGATCACCGTCTATGCGGGCGGCACGCTGCGGCGGGACTTCACCTATGTGGACGATATCGTGGCGGGGATCGTCGGCGTGTTGGATCGGCCACCGGCGGGGGATGCCCCGCGGCTGCTCAACATCGGCAACAACCGGAGCGAGAGCGTGAGCCGGCTGGTCTCGCTGCTGGAGGAGGGTCTGGGCCGGCGCGCGATCATTGAGGACCGGCCGCGCCCGGCGGCTGATGTGACGGACACCTTTGCCGATATTTCGGCCATCCGGGCGCTGACCGGTTTCGAGCCGAAGACGCCGCTGGATGTGGGCATTCCACGCTTTCTGGAGTGGTTCAGGGGTTGGAACGCCGGGCACTGACTGGCCGCTTTCTGCGGCTTGCGCATGTCTAGGGGAGTTTCTCCGCATTTTTGCATAGGCTGCATGCGAGACGTGGTTTTCCGTCCGGATCGCTGGGAAATTGAGCTTTCCGTGAAGTAGCACTTTGATTTTTCAATTTTTTGGTCTCTCACCCGCTTGTCATCGGGGTGAAATTTGCGCGTTGACAGGGGGCGGGGCAGGGCCTAGAAGCCGTTTCACCGACGGGGATCGGGGGTTGCGGCGGGTTGGTTGATCTGCTAAAAGCTCTGCCTCCTTCGACAAGATTATCGGCCTGGGCGCCCTGAGAGATTGGGGTGGTTTTGGGCATGTTCTTTGAGAA
>NZ_DATJJK010000096.1:0-8686 GCF_035492295.1 Acidisoma sp. | reverse complement strand
CCGGGACATCATTAGCCTGTCCGCCGGCGAGCCAGATTTCGATACGCCCCAGAACGTCAAGGATGCCGCCATCCGCGCCATCCAGGCGGGCGACACCAAATATACCGACGTCTCCGGCACCGCCGCGCTGAAACAGGCGGTGATCGCCAAGTTCAAGCGCGACAGCAACCTGGACTATGCGCCGAACGAGGTCATGGTCTCGACCGGCGGCAAGCAGGTCATCTTCAACGCCATGCTGGCGACGCTCAATGCCGGGGACGAGGTCATCATCCCCGCCCCTTGCTGGGTGAGCTATCCGGACATCGTTTCGCTCGCCGACGGCAAGCCGGTGATCGTCCCTTGCGGCGAGAACAGCGGCTTCAAGCTGAGCCCCGCGGATCTCGAAGCCGCGATCACGCCCAAGACCCGCTGGCTGATCCTGAACAGCCCGAGCAACCCGACCGGGGCGGCCTATTCGGCCGCCGATCTGCGCGGCCTCGCCGACGTGCTGCTGCGCCATCCCAATGTCTGGGTGCTGACCGACGACATCTACGAAAAGCTCGTCTATGACGATTTTGAGTTTGCAACCCTGGCGCAGGTCGAGCCGGGTCTGAAAGACCGCACGCTGACCATGAACGGCTGCTCCAAAGCCTATGCCATGACCGGCTGGCGCATCGGCTTCTGCGGCGGCCCCGCCGCTCTCATCAAGGCGTTGGACAAGCTGCAGAGCCAGTCGACCTCCAACACCTCCTCCATCAGCCAGGCGGCGGCGGTGGAAGCGCTGAACGGGCCCCAGGATTTCCTCAAGGACTGGACCGACACCTATCGCGCCCGGCGCAATCTGGTGGTGGAAATGCTGAACAAGGCGGAAGGCATCCATTGCGCGACGCCCGAAGGCGCTTTCTACGTCTTCCCATCGGTCGCCGGTTGCATCGGCAAGACCAGCCGCTCGGGCGTGGTCATCCGCGATGACGAGGCCTTTGTGACCGCGCTGCTGGAGGAAGAGGGTGTGGCCGCCGTGCATGGCGCGGCCTTCATGTTCCCCGGGCATTTCCGTATCTCCTACGCAACGGATACGGACTCTCTCCGAAAGGCTTGCGAGCGCATCCAGCATTTCTGCGCCGGCCTGAAGTAAGTTTTTCCGACCGGAGAGACCGTCTGCCGCAGGCGGCCGGTCTCATTCTCCATCCGCCGCCCGTGCCTGAGGCGGTCGGGTGGGGCATCAAGGAAGCCGCAGCGTGGGTCAAAGCATCTGGGCCAAGGCGCGTGGCAGTACCGTCGCCGTCTATTTCCTGGCCGGGATCATGACCTGGCCCGTGGTCACGGCCGTGATCTATTGGGGCGACCGGCTGACCAGCAACCTCACCAGTTTGGGCCCAGCGGAGACGGGAATCAGTTTCTGGGCCGCGGGCGGGTACTCGCTTCTGCTCTCAGCGCTCATCATGGTCGCGGGCTGGCTGCAGTCTGCCCGGAAATCCTAGAGCTATTGATAAGGGTCACGAATCGGATGCCCGCACTCTCAGAGCGCCTTGGCCGCGCCGAAACCGCTGCCGCCGTCCAGATGTCCACCCGCGCGCGGGAAATGCGGGCGGCGGGCCACAACGTCATCTCGCTTGCCATTGGCGAGCCCGATTTCGCGACACCCGAGGTTGCGATCGAAGCCGCCGCGAAGGCGGCGCACGAAGGCTTGACCAAATATCCGCCGGTGGATGGGCTGCCCTTGCTGAAAGCCGCCATTCAAAGAAAATTCGCCCGCGACCAGAAGATCGACTTTGCCTTGAACGAGATCGTGGTCTCGAACGGCGGCAAGCAGGCGATCTTCAACGCCTTCGCCGCGACGGTGGACGAGGGGGACGAGGTGGTGATCCCCGCGCCCTACTGGTCCTCCTACGCCTTGACGGCGCAATTCCTCGGCGGCGTTTCCGTCCCCGTCTCCTGCCCGGCCAACAACGGTTTCCGGCTCCGGCCCGAGGATCTCGATGCTGCCATCACGCCGCGGACGAAATGGGTGGTGCTGAACGCGCCCAATAACCCGACGGGTGCCGCCTATTCGGCCGAGCAGCTGGCCGCCCTCGCGGCCGTGCTCGAGCGCCATCCCCATGTCTGGATCTTCTCGGACGAAATCTATGAGCATCTCCGCTATGACGGCGCCGGGTCCGTCAGCATCGCGGCCGTCGCACCCGGGCTGCGGGACCGCACCGTCGTCATGTCCGGCGTTTCCAAAACCTACGCCATGACGGGCTGGCGCATCGGCTTCTCGGGCGGACCCGCCGCCCTCATCCGCGCCATGACCGTGGTGCAGAGCCACACGACCGCGGGGATTTCGACCGTCGGGCAGGCGGCGGCAGCAGCCGTGCTCGACGCTCCCCAGGCGATGGTGGGCGAGATGGTCGCAGCCTATCACCGGCGGCGAGACATGGTGGTGGGCATGCTGCGGCGGGCCCCCGGTCTCACCTGCGCCATGCCCGAGGGCGCCTTCTATGTTTTTCCGTCCGTGGCCGGCTGCCTCGGCCGCACCAGCGCCGGCAGCCGCCGCATCGAGACCGACCGCGATTTCGCCATGGCGCTGCTGGAGGAGGCGCATGTCGCCCTCGTCCATGGTGCCGCCTTCGGCATGAGCCCCTATGTGCGGATTTCCTACGCGACGGACGACGCCTCATTGGAAGACGCCTGCAGCCGGATCATTCGATTCTGCGAGACACTGCGCTAAGCACATGGCGGCGATAGGGGCTTCCGGGCAAGGCTTCGCCCTCGGCCGGAAAGCGTAGCTTCATGGCCACCCGGAGCGAGGCCACATTCCCGGGCATGATCCCGGCCACGACCTCCGGGAGCCCGAGCGTGCCGAAGGCATGGCCGAGAATCGTCCGTGCCGCCTCGGTCGCGTAGCCGCATCCCCAGACCTCGGGGTGCAGCCGCCAGCCGATCTCGATGGCGGGACCCACCGCATCCTCCGGGATGAGCAGAACCCAGCCCGCAAAGCGGGTGGGCTCGGCGCGTGGCCGGATCGTCCAATAGCCCATGCCCGGCGGCCAGGGGCCGCTGGTCCGCGCCTCAGTAAAGGCACGATGGGCCGCCGGATCGGCCCAGGGGCCGCTGACGTGATCGCTGACACCGGGCGCGCGATCCATGGCGAGACAGGTCTCCGTCTCGGCAAGGCTGCGGGGTGCCAGCCGCAGCCTGGCAGTCTCGAAACTGGGTTGGATCTGCATCAAACGCTTGCGGGTTCGGCGGTTCGGGCAGCTTGATCCGGACCGAATATTTCCGCAACCTCTCCCGCGATGCCATGCAAGGAAGACAAAGCAATGCGGACCCGCCTTCTCTTGGCCGCTGCCTGGGCCGCCGGCGCATGGCCAAATCCCGCGACGCCTGCGCGCGTCCGGCAAAAAACATCAAAAGCCGCGGCAACGGCGCCATTCTGCACGGGAGAGTAAGATGGATTTCAGTCAGCTTCACGCCATCAGCGACATCTGCCTGCTCGTCCAAAATCTCGACCGCTCAATCGCCTTCTATACGGAGAAGTTGGGTTTCACGGTCACGCGGCGGGTGGAGGGCTTCGCCGCCTTCAACAGCCGGGGCGTCTGCCTCGTCGTCTGGGAGACGGGCCATGTGCCGGACGAGCCGCGCACGACGCCGCTGGCGCCCCGGGACGCCGGGCATCCAGCCTGCCTCTCGGTCAAGCTGCCCTCGCCCCGGGAGGTCGACCAAATGCACGAAACCTTGCTCGCCCGAGATATCGCCGTCCGCCGCCCCCCGGCCGACTATCCCTGGGGCGCACGCTGCTGCTATTTCGCCGATCCGGATGACTATCTCTGGGAAGTCTACGCCGAGATCCCGTCAGCCTAGAGCGCCATCGTGCGGTGAAGCGCATTCTAGGTTATTGATAAGGTTCAGCTATCTTCCTTGAAGGGCGAGAGCGTGGACAGGGCCTCCATCTGCTGGAGGATGGCAGGGCGTTCCTCGTCGAGGAACTGCCCGATGGCGCGGCGAAGCCCCCTATGCCTGATCCAATGGGCGGAAAAGGTCGGCTGCGGCAGGTAGCCGCGCTGGATCTTGTGCTCGCCCTGGGCGCCGGCCTCGACCCGAGCGAGACCCTCGGCGATCGCGAAATCGATCGCCTGATAGTAGCAGAGCTCGAAATGCAGGAAGGGCCAGTCCCCCCGGCAACCCCAGTTGCGGCCATAGAGCGTATCGGCGCCTATGAGATTCAGCGCGGCGGCCACCGGCGTCTTGCCATCGAAGGCCATCATCAGCACGACGCGATCGGCGAGCCGCTCCGACAGCATGGGGAAGAAACGCCGGGTGAGATAGGCGCTCCCCCATTTGCGGTCGACGGTCGACTGGTAAAAACCGAAGAAGACATCCCAGAGGGATCGGGTGATCTCGGCCCCGCGCAGGGTGCGGAAGGTGAGGCCCGCGGCCTGGGCGTCCCGCCGCTCGCGCCGGATCGATTTCCGTTTCCGGGACGACATGGCACCCAGGAAATCGTCGAAGCTGCCATAGCCGGCGTTCGACCAATGGAACTGAGTGCCGATGCGCGGCAGCCAGCCGACCTCGGCAAGCGCCGCCCATTCCTCCTCCCGGCAGAAGGTGACATGGACGGACGAGAGGTCGAGTTCCTCGCAGGCCTGAGCCAAAGCCTGTGCCAGGGCGGTCATCGGCACGGGTGAGCCGGGCCGGCGCAGAAGGCGCGGACCAGGGACGGGGCTGAAGGGCACGGCCGCCTGAAGCTTGGGGTAGTAGCTGCCCCCTGCCCGCTCGAACGCATTGGCCCACCCGTGGTCGAAGACGTATTCGCCATAGGAATGGGATTTCGCGTAGAGCGGCACGATGGCCTGGACCGCCCCGGCCTCGTCGCGCAGCACGGCATGCTGCGGCAACCAGCCGGTTCGGCTGCCGGCCGAGCCGCTATCCTCCACCGCGCTGAGAAAGGCGTGGCTGACGAAGGGATTCTCCGTCCCCGCACAGAGAGTCCAGTCCTTCGGGTCGATCTCGTGGATGGAGCTGTGGAGGCTGAGAGAAAGGCTGGCACCGTCCGGCATGGGGCGAAGATAGTGCAGCGCAGCGCAAAATGCGATTCCCGGTCGCGCACCTCGCCTCCCGGGCGTCGGGATGCCCGAGAAACTCCTAGCAATTTACCAAAAATAAAGGCGGCGGCGAGATATCCCGCCGCCGCCTTTGCACTCATCCAGCCATTGCCAGATCAGGCGATGGCGAAGAGCCCCTCGACCTCGACCGCCGCGCCGAGCGGCAGGGCCGCGACGCCCACTGTGGAGCGGGCATGGCGGCCGACATCACCGAATACCTCGACCGCGAGATCGGAAGCGCCGTTCATGACCGCCGCCTGGGCGGTGAAATCGGGGGCAGACGCGATAAAGCCGCCGAGACGCAGCACGGCTGTCACCCGGTCCAAATTGCCGCCGCAGGCGACGCGAAGCTGAGCCATCAGATTGATGAAGCTGAGGCGCGCGGCAAAACGGCCGGTATCGACATCGACCTCGGCGCCGAGATGGCCCATGGCGAAGATCTTGCCGTCCTGCAGCGGCAGCTGGCCGGAGATCGTCACCAGGCCATTGTGGATGGTGTAGGGGACATAATTGGCGACCGGCGCAGCCGGCACAGGCAACACGATGCCGAGGGCGGCCAGGCGCTCGTCGATGCGGCTCATGAGGGGCTCCCGGGTTCGGCCGAAAAGAGCGCTTCCTTGCCCGGCTTGTCTTTCCACTCGTCCGCATCCGCGGGAGGCGTGCCCTTGCGGGTGATGTTCGGCCAGCTCTCGGAGAAGCGGCGATTGCGCTCAGCCCAGGCAGTGGCGCGATCGTCGCTGTCAGGCAGAATCGCTTCCGCCGGGCATTCCGGCTCGCAGACGCCGCAATCGATGCATTCGTCCGGATTGATCACCAGCATGTTCTCGCCGACGTAGAAACAGTCCACCGGACAGACTTCGACGCAGTCCATATATTTGCAGCGAATGCAGTTTTCGGTGACCACGTAGGTCATTCAACGCTCCTGGAGATGGTCCGCGGGATCGGCTCTCATGCGCATCCCCCGCGATCCGGCGGCAAGGAGGCCTGGAGCCCATCCCGGATATTGCCGGTGTCCGGCGCTTCATGGGTGCCTTCGTATGCCGCCGCACTCTCGTTCGTGCAAGGCCCGTCGCTTTGAAACGGTACGGCATCAGCCTCCTGCTCAAGCACTTCTTCGTAGAGCAGGCGGGCCTCGGGCGCCGGGCCACGGCGGCTCGCCAGCGCCCGTACCCGCCAGACCCGCACCTCGCCCCGCAGCGCGAGCGTCAGAACGTCGCCCACCCGCAGCTTGGCGTGGGGCTTCACCGTCGGTTGACGGTTAAGACGGAGCGCCCCGCCCTCCACCAGGCGCGCGCAATCCGAACGGCCACGGGCGACCCGGGCACACCACAGCCACAGGTCGAGGCGCTGCGACGTCCCCTCGCTCGGCGCGTGGGCCTTTCCGGGACGTCCGTTCATAGCCCGCAACTCATCGCCGCGCAGCACCAAGGCGCGCGGCCGCGGGGCGAAATTGGGCCAGGGTCGCGAAGGGGCTGTCGGGCCGCGGTGGCTCAGGCTTCCGCTCCGCTTCGCTGCGTCCCCGGGCGCGTCCAGGGCTCAAGGGCGCGATCATTGGCGGCGGCGGCGGCCCGTATTCGCCTTGCGCGAAGGTCGGCGCGGGAATCAAGCGGAAGCCGAGGGAGCGCAGCGCCACGGGCAGCGCCTCCGCCTTGACCGAAAGGCGCGAGGCGATACCGCGCGGCAGGGGCATGCGCCCACCCTGCGCCCGCGCGCCCGCACGAAGTTCCCGCGCCAGCTTCTCGGCAACGTCGAGGCGCAACAGCACCGGGCCGGCCGGCACCCAGCCCAGCGCCTCGGCGAAGCCAGGCGCCCAGGGCTGGTCCGCACGGATCGCGGTCAGGCTCGGCAGCGGCAGCGCCGGGGTCGGGGCGCCGCGAGAGAGCGCCAGCAAAGCCGCGCGCAATGCCATCGGCTGGGGTTTGAGGAGCGCGGGCAGAAACCAGGCCATGCCGCCGCCCGCAAGCCGGACAGGACCGTGCACCGGCCGGTCATCAGGTTCGGCACGGGCGACGCCCAAGCCCTCGCCAAGGCGATGCAGGAGGCCACGCGCTTCAGGCCGGGTCCGTCCCGCCTCCAGAGCCTTGAAGAGCGGCGCGAAGGTTTCCGCGACCTCCGCGTCGATGAAGGCCTGGCAGCGCCGACGCACCCGTTCGCGCAACGGGCCATCGAGGAAGTCACTCGTGATGACCTCGACCATGGGCCGCAGAAGGGAATGGCCCGGGCGCAGCTTCGCCACCGCCTGCCCCTGCCAGAGCAGGTGGTGCCGGTCGGTCCGGGTGATCTCGGAATCGGGCGCTGCCTCGAAGCGGCCGACGCGGCGCGGCATTTCCTCGCCCAGCGCGCGCCGTGCCGCGCGCATCACCATACGCTTCTCGTCACCGACCGCGGCCGGATCAGGGAGAAAGGAAAAGGCCGCGACATGGCCGACGGAATGACCTTCGACCACCACCTCGCCACGCCCGGTGACGGCGGAGAGCAGATCCTGCCCTTCCCGCTCCTCCAGCCGGCGCATGAGCAAGGCTGCGCGGCGGTCCACGAAGCGGTGCATCAGCTTTTCGTGCAGGCTGTCGGAGATCATATCCTCCACCGCCCGCGCACGACCCTGCCAATGGGCGGCATCCCGCACCCAATCGTCCCGCGCCACGATATAGGACCAGACACGCACGCCGGAGAGGCGCTGCATCAGGGTATCGATATCGCCCTCGATGCGCGCCAGCCGGTCGATCTGGCTGCCGATCCAGTCGACCGGGAGGTGGCCTTGTTCGGCGACATGGCGGAACACCCGGGCGCAGAGGGCGGCATGGCTGTCATCCGCGATCTTGCGAAAATCAGGAATCTGGCAGGCGTCCCACAGCAGCCGCACCGAGCGCCGCCCATGGGCGCGGGCCCGTACCTCCATGTCACGCGCGAGCGTCGTCAGGGTTTCCAGGTCGGAGGCGTCATTGCCGCGCATGAGGCCCCGGCGCGGGGGGGCGGCCAGCAGGCTGGCCAGAAGCCCGTCGACCGACGTGAAATCGAGGTCGCTGTTGCGCCAGAAGATCTGCTCGATCGCATCGAAATCATGGTTCTCGACCGCGCGGACCATCTCTTCCGGCAGCGGGGGGCATTCGCCGGTGCTGCCGAAGGTGCCGTCCCGCATCCCGCGCCCGGCGCGGCCGGCAATCTGGGCGGCCTCGGGTGCAGTCAGCCGGCGCAGCTTATGGCCGTCGAATTTCGAAATGCCGGCGAAGCCGACATGATCGACATCCATGTTGAGGCCCATGCCGATGGCATCCGTCGCCACCAGGAAATCGACCTCCTTCTCCTGGTAGAGGGCGACCTGGGCGTTGCGCGTGCGGGGCGAGAGCCGGCCCATGACCACGGCACAGCCACCGCGCCTGCGGCGGATCATCTCGGCGATGGCGTAGACTTCGGCCGCCGAGAAGGCGACGACGGCGCTGCGCGGCGGCAGGCGGGTGAGTTTCACCGGCCCTGCGTGGTGCAGCTGGGAGAGGCGCGGCCGGGTCTCGATCACGGCATCGGGGACAAGGCGCTGGATGAGCGGGCGGATGGTCTCCGCGCCCATGAACATCGTCTCCACCATGCCGCGGGCGCGAAGCAGACGATCGGTGAAGATATGGCCG
>NZ_DATJJK010000095.1:0-4413 GCF_035492295.1 Acidisoma sp. | reverse complement strand
TAATGCTAGGCGTGGAACTCGTTCAAGACAAGGAAACGAAGACACCGTTTGCCCCCGCGCTCGGCGTTGGGCTAACCTTCGACAGGCTCGCGTATAAGAATGGCCTCATCGTAAGGTGCATGGGGGATACGCTTGGTATGGCTCCGCCCCTGATCGTCCAGGAGTCCGATGTCGACGAGATTGCAGAAAAGTTCTCGAAGACCCTGACGGAGCTTGAGGCGCAATTCGCATAGCCCGCCTAGGCTTATAGCGGGCAGTCTTCCTGAGGCCGCGGCTGGGATGATCAATCTTAGGCGTGTCAGAGATGTGCGAAATGTCGATTTCGCCGCAGCGGTCTGCCCAGGCTGTGAGGTGTCGCGCTCATCCGCCACCCTGGATGATTGCCTGCATCACCCGCTCGCTGGTCGCGGCATAGTCGCCGTTATTGGCGAGCTCCGCACGCAGGCGGAAATCACCCATTACCAGAATGCGGTCCGCAAGCTGTACGACCTCATGCAGATCGCTCGAAATCACGAGGATGGCCTTGCCGTCCTCGGCAAGCTCGACGATCAGCCGGTGCATCGCGTCCTTGGCTGCAACATCGATGCCGACCGTCGGCTCATCGAAGATCAGCAGTTCCGCTTCGGCCGCGATCCATTTGGCGGCACTGACCTTTTGTTGATTACCGCCGCTCAGGCTGCCCGTTGGCTGGGACAGCCGGTTCATCTTCACCTTCAGCCGTTCGAGCGGCGGTGACAGCACGGGCCGTGCCCGCTCGTCGGAAATCCAGCCGAAGCCGCGGGCGATCCTCTCCCATATGGTGATGCCGACATTGCGGCCAATCGAATGGGTGAGGATGAGGCCTTCATCCTTGCGGTCTTCGCTCACATAGCCAATGCGGTAATACCGCAATGCTTCGAAGGGGTTGCGGATGTGCACCGGCTTGCCATCCACGCGCATCTCGCCATCGGTGATCCGGGCGAGCCCCATAATCGCACGGGCAAGCTCGGTGCGCCCGGCACCGACAAGCCCGTAGAGGCAGACGATCTCGCCCCGGCGCAGCGTGAGTTCAATGCCCCGGTGGCCATCTTCGGTTGCGAGGCCGTGGAGTTCGAGCTTTGGACGGCCCGTCTCAGTCTTGCGGGTGCGGGTGGCGGCGAGCAGTTCCACCTGCCGCCCCACCATCGCGCGCACGATGTCCTGTTGACTGACGTCAGCGAGCGGTGCGCTGCTAAGCACATTACGCCCGTCGCGCAGCACCGTGATGCGGCTGCAGAGGGCATAGACCTCCTCAAGCTTATGGCTGACGAAAACAATGCTGGTGCCGTCATCATGTACTTCGTTGAGCAGCGCCTTGAGATGCTCGAACTCGCTATCGGTGATCGAGGAGGTCGGCTCGTCCAGCAGGAGCACGCGGCAACGGCGGGAGAGCGCCTTGGCGATTTCCAGAAGCTGTGCCTGGCCAGGGCTGAGGTGGCTTGCCTCCGCGCGCGGATCGAGATGGAGGCCGACGCGCTGCAGCCAAGGCCTTGCTTCCTCCACCATGCGCCGATGGTTGACGATGCCTCCGGTCAATGGCTGGCGGCCGAGCAGTAGATTTTCAGCGAGTGAGAACTTGCGGACGAGGTTGCGCTCCTGATGCACGACGGCGACGCCATGCTCGGCCGCGGTACCTGGTGTTGCGAATTGCACCACCCGCCCATCTATCAGGATCTCGCCGCGATCCGGACGATGCACGCCGGTCGCGATATTGATCAGCGTGCTCTTGCCGGCGCCGTTTTCGCCAACGAGCGCGTGGATCTCTCGCGGCATCACACGAAGGGAAGCGCCCGAGAGCGCCGCAACCCCGCCGAAAGACTTCCAGACGTCGTTGAGCGCGAAGCAGGTTTCCACGGCATCGCTGCGCGCATCGGGCGGCATCGTCTCGCTCATCGCATCTATCCAGTCACGCGTCGCGGCCGCCGGAAGCTCTGGCCAAGCCTGCCTGAGATGACAGCTGCGAAGATCAACAGCCCCTCGGCCATCTCCACCGCCTGGGTATTCACATTGAGCACGATCAGAACGTCGCTGATTGTCGCGAGCACGATAGCGGCGACGAAGCAGCCGGCCGCCGGCGCCTCACCTCCGATCAGCGCCGTGCCCCCGATGATCGGCACCGCGAAGGAGATGATGAGCCATTCGCTTCCCGTTGCCGGGGTCGCGCTTTGCAGCACGCCGATATACATGACCGCGGCAATGCCGGCGAGCAGGCCGGAGAGCGCATGCGTCACCACCACCGCGCGTCCGCGCGAGATACCCGAGAGCAGGGCAGCCTCGTGGTTGCCACCCACGGCGAGGATTGCGCGGCCGATCGGCAGCCAGCGGAATGCGGCGCCGATCGCGAGTGTCAGCAAGATCGCCGGAATGAGCAGATAGGAGAAGAAGGAGATCCTTCCCTGGCCGAGGCTGACGAGCCCCGGCGCGATGGTGGAGAAGGGGATGGCGTTCGTCACCCCATAGGCGACCCCCGTAAAGGCGGTTCCGGTCGCGAGCGTCACGATGAAGCCAGACATCCGCATGCCGACGATGATCACGCCATTGAGCAGACCACAGGCGAGGCCGAGTGCGAGGCCGCCGGCGACCGCCGGCAGGATCGGCCAATGCTGCGCGTCGTAAAGTCCGCCAACGGTGATGGTGACGAGGGCGGCGATACCCCCGACCGCGAGGCTCATATCGGCCACCGCCAGGACCACCATTTGCGACAGGCCGATCGCGGTATAGATCGCGGCTGTCTGGAGGATAGTATAGACGTTATAGGTCGAGCCGAATTGCTTCATCACCGCGGCCAGCACGAGGCCTGCGATGAGCGTGGCAGCGAACAGCGGTACCCATTGGGCGCTGAGCAGGCGCTTCATGGAGAGGCCGCCGCGGTCTGGGCCTTGGGCAGGGCGGCGCCGGCACGGAGTGAGGAGCGGCGGCGTGCCTGGTCCAGCATCACGGCGACCAGCAGCACAAGGCCTTGTGGAACCTCGATCCAATAGCTCGGCACATTGATGATCGTAAGACCCGATTGCAGGCTGTCATAGAAAAGGGCCGCAAGCAGAATGCCGACTACCGAGATCTCTCCTCCTGTGAGCGCGACGCCGCCGAGCACGGCGGCAATAAAGGAGGGCAGTAGCCAGTCCGCCCCGAACCCGGCATTCACGTTGAGCTCGTAGGACGCGTTCATGATGCAGGCGATGCCGCAGAGCAGGCCGGAGAACCCATAGGCTGCAAGCACCACGAGCGGGACATTGACGGCGGAAACCCGCGCCGCTCGCTCATTGGCGCCCACGGAGAGGATCTGCCAGCCTAGGCTGTGGCGGGCAAAGAGTAGCCAGCACAGGACTCCGCAGGCGATGGCGAGGCCCACGAGCGGGCAAACCGCAGGCGAGAGAAGCGTGCCGTTGCCGAGCGCCGTGAGTGCCGCGGAGGAGATCTGAAACTGATGGCCGCCCGTCACCAACAGAGCGCCGCCGCTATAGATCGACAGGAAGGCAAGGGTGACGACAAAACTTGAAAGTCCCGTCTTCAGCTCAGCAAACCCCATCAGCAGCGCTGCAAGCACACCGACCGCGAGCACGGCAGGAAGGGCAATCCACAGCGAGACGCCTGCCGAGACGAGAAGATAGCCGAGCAGTGAGGTGCAGACTGCACCGATGCCGCCCACCGCGAGGTTCATTCGAGCCGCGGCGATCAGCATGGCCTGCGCCATGCCAAGCACCGCATCCCGTGCGGCAAGTTGCCCGATGCTGTAGAGGTTGAAGCTACCGAGAAAGCCGCTGCCGGCGATGGCAAAGGCAGTCCAGGTGAGCGCGATCAGCAGAACAAGCCCGAAGGCGCTCGCCTGATGGCCGAAGAGCGCGCCGTACCGCCCGAACCGGAAGCCTGCTACTGGCATGACAGATATTGGTCAGTCTCGCCGAGAACCTTCTGCGTTATGTCCGGGATGCTCTCCGGGCCGGAGGCATATTGCTTGACGTCCTTCTGCCCGACGAAGAAATAGCCGGAATTCACGAAGCGCGCGGTATGGCCGAATTGCGTGAAAGGCGCCTTAGGGTTGATCCGGCATCCATCGGCGAGGATTTTGTAGAGCCATTGCGCGGCGACCACGCCCTGGCCATAGGAGTTTTGCCACATCGTACCATAGATCGCGCCGCTTTCGAGCGCCTTCATCACAGTCGGGTCGTTATCCTGCCCGATGAACAGGATGTGCTGGAACTGCGCATTGCTGCTGAGCACTGAGGCAGCGGCGACGGAGGGGTAGTAGTCGGTCGAAAGCATGCCGTTGAGGTCGCTCCCCTTGGAGGCGAGCAGGCTTTCCACCGCCGGCGGCGCGGCGCTTGGGCTATCGATATTGGAAACGACTTGCACGAGTTTGACCTGGCCATTCGTCTCCGCAACCCCGGCCTTCAC
>NZ_DATJJK010000094.1:0-4721 GCF_035492295.1 Acidisoma sp. | reverse complement strand
GCTACAGAGTCAGGTCGGCATCACGCTTTACATGCAGGCGGCACAGGATATCACCATCGGCGGCCGCGTCGCCAAGACGCAATATCAGTATACGCTGACCGATGTCAGCACGCAGGAGTTGAACGCCTGGGCCCCGCGCGTTGTGGCCAGACTGACGGGGATTCCGGGATTGACCGGGGTAACCAGCGATCAGGAAAGCAACGGCCTTGTGCTCTCGGTTCATGTCGATCGAGATGCGGCGTCGCGCCTGGGCATCGACCTTGCGACGGTTGACAATACGCTCGATGATGCGTTCGGCCAGCGCGTGGCTTCCAAGGTCTTCACCACGCTCAACCAATACTACGTGCTGTTGGAAGTCGAGCCAGACTTCCGCCTCGGGCCGGATGCCTTGTCATATATTTATTTGCGCTCGAGTAACGGGCAAGCTGTTCCGCTGAGCGAGATCGCGACAATCTCCACCGTCACCGGCCCGCTCGTCGTCAATCACCAGGGTCAGTTTCCCTCCGTCACCGTGTCCTTCAACTTGGCGCAGGGTACTTCTATCGGCACGGCCGTGACCAAGGTGACGGCGGCGATCAAAGCCATGCATTTGCCGCCCAGTATCCAAGGTGGCTTTCAGGGGACAGCACGCGCCTATGAATCCGCGCTCGCGGGTCAGCTGGTACTGATCCTCGCCGCTCTGGTTGCCGTCTATCTTGTGCTCGGGATGCTGTATGAGAGTTTCATCATTCCGATTACCATTCTTTCCACGTTGCCCTCGGCGGGTCTCGGGGCTTTGCTGATCCTGAAGTGCGCCAACATGCCGCTCGACATCATCGGCATCATTGGTATCGTCCTACTGATTGGCATTGTGCAGAAGAACGGCATCATGATGGTCGATTTTGCATTGGGGGCGGAGCGCCACGGAAAATCAGCAACTGAAGCGATTCACGACGCCTGCCTGTCGCGGTTCCGACCCATTCTCATGACCACGACCTGCGCGGTTCTGGGTGGTGTTCCTCTCATGCTCGGTACAGGGACCGGGTCCGAGCTTCGTCAGCCGCTCGGATACACGATCGTCGGCGGCCTTCTTGTCAGCCAGGTCCTAACCTTGTTCACCACGCCCGTCATCTATCTCTATATGGATAGGCTGGCGCGCCTGCTGCGCCGGCGGCCACTTGCGGTGTCGCTGCCCTCTGAGGCGGAAGATGTGAAGATTTGACGGGATCGCATGTGGGTCCGCATCTCCCACTCCCCGGCGCCGCCGGCGCACCGTCCGCGTTCGCGAATTGGCCGGATGCAAGCCTCCCGCCCGAAAAGCTTCCTCCTCCGTCCCACGCATCAAGGGTACACTTGCTATTGCCCTTCGACGGTCGGGCCCGAGATCTGCCGCAAGCGTCATCGTCGCACCGGCGAATCTCGATAAGCCCGAGCCGACCCGGGTTTTAGCCATCGTGTGGCACTACGGTTTCGCGGCGCTGCACATCATCGAGGATAAGTCTTATGAATTTGAAAGACCGTAGCGCGACGTTTGGCCGCTTCGATTTGCACGAAGTGGCCAAATCCTTTCCGGCGACCGCCGATTCCCTGCTGCTGGATGTCTATTTGACCGACCAGCCTCCTGCGAGCAGCCGACTGTTTCGAGTCTATCGCGGCACGCCCCCGCACTACCATGTCGGCTCGGATGAGTTCCTCTATGTGCTTTCAGGCTCCGGGACATTCTGGATCGAGAATGTGGCTAACCAGGCCGAATTCCAACCGGGAAATCTGCTGGTTTTCAAGCGCGGCGTTGTTCACGCCCTGCCGGACATTATCACAGGCCCGGTTGTCTTCTTAGCCATTGACACGCCGAGACGCGATCCAAAGGACATCGTCTTCGTCGACCCGAAGGACGGCACGCCCGAAACCTTCATTCAACCGAGTACGCGGCCACAGGGCTGATCACAGGTCAGGCATCCTGCAACACTGATCTGCCGGATGCCTGCCCATCGGGGATCGCGGGCGAATGCCTGTGCTTTGTCACAGTCTTTTCGGTTTTGTAAGTGGATGTTGATGGATCATTTCCGAGGCGATTGAAAGTCGCCTAGACATGCCAGCGTGATGGCCGATTTCGATTTGGAGGACGAGCCGGGTTCGGCATGCACGGTCCGTCGTCAGAATGACAAAGGACTTGCATTTTGGGCCATTATTGGACTATGAAACAACGGCTTTCGCGGCAAAAGCGACGGCCATTCCAATGGCAGTCGCGGGGGCATTTCAGAGCCACTCAAACTAGGCAGTGCACCACGGATAGGGGGTGACGGCACCTAACGTAATGTTTGGTGCCCGCTCTATGGTCAGTGGACAGTGATGCAGTTTCACGCCTGGGTTGTTCCCCTCTGCGCAATGTCCCGATCTCGTGATTCGAAGGAGCGCGGGGTGGCTTGGTCGGCTTCACAACTGCCGGTTCGTGCCGGGACATCCGGTGAGCCTCACGCCCGGTGAGCAAAGACTGTCTGAAACGTCGTGTGCAGCAAGGCGTTGATTCCGATGATGGCTACCGCTGAGCGGTTTGGTGCTTTTGCTGTGAAATGGAAGGATAGCTGACGGTGGAAAAGCGTGAGGTTCCCGGAGTTCACCGATACGACGCACCGGCCGGCGGGTGGGGAGCGCTCAAGGCGACTGCCAAAGCAGTCGCTGAACAGATGCATGTTGCCGAAGCGCCGCTGCTGCTATTCCGAACCAACAAACCGGACGGTTTTGACTGTCCGGGCTGCGCTTGGCCAGACAAAGAGCATACCTCGACCTTTCAGTTCTGCGAAAACGGCGCCAAGGCGGTAACCTGGGAGGCAACAAAGAAGCGAGTGCCGCCGGAGTTCTTCGCTGCCCATACCGTGACCGAACTGTTGACTTGGAGCGACTACGAGCTGGAGAATGAGGGGCGCCTCACGCACCCCATGGCTTATGACCAGACAACCGACACCTACAAGCCGATAGCGTGGGACGACGCTTTCCAACGTATTGGCGAGGTGCTGCGCGGCCTGCCCGATCCAAACATGGCGGAATTCTACACGTCCGGTCGCGCATCAAACGAAGCCGCCTTCCTCTACAGCATCTTCGCGCGAGAGTACGGGACCAACAATTTCCCCGACTGCTCCAACATGTGCCACGAGGCAACCAGCGTCGGTTTGCCGAAAGCCATTGGTATCGGCAAGGGTACCGTTTCACTAGAGGATTTCGACCATTGCGAGCTCATCATCGCCATGGGGCACAATCCCGGTACCAACCACCCACGCATGATGGGCACCTTGCATCAATGCGCCCGGCGTGGCGCGCCGATCATTGTGTTCAATCCGCTCAAGGAAAGGGCGCTCGAACGCTTTACTGATCCGCAGGACCCGATCGAGATGGGTACATTCCGGTCGACGCCAATCGCCTCAACCTACCATCAGGTCAAGGTGGGCGGAGACGCGGCGGCCCTCAAAGGAATCATGAAAGCGGTCATCGAGAAAGCCGACACGACCGAAAGCGTGCTCGATGATCGGTTTATCGCTGAACACACCCTCGGTTTTCCTGAGTTTGCCGCCGACCTCAAGCGCACCGAATGGGCGGACATAGAGAAAGCCTGCGGCCTGACCAGGGCTGATCTCGAAACCGTCGCGGAAGCCTATATAAGATCGAATGCGACGATCGTGAGCTACGGCATGGGGATTACGCAGCACGCCAGAGGAACCCAGAACGTCCAGCAGATTGCCGCGCTCCTTCTTCTTCGCGGAAATTTCGGCAAACCTGGTGCTGGCATCTGTCCGCTGCGCGGTCATTCGAACGTGCAAGGCAATCGCAGCGTCGGGATTACCGAAAAGGTGGACGATGCTATGTTCGGGCGGGTCGAGGCGGCCTTCGGGTTCAGACCGCCATCCCTTCATGGCCATGATGCCGTTGACGCCATGAAGGCCATGCTCGACGGCAGGTCCAAAGTGTTGGTCTGCGTCGGCGGAAATTTCTCAGTTGCTCTCCCGGATACCGATGTCAGCTATCAGGGGATGCGCAATCTGGACCTCGCGGTTCATCTCGCGACCAAATTGAATCGCTCGCATCTTCTCGTCGGCAAGGAATCAATCATCCTTCCGGTTCTTGGCCGCACCGAACGCGACGTTCAGGCAGGGGGTGCTCAATCCGTCACGATCGAAGATTCGATGTCGATGGTGCATGCCTCTCGCGGTAAGCTGACACCGGCCTCCGATCAGCTCCGGTCCGAGCCTGCGATCATCGCCGGGATCGCCATGGCGACGCTGCCGAACAGCAAGGTGGATTGGGCGCATTTGATTGCTGACTATGACCGGATCCGAGACAAGATCGAGATCGTCTATCCCGACTTCAAAGACTATAACAAACGTATTCGCCATCCTGGCGGTTTCCGCCTGCCCCTGGGTCCGACCGAGCGGCTCTGGCATACGCGATCCGGCAAGGCCGAATTCATTCCATTCGTCGGCCTTGAGGAGGATGTCGCGTTCTCGGGACAGGATGTGCTGAAACTCACAACGCTGCGGAGCCACGATCAATATAACACGACGATCTACGGCCTCGATGACCGCTATCGCGGGGTTTTCGGTCGACGTGACGTGTTGTTCATGAACGAAGAAGACCTTGCCTTCAACAACATCGAGCATGGCGATCTAGTCGAGGTGAACTCGGCGGTGCCAGGCTATGAGCACAAGCATATCCAACTGACCGCGATCGCTTATGATATCCCGCAAGGTTCG
>NZ_DATJJK010000093.1:0-5400 GCF_035492295.1 Acidisoma sp. | reverse complement strand
CCGGCACAAGCGGAGAAGCGACGGCTTCCCAACCAGAATGCCCATCAGCACCGCGACGCTCAGACTGACCGGGACATAATAGACCCAGATTTCCCGCCCTTGGCCGTAGAGAATGCCAGACAGGATATTGCGCAGCACGCCCACGGAGAAATGCCCGGCGAGTTGCAAGTTGACGACGGCATAGGCCAGCACATAGAGCGCGGAGACGCCCAGCGCGATGACGCCAGCAATCTGCGCGTAGCGCAGATTGGCCGCGATCTCCTTGCGGAAGAGAGCGATCAGGCTTCCGGCCGCGAAGGCATCGAAATGGCCCGGACCAAAGGCATAAACGGCAAAAGCGGCGCTCAAAGCGTCATGACCATGGGAGACGCTCCATGCGCCCGTCGCGTAACGAACGAGGGGTGCCGCGCAGATGACGGCGATCAGAGCCAGGCTTCGCGAGCTTCTGCCCGGCAAGAGCAACAGGAAAGGAAAGACGAGATAGAACTGCTGCTCGACCGAAATCGTCCAGAGATGCGCGAAACCCTCCCAATACGTGCCTGGCGCATAGGTCTCGATGATCATCTTTATGTTCTGCGTGAAGGTCAGCAGCCAGGGGACCTCAGCCAATTCGCTCGCCTTCCCGAACGTCAGGACAAAAGCCACCGAGACGGCAATGAAGGCGAAATAGACCGGCCAGATACGGAGAGCCCGACGGGCAAAGAAGGTTCCCATGCGACTCCAAGTGCCGCGGCCAGCATGTTTGGCAGAAAAGAGCGAGGTCGTGACCGCGAAGCCCGAGACGACGAAGAAAAGCCAGACCCCCATCCATCCAAGGGGAAAAAGCCCGCAATGGATGGCAATCACCGCGGTCATCGCAAGGCACCGCAATGCGTCGATCTCGGGGACGTACGCACCGGGAACCGTGGTGACGGCTGATGCTTGCTCGGCGAAGGTAGCCGGACTCAAGACAGGCGAGATTGTCGACCATTCACCAATGCGACGCGTCTGACCAGGCTGTAAATCCATGCTTGGAATTCCTCAGACTTGATGCAATGTGGAGCCGCGGTCTCAGCCTTATGCCAGCTGCCGCCTGTCCCCTCGGCGCTGTCGCGGAAGACGTGCGAGGTTGCGCTGCGCCTCCAGCGCATGGAGAAGGTTGCGGATCGCCACGCTGCTGCGTTGATTCCGAATGCAATTTAACGCGTGGAACAGTTCATACAGGATGGCCAGCTTCGACGTACGACGGCCGAGAAGGCGATGGATGGCATTGAGATATTTGACATCCCTCCGGTCACTGCGGAAGAATGACAGCGGAACGTACTTCCTCGGACCGCAATAGTGGCGGACGGAAGCGGTCTTCCAACTCTCCGTAAATTTCGAACTCGCTTGCATGTTGTACGTGGTGGAGAGCCGCAGCCAATTATCCTCGAATACGAGGTTTAGGGCGCACTGATCGATCGACGTGCAATCGATCTTATACGAACATCCGTGGTCATGGCGGTCCAGCGCAGCCTCATAACATGTCAGGAAATCGTTATTCCAATTGGATGATTCGAAAACCAGCAAGCCGGCGTTGAAATATGATCCTATGTCAGCCGCCTGTTCCGGGTCATTTTGCCAATCGGAATGCCGCAGCACACCCGTATCGGCAAGGTCCATGTCGGCAACCGCCGCAATCGGATATGCGCCAAAATTCAGTTTGTCGATTTCCAGATCTTTGAAGACAAGCATATCGTTGTCGAGAAACACCACCCGGTCATAATCCGAGACGAGATTTTCAACTGCCCGCAGCTTGAGAAGGGTGGGCGTCGTAACATGGCCATGGGTCTCATGCTGTTCTGCAACGGCGTCTTCGACCGGGCTAAAAGACAGATTGATCCCAAGCTTGGCAACGGCGTCGGCCAGGTCTTTGCTCGGCTGGGGGAGGAACTTATGGCAGAATATGCGGATATGACATGGCCTCGGCTGAGACATTCCGAGGGATATAGCGGAGAGAGTCGCAAGGTCGAAGCCCTGCCGATCAGTCACGTAAACAAAACACACATTCATCTTTGTCCCTTTTTATTCTGCAGACCTGCCGGCTGAAGCGGCCAAAGGCTTCATTTACTAGGTTGCCGCTCAGAAAAGCCTTCGCGGAGGCCGGAGAAACTCTCACTTCAGTTGCTCATACGAGTTCGAGTGCCTTCTGAAGGAAAATCACCCATCGCCATAGCCCGGCAATCTGGGTACTGGCCCTTCACTCCATCGGCAGCCCGCTGATCCTCCGTTCATGCGAAAGGAGCAGGATCCCGAATTTGGTCTAGTGCCGCTTAGGGGGGTGAGCCCCTCTATCGGATGATGTCAGGACGGCCCCGCAGCGGCTCAGCGCCGCAACCAACCTGATCCTTCAGCCTGATGCGCCGATCGTCTCATGTCATCTCATCGGCGGAGGCGCCGGTATTGATTGCTCGCGTGAGCGAGAGCGTCAGAGTGATAAGGGTCTGCTTCACGGTTCAGCATGAATCGCCGCCGCGATTCACTCTGCCCCCACACACCCGAATGGTCGGATTCTAAATTTGACGTTGAAAAGCCGCATGCGGCGAAAAGAAGTCGAACGTCAAATCCGCTCCATCAGACCCTGCGCGCCTTCACATCCGCCAGGATTTCGCGCGCCGCATTATGACCGGGAATGCCGGAGACACCGCCACCCGGATGGCTGGACGAGCCACAGAGATAGAGCCCCTTTACCGGCGTCCGGTAATCGGCATAGCCCGAAACCGGCCGCTGGAAGAAAAGCTGATCCGCTGCCAGTTCGCCGTGAAAGATATGGCCCTGCGGCAGACCCACGATCGCCTCCAGATCTGGCGGCACCAGGGTCTGCTCGGCAATGATGTCCCCTGAAAATCCAGGCGCGTAATTGTCGATGGACTGCAACACAGTCTTTTTAAATTTTTCCTTCTCCGTCGTCCAGTCGCCATTCTTCAGCGTGTAGGGCGCGTGGCCGCCGAAGACGTTGACGACATGCTTGCCGGGAGGCGCCAGCGTGTCATCCACAATGGTCGGCGTGCACAGCGTCATGAAGGGCTCGGATGAATACCAGCCGTGCTTGGCATCGTCATAGGCGCGTTCGAGATAGTCGATATCGGGCGCGATATGGCAATAGGTGGGGTAAGGGAAGTTGCCGAGCGAGCCGTCCGTCTTGGCTTTTTCGAGGATGCGGTATTGCGGCGGGCGCTCACAAGCGATGTTCATCTTGAAGGCGGTAGAAAACGTGCGGTAGCCGCGCGCCTCTCGCAGCACCTCGGCGGGGACCACGCTTTCAGGCAGCATGTTGAGATAGACGGTTTTGGCGTTGACGCCAGACGCGATCACGCGGGCGCGGAAGATGTTCCCCGACGCCGTCACCACTTCCGTTGCGCGTCCATCGCGGACACGAATCTCGCCGACAGCCGCTTCGGTGAAGATCTCGACGCCCTTTTCACGTGCCGAGGCGGCGAGCGCCTGGGTGATTGCGCCCATGCCGCCCTTGATGAAGCCCCAACCACCGGCGCCCTCATGCTCGCCCATGATGTGATGCATGATGACGTAGGCGGAGCCCGGACTCTTCGGCCCGGCGAAGGTGCCGATGGAGGCGTAATAGGCGAGGCAGGCCATGACCCGGTCATCCTCGAACCATTCGCACAAATAGTCGTAGGCGCTCATGGTGAGGAGATCGACCAGGCGATACATCTTGCGCCCGATTTTTCGATATTTCCAAAGAAAGGATGCTGACTCACGAAAACTTCTCCAGTCCCGCTTCGACGGATCAACCGGCGTTTCCCACAGCAGAGAGCGGACGATCTTTGTCGCCTCCTGCAGGTAGGCGTCGAAGGCGGGGTAGATCTCGGCATCATGCTGAGAGAATTTGGCGAAGCTCTCCTGCGTCTTTTTCATGTCCTCGGAGAAGAGGATGTAATCGTCATAGGAGACCGAGGAAATCATGTCCGAGCAGGGCAATACCGTCAGCCCGTGTCGGGGCAGTTCGAAATCGCGGATAATGCGCGGGTGCAGCAGACTCATGAGATAGGAGAAAATCGATGCACGGAAACCGGGCGCGATCTCTTCCGTGACGGCCGCCCCGCCGATGACGGCACGACGTTCGAGCACCGCGACTTTCATGCCGCGGCGCGCCAGGTAATTGGCGCAGACAAGGCCGTTATGGCCGCTGCCGATGATGACCGCATCATAGATCCGGGCTGCCGTGGGCGCCGCGCTCATCCCATCCGGCATCGTCTCAGCCCTCAAGCCCAGGAAGCGCCGCGCGCACCATATCCTGAAACGCCTTCACTGCCCGCTCCTTCCGGGGCGACAGAATGCCGCGATCATAGATGCCGGTTTCGAGGTTGCGCTGCACACCGGTGATGATGTCCAGATCCTCGGTGATGATCTGCGCGGACCAGGCGGCAGAGCGCGCGTTCTCTTCGGCCTTTGCGAGACTGACATCGGAGAAGAGATACCAGTTGATATGGCGCAGCCGCCCGGCCCCAAGCGGTTCCACTGTCGCGATCGAACTGCCCCATTCGTAAAGGTTCAGCATAAGGAACGGAAAACGGTAGAAATAAAGCCCGTCCGTCATGCCGCCGTCGCGCTTCGGCCCGTAGAGATGGAACAGCCCCTGCTCCGGATAGGAATCAATCGTATAGCGGCTGATGTCGAGGCTTTCGCACAGGCCGGGATGCATGCTGGGGCAGTGGTAGCATTCGAGATAATTCTCGCCATAGGCTTTCCAGTCGACCGCGACATCCCGGTTCTTTTCCGAGAAGTACTTCTGGTTCTCCAAAGGATAGTTGGCGGCAAGGGGCACGATGGGGCCGAGCCAGTCCACGAGGCTCAGCCCCTCGGTCGCGATACGGATAAAAACGAGACCGCGCCATTCGTCAGCGGCAATCGGAAAGAGCGACCATTCGGCAGGATCGACTTCACCCTTGGCGGCACCGAAGCCCGGTGAGCGCGCAAGCGCTCCATCCAGATCATAGGTCCAGCTGTGATAGGGGCAGCGGATCACCCCACCCTGCATGTGGCCGCATTCTTCTTGGGTCAACATCGCCGCACGGTGCCGGCAGACATTGTGAAAGCCCCGCAGAGTGCCATCGGTCTGTCGGACGAGGATGACGGGATAGCCGATGATGGTGCCGGTCAGGAAATCGCCGGGATTGCGCAGCTGATCGCTACGGCCGAAGAGCAGCCATTCGCGGGCGAAGATCTCCTTCCGCTCACGCGCAAAAAGGGCCGGATCGTGATAGAGCGATGCCGGCAGGGTTGGCACCACGGATTGCACCTGAGACCGTTCTATGATGGACATCGCTCACTCCGCTCGTTGTGTCGTCAGCAAGCCAAGCCGGAAGTCTTCTTGTTTCTTTTTCCTCTGAAAAAGAAATTCCTTCATTTCATTCCAATGGC
>NZ_DATJJK010000092.1:0-4175 GCF_035492295.1 Acidisoma sp. | reverse complement strand
GCAGCGCTTTCCATGTTGGGAAGTGCCAGCGCCTTGGCGCAGACGCCGACACATCGGCACCCGCACTACAATCCGTCCGACATCGTTACGATGAAGCCGGGACAGACGGTCAATACGGTCACGGAAGCACAGCTCGGCAATATTCCAGGCTGGAGCGTTCCCTCCGCCTACACCGCGCAGATCACGCTCAAGCCGGGTCAACAGTCGTCATAAGCTTGTCTGCCGCCCATGGCTGACCGAAGCGGTCGCGACCCGACCGCCTTCGGAGCAGCATCTGCCCACTAGCGAGCGCGTCCGACGCGCTGTGTGGTCGCCCTGAGCCACTGCTGAGCGCCCAAACCCTCGAGCCTCCGCTGCCAGAACATGACGGCCAGGAGCCGAGGGCCTCCAAGCCAAGGGCGCCATCCACCGTCTCCGGAGGACCGCGTCGGATCAGGGCAACAAACCTTCCGCGGCGTTGAGCGCGACGGACGGACCGTCGGTCGCGACTCATGGCTGGCTGCCTCATGTTGGGAGATCCGATCTGATCCAAGGCAGCGCATGCGTAACAGAAAGGTCATATGCGTAACCGACATGGCGTCGTGAGGAGGCCGAATTGGAGCATCCGTTCGGCTTTGGCCACAATACCATCATGACATTAGACAGGCGAAAATCCCGGAGCATTCTCCCCATGGCTGCACCGGTCAGGTCACGTGCCGCGCCATTCGACTTGCCGGCGCTTGGCGACACTGTTTGTCGTCCCGATAAGTACAGTCGGGGATCCGCGGCCTACTGGACCCGTGTGTGGTGTTCATCAACCGAGCGGTTCGAGTCGACACCGTAGACGCATGGGAAGCGGCAGTTTCTGTAGCAGCCACACGACGTATTCAATGCAACCGGGGGCGACGCAGCGCCTACCCGTCACGGATTGTGTATGATGAAAAAGCCGGGAAATTTTCTGATCTTGGTTGCCGTTGCCGCCCTCGGTGCCGGCGGATGGTTTGGGTTTCGACATGCCCGGGCCCAGGCCGTGGTGGTACTCTCGCCTCATCCGCCGACCCCTGTCACCGTAACACAGGTCACACAGGGGAAAGTGCAAGTCGACCTTTCCGGACTAGGGCATGTGCAGGCCTACAATCAGGTGACGATAAAGCCGCAGATTGGAGGCCAGATCACGCAAATCCCTTACAAACAAGGTGCCGTCGTACAAAAGAATGCCGTGCTGGTGCGGATTGATCCTCGGCCATTCCAGGCCAGGCTGGATCAGGACAAGGCCAATCTCCTGCGTGACGATGCCCATCTCACCAATGCGGCAGCCAATCTGAGCCGCTATGAGCCGTTGGCCCGCGAAGGCTACGCCAGTGTCCAACAGGCAGAGACACAGGCATCCATGGTCAGCCAGGCGCAGGCCGCGATTGCGGCGGACAAAGCAGTTATCGAGCAGGATCAGCTTTCGCTTGATTATGCCACGATCCGATCGCCGATCACCGGGGTGGCTGGCCTCCGTCTGGTCGATGTTGGGAACGTGGTTCAGCCGAATGAGGCAACGGGGCTGCTGACGGTCACGCAGGTCCAGCCGATCGCCGTGCTGTTCACGTTGCCCCAGACAGACCTGCCCGATGTGCAGGCGCAAGTCAATCAGGGGGGCGCCCAACTTCCTGTGGAGGCATGGTCCCAGGACGGGCGCAGGAAGCTCGCAACCGGGCGTTTGACGGTCATCAACAACACTGTTGATTCCAGTAACGGCACGATCACGCTCCGCTCCGTCTTCGCCAATACGCATAGGATGCTTTGGCCCGGGGAGTTCGTTCAGGCCAGAGTCATTCTGAAACTGCTTCCTAACGGTTTGACGGTTCCGGCCTCAGTCGTCCAACGCGGGCCGAGCGGCCCTTACGTCTGGGTCGTGCGGAACAAGATCGCGGAAATGCAGCCCGTGACGGTTGCTCAGATCCAGCAGGGGCGAGCGCTTGTCACGGCTGGCCTGCATGCCGGGGAAACGGTGGTGACGGACGGGCAGTACGGGCTGACGCCGGGCGCAACGGTCGCCGTGCAAGCTAGCAACCCCACCACCCCTCTGCAAAATGCGCAAACCGAAATGCTGGGGATCCAGCCATGAGCGGCGGCACACCCACGCATGGCGGCATCTCGGCGCCGTTCATCCGGCATCCGGTGGCGACCGCGATGCTGATGATCGCCATCCTGCTCGTCGGAATCATTGCCTTTCAGACATTGCCAATTGCCTCGTTGCCCGCGATCAATCAGCCGACCATTCAAGTGACGGCGAATATGCCCGGCGCTGATCCGCAGACGATGGCATCCTCCGTCGCGACGCCGCTGGAACGCCAGCTCGGTGAAATTCCGGGCTTGTCGCAGATGACCTCGTCCAGCGCCACCGGCGTGACGCAGATCACCTTGCAGTTCGATGCATCGCGCACGGTCGATTCGGCCGCGGGTGACGTCCAGGCGGCGATTAACGCGGCTGCGGGCGACTTGCCAAAAACCATGCCGACACCGCCGACCTATCGCAAGACAAACCCGGCTGACGCGCCGATCCTGCTGCTGGCCCTGACGTCCAAAAGCTTGCCGCTGACGACGGTTGACGATTACGGAGAAAGCATTCTCGCGCAGAAGCTATCGCAGGTACCCGGTGTTGGTCTTGTTACCATCGGCGGCCAGCAGCAGCCGGCCATGCGCGTGCAGGTCAATCCGGAGCAGCTATCGGCGCTCGGCCTGACACTTGAAGATGTCCGCACGGCGCTTGCGAATGTCACGGTCGACGATCCGAAAGGGATATTGGAGGGGACGACGCAATCCTATGCCTTGCAGACCAATGATCAGCTTACCCCGACAGTGGACTACAACAAGACAATTATCGCCTATAGGAACGGCGCACCCATCCGTATCCGCGACATCGGCCATGCCTCGATTGGTGCGGCCGACAACCAGCTCGCTGCCTGGTATAATCGATCGCCCGCCATCATCATTGCCGTGCAGCGCCTGCCGAATGCCAACGTCATTCAGACCGTCGATCTGATCGAGAAGGAATTACCCCAGCTCGAGGCTTCTATGCCACCGGGTGTCAAACTCTCCGTCGTCTCCGACCGCACCACCACGATCCGGGCCTCGGTCAGCGATGTAGAGTTCACTCTCGTGCTCACGGTCGGTCTCGTGGTCATGAGCATCCTGGTGTTCCTGCGCAACGTCTGGGCCACCATCATTCCCGGCGTCGCCGTCCCGCTCTCGATTGTCGGCACCTTCGCTGTCATGTCAGTGCTTGGGTTCTCTCTCGACAATCTTTCGCTCATGGCGCTCTCAATCGCTGTCGGCTTCGTGGTCGACGATGCCATCGTCATGGTCGAGAACATCGTCCATCATTTGGAAAAGGGCGAGACGCCGCTCGAGGCAGCCCTTCATGGGGCTGGGGAAATCGGCTTTACGATTCTGTCCATTTCCATATCGCTGATGGCAGTTTTCATCCCTCTTTTGCTGATGCATGGCATTGTCGGCATGCTGCTGCGGGAATTCGCCATCACCGTCGCGGTCGCCATTACCGTTTCCACCTTCATCTCCCTGACTTTGACGCCGATGCTCTCGGCGGTGCTGCTGCGCACGCCGCCGGCGGGAGGCGTGCGCCACGGCTGGGCCTATCTCGTTCTTGAACGGGGATTTGAAAGCCTGACGGCGGGCTACGATCGCATGCTGCGTGTCGTTCTGCGCCACCAGGGGAAAACTGCCCTCGTGCTCATCGGCACGATTGTGCTCACCGGATATCTATACGGCGCCGCACCCAAAAGCTTCTTTCCACAACAGGATACGGGCCTGATCTTCGGCGTGACCGAGGGAGCGCAGGATATCTCGATCGCCGATCTCGCGGCCAAGCAGCAGAAGGTCATCGCGCTTGTCCTGAAAGATCCTGCGGTGCAGTCGGTTGCAAGCTATATCGGGCCAGGTGGCGCCAATCCGGCCCCCAATCAGGGCCGCATGTTCATCGCTTTGAAGGCCGAGGGCCATCGCGGACCGCACGCCTCGGCGGATCAGGTTATTGCACGCCTTAACAGGCAGCTACAGAGTCAGGTCGGCATCACGCTTTACATGCAGGCGGCACAGGATATCACCATCGGCGGCCGCGTCGCCAAGACGCAATATCAGTATACGCTGACCGATGTCAGCACGCAGGAGTTGAACGCCTGGGCCCC
>NZ_DATJJK010000091.1:0-36728 GCF_035492295.1 Acidisoma sp. | reverse complement strand
GGCACGATCTGCACTTCCATCAAATGCTCCCGAACGACGTCCTCCGGCACATCGGGTAAGGTTCCGACGATCCCGAACGCGCAAGTTCCCTCGATGACCATTTTGAGAACGGCGCCGAGCGCTTCGACATAGAGGCGCAGGGGAACGTCTGGAAAGTGGAGCGAAAATTCGGCCATCGCTTGCGTCAGGACGGGGGTGGGCAGCATGACATCCACGACGACCGGAAGCTCGGCCTCCAAGCCCCCGGCCAATCCGCGCGCCCGCGCCTTGAAAGAGTCGACAGCGCCGGTGACCGCCCTCGCATCGGGTAGCAGTGCCCGGCCGGCCTGAGTGAGAACCGGGATGCGTTTTGTCCTGTCGAAAAGCTTGACGCCCAACTGCCCTTCCATATTGGCCAGTGTCTGGCTGACGACGGATTGAGCGCGGCTGAGGCGCCGGCCAGCCGCCGAAAAACTCCCCTCGTCAGCAGCAGCGACGAAGGTGCGGAACTGATCAAGCGTGACACCGTCGAGCATCTATATATCCGTACGATGATCAATATCGATAAATATAGACTATCACGATGGATCGGAAAGCAGCAATTGGAGGTGCGGTCCCACGCTTGAAAGCGACGCAGAGAATGAAACGCAAGATTGCAATTTACGGAACCGGAATGGCGGGTGCCATGCTCGCGAGCCGTCTTTCCGGCGATTTTGACGTGACGGTCATCGCACCGACGGATTATTTCGAAGTGCCGATGGCGATTCCCCGGCTGATGGTTCAGCCCCGATACGCGGAAAAGGCCATCGTGCCGATTGCCGAAGCCCTGCCGAAAGCGCGACACGTCCGTGGGCGTCTCGTCGAGTTGAGCCCCGCCGGAGGGCAGGTTGCGGGTGATGACGGCAGCCAGAGGATGATGACGGCCGAGATTACCGTGCTGGCGACGGGCAGCCGCTTCCCGGGTTCCTTCATTCGACCATCCAGCGGTTCGATCAAACAGCGCAAGGTGAGCTTTTATCGGCTGAGGTCGTCGCTTGCCGCCGCTCGGCGCATCCTGATCGTCGGTGGCGGTCCGGTGGGTGTCGAGGTGGCGGGCGAGATCGTCGAGACCTGGCCTGGACGCTCCGTGACGATCATTCAGTCCGGCCCGCGCATCCTGGCCGGGACAGGACAATCGGCCGCTGCCCATGCCACGGAATTTCTAACCGAGCGCGGCGTGAGATTGCTGACCGGCGAACGGATCGAGACCCCGTTGCCGCCGGACGGCTACACGGCAGAGCCGGGCGAGATCCGCACTGCCTCAGGCAAGCACATCACCTATGACGTTATGCTGTGCTGCATCGGCGGCCGCCCCAATACCGAGTATTTGCGCACCCATTTCTCCGATCGCCTCGATACCGAGGGGCGCGTCAGGGTGACGCCGGAACTCTTGGTCGCGGGCGAGAAGACTGTGTTCGCTCTTGGCGACATAACCGATCTCAAGGAAAATAAGATGGCGATGCATATCGCCGGACAACTCGACGTGGCGGAAGCGAATATTCGCGCGATCGCCTCGGGGCGGGCGCCGTCCAGGATTTACAAGGCGAAGACCGCAAACCTCTTGATGGCGGTCACGTTAGGGAGTCGGGCGGGCGTGATTTTTGCTCCGCCGGTCGGCAGTCTCCGGTTGTCCTGGCTGATTCGGAAAGCAAAGGCCGAGACCATGCTGGTGCCGAAATACCGCAAGCAGCTTGGCCTGTCGGCCTGATACCGCAACTGTCACTAAAGAGACGACGATGGACCGCAACAAGAATCCTCACTTTCGTCTGGCCGGGCGTCCGACCGATTACGCGCGGCTTGGCATCGACCCGGTCTCTATTGTGCAATCCGAGGACGGTCAGCGCATCGGCTCGGAAAAGGGCTGCTACGAATGGTGGTATTTCGATGCCCATCTGGACAATGGCGCGACTGTCGTCGTGGTTTTCTACACCAAGCCCAATGTCAGCCCAAACCGCCCTCTTGCACCAAGGGTCACCATCAACATGACGCTGCCGGATGGTCGCACATTCGAGAAGTTTCTTGATACAAAGCCAGAAAGCTTCCGCGCATCGAAATCGAGTTGCGACGTCAGAATCGATGAAAATCGCTTTGTCGGCGATCTTCATCGCTACCACATCACCGCGACCATTGAGGAAATATCGATCGATATCGACCTGACGGGAGAGGTCCGCGCCTGGCGTCCCAAGTCTGGTCATCTCTATTTTGGCACTGAGTCGCGCGAAAGGCTTTTTGCCTGGCTACCCTCGGTGCCACACGGCACGGCGGACGTCCGCTACAAGATCGGCAATGAGGAGTATCGTGCCTCTGGCAGCGGGTATCACGATCACAATTGGGGCGACGTGCCCATGCAGACGCTCATGCACAACTGGTATTGGGCGCGAGCCAGCGTCGGACCCTACACGGTCATCGCATCCTATATCACGGCCACCGCCGCATATGACTATGAAACGCAGATTGTCTATATGTTGGCGAAGGACGGCCAGATCATCGCCGACGATGAAACCAAGGTCACCTTTGATACCGAGCGCGTCGAGACCGACAGCAAGACCGGCAAGCCGGTCGCGGACGTGACCCGCTACACCTATCGCGCTGCCGATACACGCTATGTCGTTTCATTCGAGCGTCGGAAGACCATCCTGCAAGCCATTTTGACCGACCGCGCGCCGTTGCTAAAGCGCATCATCGCCCGGCTGATCGGCTTTGACGGCGCTTATCATCGCTTCACCGGCAAGGTCACGATCGAGAAATTCGACGGGGATGCGAGGGTCGAGATCTTCGAAGATCACGCGATCTGGGAGCTGATGTACTTCGGCAAGGCGCGACCGCAGGGTGTGGCGAGCTCGGCGGCAGCTCCGTCAAGGTGCATTACCGCGCAAACTTGAGATCGCCGATTCTCGCCACGATGCTTTGCAACAGCTGCGAGGTATTGGCCTCGTTGTAGCCGAGAGACAGGTCAATCATCGGTGGAACGCCCGCGAGCGGCCGACTGACGACCGTGGGCGGAAGCAGGTTTCTTGCGTAGAGCGGCATCAGCGCGATGCCACGGGTCGAAGCGACGAGCGACATCGCCATCGAGAGATTGTCGACATAGTGGTCGGGAGTGAGATCGAGGCCGATCCGCGCGCCATAGGCATCGGTTACCGAGCGCAAGGCGGGTGATTTGTCATGAGGGACGCCCACGAGTTCTTCACCGGCGATATCCTGGGGCGTGATCGCGTCCTGCGCGGTCAGGCGATGGTCGGCCGGCATGAGCACGATGAGGGGCTCGTCAATCAACCGCGTGAAGACCAGCCCGGTCGTGTTCCGTTCATGGCGAAGGAAGGCGAGATCGATCTTGCCGCGCATCAGCCCATCCGCGAGATCGGGCGATGAGAGGCTGAGGATGACGACCTCCGTATTGGGCAGTTCGGCGCGCATGATGCCCATCACCGCTGTCAGCCATTCGAACTCATAACCGGTGAGAAAGCCGAGGACGAAGGACGCCTTGGCGGGGACCGCGGCGCGCCGTGTCGCGGCGATGGCCCCTTCTACCTGAACGAGGACCAGGCGGGCATGATCGAGAAAGACGCGCCCGGCCGCCGTCAGCTCCACGCCCCTCACACCCCGCGTCATCAAGCTGCAGCCGAGTTCGGCTTCGAGATCGCGCATTTGCCGGCTCAGTGACGGCTGGGCGGTGTGCAGCCGCTTGTCGGCCGCGACCGTCAGGCTGCCCTCTTCGGCGACGGCGATGAAGTAGCGAAGATGGCGGAGCTCCATAAGCTATACTTTAGAGGCATGGAGACAGAGAAACAAAGTCTTTTTCGGATGCGAAGGGCAGGCCTAGACCCTTTCCGAGGCCGAAGAAGTCTCGCTCGTGTCCAGACACAGCGAGCATGGATAATCAGGCCACAGGAAAGGAAGAAATATGAATACGCCCGTCGTTCTGATTACCGGCGCCTTGACAGGCATCGCCCGCATCACCGCTGTCGCCTATGCCAAGGAGGGAGCGAAGCTTGTTGTCTCCGGCCGCCATGATGATGCCGGAGCCAGCCTCGTCGCTGAGCTGCGCGATGCCGGTGCGGAGGCCGAGTTCATCCGCGCCGATGTGCGCCATGAAGAGGACGTCCGCGCGCTTGTCGATGCCGCCGTCAAGCGCTTCGGCCGCCTCGACATCGCAGTCAACGCAGCCGGAACCGAAGGCAAGCCCGGCCCTGCGGTGGAGCAGACCCCGGAGAGCTATGCGGCGACCTTCGATACCAACGTCCTCGGCACCGTCCTGAGCATGAAGCATGAACTGAGGGTCATGCAGGCGCAGGGTAAGGGTAGCATCGTCAATATCTCGTCGACCTACGGTCATGAGGGCGGCGCCGGCGCCTCGATCTATGCCGCGAGCAAGCATGCGGTCGAGGGGCTGACGAAATCCGTGGCGCTTGAGGTCGGCACACGCGGCGTGCGGGTCAATGCCGTCGCACCTGGCCCGATCCAGACCGGTATGCTCGACCGTTTCACCGGCGGGGCGGAGGGCAAGGCTTTTCTCGCGACCCTCAATGCGCAGAAGCGCATCGGCGAGCCTGAGGAGGTGGCGAAGGCCATTCTGTACATCGCATCCGACGCGGCGAGCTTCGTTACCGGCCATATCCTGACCGTCGACGGCGGCAAGTCCGCAGGCTGAACGCTGGGCTGAAATCTGGGCCGGGCCGCGCAAAATCCCGGCCCTTTCGCGCAATGCCTTCCGAAAGGGACCGTCATGTCAGCCGATCAACTGAAGCTCTACGAATCAAGCGGCTCGCCGAATTCGCGTCGTGTTCGCATTTTCCTGGCGGAGAAGGGCATCTGCGTTTTACGCATTCCCGTTGATCTCGGTGCGAAAGAGCAGTTTTCCGAGGCTTATATCAGGATCAACCCACGCCAGGTTGTGCCGACATTGGTGCTGGGAGACGGCACGGCGATCGGCGAGGTGCCGGCGATCTTCCGCTATCTGGAGGAAGCCTATCCCAATACGCCGCTGCTGGGCACGACGCCCAAGGACAAGGCGCTGGTCACGATGTGGGAGCGCCGCATGGAGCTCGAGGGTTTTGCCGCGGTGATGGAGACCGTGCGCAACAAGATCCCCGGTCTCAAGGGGCGCGCCATTGCCGGCGCGCATGATTACGAGCAGATCCCGGCACTCGTGGAGCGCGGCCGTCGGCGCATTCTGGACTTTTATGCCGATCTGGACGCGCGCCTTGCCACTGTCCCCTTTGTCGCCGGGGACCATTTCAGCGCTGCCGACATCACCGCCCTGGTGGCGATCGACTTTGCAACGAAAGCACTCGACCTCGGCATTCCCGACGGGAATGAAGCCACCAGCCAATGGTACAAAAAGGTTGCCGCACGCGCGGGTGCTGCCAGCTAGAATCCCGCTCGTTGGCGGTGACGACGATACGGTTCTGTGCCAGACCGGCTTGCGGGTCGAAAGGGAGAATGCGACCGGCAAACTGGTCCCGGCGCTTGCCGGGGCGTTTCACAAGTGCATCACGGCGGATTTCTGCCAGCGCAGGGGGGCGGTGAACAGGTCATCGTCCGCCTGCTCCGCCATCAACCCGCTCGATCAGCGCCCGGGCAGCTGCCGGGTTGCGCAGTTTGTGGCCGCTGATGACGTAGAGAAAGACATCCCGGGGCTTTCCGTCCGCCTTCAGCGGCGCCACGCTTTCCAAGCCCTTCGGCGTCTCTCCCGCCGCCCATTGTTTCGCCCGGCTCGCCCAGAGGTCGAGCGCCTTGTCCGCATAGCCGAGCGGGTGTGTCTCCTCGGTGCCCATGATGCGGGCATAGACGAAGGGCGCGGTGATGTCGGCGATCTGGGGAAACTCCGAATCGCCCGCTACCACGGCCGCAACCCCATAGTTCCGCAGCAAGGCCACGAAGTCTGGGTTGCGGAAGCTTTCGTGCCGGACTTCCACCACATGGCGGATCGTGCGGCCCTCCACGCTCTTGGGCAGCAGTTTCAGAAAGGCCTCGAAATCGGCGGGGTCGAATTGCTTCGTCGCCATGAATTGCCAGTTGATGGGGCCGAGTTTGTCCTTCAGCTCCAGCACGCCGCTCGTGAAGAAGCGCTCAATCGACTGTCCCGCCTCGGCGAGCACGCGGCGATTGGTGGAATAGCGCGAGGCTTTCAGGGAAAAGACGAAATCCTCCGGCGTCTCATCATGCCATTTGCGAAAGCTCTCGGGTTTCTGCGAGCCATAGTAGGTGCCGTTGATCTCGATCGTGGTCAGTTGGCTGGCGGCATATTCCAGCTCGCGCTTTTGCGGCAGCGTGTCGGGGTAGAAGGTTCCGCGCCACGGCTCATAGGTCCAGCCGCCGACGCCGATCCGGACGGTGCCTATTTTTTTCTTCGCCATGTCCTGCAACCTCTTCCCAGAGCTAATGTCCAGAATAGCATCTCTGTGGGTTTCTACCCATTGAGCGATCTGGGACCGCTGACGAAGGGACTGTCCCGAAGGTAGAAGCGCAACAAGCGGTGCGCGTCTTTCGTAATGCCGATCCTGATGCTCTCGCCGATCTCGCCGGTTTTGTGGTCATCCTCAGCGAGCCATAGCGGGCCTTGCCGGCAGAGGTCCAGCCCATCGAGCCGCCGATTGATCCGCAGTGCCATCGCGAGCCTTCCGGGTCCGCGCGCCAGGTCACGTAAACGCCCGACCCCGCGATTGAGTTGCATGATGGCGATGCCGGTGAGGGGCTCGAGCGCCCGGATGAGAACGCCGGCGCCCACGCCCTCCACATCGCCCGAGACGTTCAGCATGAAGGAGATACCGTAGGCGAGATAGACATAGGCGTGCCCGCGCTCGAGAAAGAGCGAGCGGTTGCGCGGGGTCATGCCCCGATAGGCATGCCCGGCGGCGTCGCCCACGATATAGGCCTCGGTCTCGACGATCCGGCCGCTGACGACGCCTTCGGGGAGCTCCCGCACCAGGATCTTGCCGATGAGAGTGCGGGCGAGAGCGATCGTATCCACCGGAAGCACCGCACGGGCGATCGGCAGAGGGCCGGCCGCGCGTCGGTCAGGTTTCAAGGCATCTGCTCGACCCATTGCGCGCGCGACGGCCCCGGCTCGAACGGATCGCCGAAATACTGGGTCTCTCGGGCCACCTTCCCATCCAGGAATTCCATGATGCTCACGGTGTAAGATGGTTGGCCGTCATAGGTCAGGACATATTCGGTGACCCAGAGCCCGCCCGCGCCGATGATCCGCCGCACTGTGAAGCGCTTGCGGTTCGGTTGCGCGGTGCGGGAGGCTTGAATGTTCCGCCGCCCGTGGATGCGTTCACCCGATTGAGGATATTCGAGCACCGCGTCGTCCCGGTAAATCTCGTGCTCGCCATCGAAGTCGTCCGCATCCGAGGCGGCCCAGTGGTGATTCAGCGCCGCTCTGATCTCTGTTTCGTCCATGCCGACTCTCCTGGACCGTCGTCGTCGATACTGCGCTGTCATACCACACGCCTATCGGACGATTCGACTAGCGCCGCGCCCAGCTGAGACTGCTGCCGCGCCGGACAGCGACGATCTCGGCCGCGATCGAGAGCGCGATTTCGGCCGCGGTGACGGCCGCGAGCGGCAGCCCGACCGGGCCCTTGATGCGGCTGAGACTCTCCGGTCCATGGCCGAACTCGGCGAGCCGCTCCAGCCGCGCCGTATGCGAGCGGCGGGACCCGAGTGCGCCGATATAGAACGCGTCCGAGCGCAGAGCGCGGTCGAGGGCCGGATCATCCAGTTTCGGATCATGCGTCAGCGCCACGACGGCGCTGCGGCCATCCAGCGATGCGCGATCGAGCGCCTCGTCCGGCCAGTCCGGCATGAGCGTGATGCCGGGAAAACGTTCCGGTGTCGCGAGCGAAGGGCGCGGGTCGATCACGATCGTCTGAAAGCCCAGGGTTTCGGCGAAGGGCGCCAGACCCTGCGCGATATGGACGGCGCCGATCAGGAACAGCCGCAGCGGCAGGGCATGGACATGCAGGAACCAGCGTGCGCCCTCCTGCTCGATGGTAGCGCTCCTGTCGGCCGCGAGTGCCTCCCTGGCGGCTTCCGCCAGTGCCTCCGGTACATCCGGGCCCGGCCAGAGCAGCTGTCGGCCGCTGGCCAGATCGGTTGCCAGCACCACAGGGCGCCTTTCGGTGCGGGCGCGCATGAGCGCGATGCGAAGTTCCGGCGTCATTCCACTTCTTCGACGAAGACCTGCAACTGGCCGCCGCAGGCGAGGCCCACTTCCCAGGCCCTTTCGCTCGACACCCCGTAGTCGAGCAGTTGCGGCAGATGCTCGTCGAGCGTCACCATGGCGGCGGCCATGACTGCGCTTTCGACGCAACCGCCGCTGACCGAGCCCACCATGCGGCCGGAGCCAGTGATTGCCATTTGGCTGCCGACGGGGCGGGGGGAACTGCCCCAGGTGGCGACGACGGTCGCGAGTGCTACGCGCTCGCCAGCCTCGCGCCAGGCATGGACTTGGCCCAGCACGTCCTCCACATCACTCATGCACGGGGTCCTCTGTCACTGATCGTCTTTGGCGTCTGTCACGGATCATCTCGGCCAGGATTGAGAGAGCAATTTCCTCGGGGGTCACGGCGCCGATGTCGAGCCCAGCGGGCCCATGCAGCCTGTCCAGCTGCCCAGCCGGGTAATCGGCGGCCCGCAGCGCCTGCTTGAGTGTCTCGACCTTGCGGGGGGAGCCGACGAAGGCGGTATAGGGTGCCTGCAGGGTGAGTGCCGCCCGCAGCGCCTCGGCATCGCCACGGCCCTGGGTCGCCACCACCACAAAGCCGGCTGGATCGGGGCGCGGGTCCGCCGGCCCGGTCGCATCGCGCTCCACGGCGAAGCCGAAGTCCGGGGCGAGACGGGCGAGGACGGTCGCCACGGGCGACTGGCCAAAAATGCGCAGGCGTGGAGATGGGAGAACGGGTTCCACGAAGACGTCCATCACGCCTTGGCTGGCACAGGCGTTGCGGGCGAAGTGAATGCCGTCGCGCTCTTCACCAGACGCCAGGTGATGCGCCGCGAGTGTGCTTTCCGGCTGCACCGAGATCAATCGTGGCTGCCCGTCCGCCATTGCCGAGCGGGCTGCCCGCAACACCGCGCCCCGCACGCAGCCGCCGCCGATCCAGCCCGCACCCATGCTGCCGTCGGCCAGGATCACGGCCTTGGCACCGGCCTTGGCGGCGGTGGCCGACAGGGTGCGCACCACAGTTGCAACCGCAAAGGGCTGCTGCTCCCGAGTGAGAGCGGTGACCAGCGCGGTGACGTCTGACGCGTTCGTCATAGCACCTCCAGCACCTGGGTGAAGGCCGCTTCCAGGCGCGCGAGTGAATTCGCCGGAGTGAAGAGATCGATGAAGGGCAGCGCCTCCCGCATGCCGCGGGCAAGCGGCGCGTAGCGCGGATCTGCCTTCGCCGGGTTGAACCAGACGATACGCCGGGCGCGCCGCGCGAGGGCCGCCATTTCGGCTGCCAGCACCCCCGCGGGCCCGGTGTCATAGCCGTCGCTCGCGATGATCACGCAGGCGCGGGCATGCAGCAGGCGCCCGGCATGGAGGCGGTTGAACTCCGCGAGACAGTCGCCGATGCGCGTGCCGCCGGCCCAGCCTGCCGAAAGCAATTGCAGCCGCTCCTGCGCGCGCCAGGGGTCCGCATCCTTCAGTGCCTCGGAGACATGGGTCAAGTGGGTGTGGAAGAGGAAGACATGCACGTCGCCGAGTTCAAGCGCCAGCGCGCGCGCGACGCGCAGATAGAAGAAGCTGGTGAGGGACATCGAACGGCTGACGTCGAGCAGCAACACGAGGCGCGGCCGCACCCGGCGCGCCACCCGGAAGCGGAGCTTGTGCGGGGACCCGCCCGTGCCGATGGAGCGGCGCAGCGTCTGCCGCAGGTCGATCCGGGCGCCACGGGCCGCAGCTTGCTCCCGCCGCGTCCGCAACCGCTTGAGGCGGCGGGCGAAGCGGCGGATGGCGGCCTCGATCGCATAGGTCTGCAGCCGATCGGTCAGGGACCGGAAATCGGCGCCCTCGGCCGTGGCCTCGGCGCTTGCCCCGTCCTGCGCGGTGTCCCCGGAAAGGCCGCTATCCTCCTCCGCTTCATCATGCTGCAGAACGGGCCCGGCCCGGCCCGCGGCGGGTCCGGCCTCGCCGGTCAAGGACATCAGGCCCGCGCCACCGGCGCGGGTTTCCACCAGGGCCTGTTTGTTGGGCGGCATCCAGTAACTATCGAAAATGTCGTCAAAGCGTGTCCAATCCGCGGCCCGGGTGCAGAGCAGGCTGCGCCATCCCCAGCGCAGCGGCTGCTTCTCGGTGACCCCCACCGTCTCGGCGAGACGGAGCGCATCCGCCTGTTCCTGAATGCCGATCAGAAACCCGTTTTCCCGCAATGTGGCGACGAAGCCTGCGATGCGGATGGTGGCAATGGCGCCCGGTGGGGTGGCTTGGGGCAGCATGGCGCCTGCCTATCCTGCCAGCGCCAGTAGCCGCGCGAGGGCGACTGGCTCCAGCACTTGCAGGTCTTCCCGCGTCTTGACGAGCGCGGCGAGCGTATCCCGGATGCCCTCCGGCCCCGCCTCGTCGAGAACGGTGATGCCAAGGCCGAGAAGGGCCGCCGCCCAATCCAGCGTTTCGGCTATGCCGGGCTGTTTCTTGAGGCCCAGCTGGCGCAGGGCCTGGGTGAATTCGACGATCTGCCGGCCCAGTCGGTCCGGCAGGCCGGGCAGGCGCAGCTGCAGGATGGCCAGTTCCTTCGCGAAGCTGGGGCTGGCAAGATAATAGTAGAGGCAACGCCTGCGCAGCGCGTCCGACAGCTCGCGCGTCGCATTCGATGTCAGAACAACGAGCGGGATGCTCGCCGCGCGAATGGTACCCATCTCGGGCACACTCACCTGATAATCCGAGAGCACTTCGAGAAGAAACGCCTCGAAAGCTTCATCGGCCCGGTCAATCTCGTCGATCAGAAGTACGGCAGGGGTTGCGTGCAGCAGCGCCTCCAGCAAGGGACGCTTGAGCAGGTAGGCACCGGAAAACAGGGCTTCCTCGTCAAGCCCGCCGCCGCCCGCGGCCTCCGCCATGCGGATGGCCAGAAGCTGGCGCTGATAGTTCCACTCATAGAGCGCGTGGTGGATGTCCAGCCCTTCGAAGCATTGCAGGCGGATCAGTGTCGTCTCATGGGTTTTCGCGAGTGCCTTGGCGATTTCGGTTTTCCCGACGCCGGGATCGCCCTCCACCAGAAGCGGGCGATGCAATTCGCCCATCAGCAGGAGGGTGGCCGCCAGATCGCGCTCGCAGATATAGCCGGCCGCTTCCAGCCGCCGTTGCATCGCGCCAATGGCGGCCATCCGGCTGGCCTGGCCGGCATCAGCCCCCGCGGTCATGTCGCCTTCGAGCGGCGGAACAAGCTCGCGACGAAATCCTTGATCACCGCCCAGATCAGGGACAGGGCATTCAGCTTCGTCTCGGACGCCTCCACCGGTGCGGGCGCCGGCATCGCGACCGGGGCGGCGCCGACCGCCTCGGACGGTGCGCTTGCGGGCTGCGCCGCCTCGATGGCCGCCGCACGCGCCGCCAGATTGGCGAAGAATTTCTGCAGCAGGACTTCCGAGACGCTGTTCATCAGCCTTGCCCCGAAGGTCGCGACCTTGCCGGTGACCGTCACGTCAGAAACGCCGCTCAATCGCGATCCGCCGCCCTCCGCCGCTATGACCGCCGCATGGAGATCGAGGGAGGCGCCGGAGGTGCCGGTCGTCTCCGATCCGGTGCCGACGATATGCAGCGTCCGCGCCGCCGGATCACTGTCCGCGATTTCGATATTGCCCTTGAAGCTCACGGTCGCGGGGCCGAGCTTGACCGAGACGGTGCCCTTGTAATGGGTCTCGTCCACCCGTTCGGTGATCTTCGCTCCGGGCAGGCAGGCGGCCACCCCCTCCATGTCCTGCAGCATGGCCCAGGCGAGCGTCGGGCTCAGCGGCAGATCGAGGCTTTTCTCGATGGTGATCTTCATGATGCTCTTTCGCTCTCAGCCGGCAATGTCGAGCGCACGAAGCTGCTTCCAGGTGCGATAGGCGTTATGCGGCATGCCGGTATGGGTTACGCCGAGATGGGCGAAGGCATCCACCACCGCATTGCTGAAACAAGGGATGGAGCCGACATGCGGTGACTCGGCGACGCCTTTGGCGCCGATCGGATGATGCGGCGAGGGGGTAACGGTGAAATCCGTCTCCCAATGCGGTGTCTCCACCGAAGTCGGCAGGAAATAGTCCATCAAGGTACCGCCGAGCACATTGCCCTGCTCGTCATAGGGCAGCTCCTGGCCGAAGGCGACGGCGAAGCCTTCCGTCAGCCCGCCATGGATCTGACCTTCGATGATCATCGGGTTGATGCGCGTGCCGCAATCATCCAGCGCATAGAAGCGGCGGACCTTCACTTCGCCCGTGCCCTTGTCGATATCAACCACCGCGAGATAGGCCCCGAAGGGGAAGGTGAAATTCGGCGGGTCGTAATAATCCACCGCCTCCAGCCCCATCTCCATGCTCTCGGGCACGTTGTTATAGGCGGCCCAGGCGATCTCCTTCATGCTTTTGGCGCGCGCAGGATCGCCTTTGACATGGAACTGGTCGAGATCGAATTCCATGTCCTCCGGCGAGACTTCCAGAAGATGGGCTGCGATTTTGCGAGCTTTTTCGCGGATCTTGTGGGAGGCGCGGGCGACGGCCGCACCCGCGACCGGCGTGGAGCGCGAGCCATAGGTGCCGAGCCCGTAGGGCGCGGTTGAAGTATCCCCTTCCTCGACCTGAATGACGGACGCGGGAATACCGGCTTCCGTCGCGATGATCTGAGCATAGGTCGTCTGGTGCCCTTGCCCCTGGCTGATCGTGCCCATGCGGGCAATGGCCGAGCCATCGGGATGGACGCGGATCTCGCAACTGTCGAACATGCCGATGCCCAGGATGTCGCAGCTTTTGGAGGGGCCGGCACCGACGATTTCAGTGAAAGTGGTGATGCCGATGCCCATCAGCGTCGGGCAATTGGGATCGGCTCTCTTCGCTGCCTGTTCGGCGCGCAAAGCCTCGTAATCCACCGCCTTCAGCACCTTCTGAAGCGCCGGTGCATAGTCGCCGGAATCGTAATCCAGGCCGAGCGCCGAATGGTAAGGAAAGCTCTCCTTGGGGATGAAATTGCGGAAGCGGATTTCCGCCTTGTCGAGCCCCAGCTTCTGGGCCAGCACGTCGATCATGCGTTCGACGAGATAAACCGCCTCCGTCACCCGGAAGGAGCAGCGATAGGCGACGCCGCCGGGAAACTTGTTGGTATAGACGCCATCGACCGAAACATGCGCGGTCGGGATGTCATAGGACCCGGTGCAGACATGGAACATGCCGGCGGGCCATTTGGTGGGATCGGCGCAGGCATCGAAGGCGCCGTGATCGGCAGTGACATTGACGCGCAGACCCTTGATGCGGCCATCCGCGTCCGCCGCTAATTCGCCAGTCATCCAATAATCGCGGGCGAAGGCCGTGGTGGTCAGGTTCTCGTTGCGGCTTTCGATCCACTTCACCGGTCGGCCGAGCACGATGGAGGCGACGATGGCGGTGACATAGCCCGGATAGACGCCGACCTTGTTGCCGAAGCCGCCGCCGATATCGGGTGAAATGATGCGGATCTTGGATTCCGGAATGGAGGAGAGCAGGCCCACCACGGTGCGCACCACATGCGGTGCCTGGGAGGTGATCCAGACGGTGAGATCGCCCTTGACCGCATCGTAGCTCGCGACTGCGCCGCAGGTTTCCAACGGGCAGGGGTGCACGCGCGGATAGAGCATTTCCTGCGTCACCGTGACGGCGGCATTGGCGAAGGCGCGATCGGTGCGGTCGCGATCACCGATCTGCCAGTTGAAGATGTGGTTGTGGTGGCGCCGGGCGCCATGGGCGCCGACATCCTTACCTGCCAGGTCCTCGCGGATCACCGGCGCATCAGGCAGCAGCGCCTTGAAGGGGTCGACGACGGCCGGCAACTCCTCGTAGTCAACCTCAACGAGTTCGGCGGCGTCGGCGGCGATGGCACGATCATCCGCCACCACGAAGGCAACTTCCTGGTTCTGGAAGTGGACCTTGCCATCCGCCAGCACCGCCTGCACATCACCCGCGAGGGTCGGCATCCAGTGCAGTTTCAGCGGCTTGAGGTCCTCCGCGGTGAGCACGGCATGGACGCCAGGCAGCGCGCGGGCGCGGGATGTGTCGATCGACTTGATGCGGGCATGAGCATAGGGGCTGCGCACCATGACGCCGAAGAGCATGCCGGGCAGGTGGATGTCGTCCACATAGGTGCCGCGGCCCTGGATGAAGCGCGGGTCTTCGCGCCGCTTGCGGGCGCAGCCGATGCCTTCGAGCTTTTCCAGGCGGCCGAGATCGGCCTTGGGATCGCGTGCGATGTCGTTCATCAGGCGGTTACCTCCGCCATCATCGGATGAGAGGTCTCAACGATCTCGCCACGCAGCTTGGCGGCGGCATACTGGATGGCCTTGACGATGTTCTGATAGCCCGTGCAGCGGCAGAGATTGCCGGACATCCAGTAGCGGATCTCCTCCTCCGTCGGGCTCGGATTCTCCTGCAGCAGCCGGTAGGCGCGGGTAATCATCCCCGGCGTACAAAAGCCGCATTGCAGCCCATGCTCCTGCATGAAGGCCTCCTGCAGGGCATGCAGCTGGCCCCCCTTGGCAAAGCCTTCAATCGTCAGGACATGGCTGTTCTCGCATTGCACGGTCAAAACCGTGCAGGATTTGACGGACATGCCGTCAAGATCCACCGTGCAGGCGCCGCAATGGCTGGTTTCGCAGCCGATATGGGGGCCTGTGGTCTCAAGCCTCTCGCGCAGCGTGTGGATGAGGAGTTCGCGCGGCTCGACGAGCACATCGACGGGCCGGTCGTTCAGCCGGAAGCTGACGGCGGTTTTCTTGGTCATACGGAATGTCCCTTAGCCGGTGCAGCGGGAAAGGGCGGTGCGCAGCGCGCGCTGCACCATCTGGCCCGCCATCGCTTTCTTGTAGTCCTCGTCACCGCGCAGATCGGCACCCGGCTCGCAGGCTTCTGCGGCCAGGCGACCGGCTTGTGCAATCGCCGCGCCATCGACGGGATGGCCGCTCAACGCCGCCTCTGCCGCCTCCGCGCGCATCGCCATCGGCGCCAGATTGGTGAGGCCGATCGCCACGCTTGCGCAGCGACCCTGCTCCACGCGCAGCACCACGGCGGCTGCCGCCGTCGCGAAGTCACCGGTCTTGCGCTTGAGCTTCGCGTAGCAGGTGCCGCTGCCCGCAGCCGGCTTCGGAATGCGGATTTCGGTCATCACTTCGTCCGGTTCGAGGGCCGTCACATAGGTGCCGAGGAAGAAGTCAGCCGCCTGCACCACACGCTCGCCCGTTGGCCCCACCAGCACGAAATGCGCGCCGAGCGCCAGCATGACGGCCGGATGATCATTGCCCGGATCGCCATGGGCGATGTCGCCGCCGATCGTGCCCTTGGTGCGCACCTGAGGGTCGGCGATCTGCCGCGCCGTTTCAACCAGCAGGGGCAGATGTTCGGCGAGCAGGGGGGAGGCGAGGATCTCCCGCTCGCTGGTCATGGCGCCGATGCGGACCTCGTTGCCTACAAGTTCGATGCCGCGCAAGGCCGCGATCCGGCCGAGATCAATGAGGTGCTCCGGTGCCGCGAAGCGCAGCTTCATCATGGGCAGGAGACTGTGGCCGCCGGCGAGGAGCTTTGCCTGGTCGCCATGGTCGCGCAGCAGGGCGATCGCCGCCTGGAGGGATTCGGGCGCGTGATAGACGAATGGACGCGGGATCATAGACTCTCCCTTTAGCCTCGACCGCTTGACTGCGGCTGCTTTTGTCTGGTGCCCAAGCTCAAGGAGGGGCCCGCCGCCGGCAACCGCTTTCCCCTGAAATGCCGCTCCGGCAGCGTGAACGGCGCTGAAACGGACTTGAACGGTGGCGTGGGCGAAACGGCGCTTGCCGCCCCCAGCGAACCTCCATACGGTGTCAGGACAGGAAGAAGAGCAGGTTCAAAAGCCAGGAAATGGCTGCGCGGAGGGGCCCGCCGGTCTTTCCTGGGAGAGGCTCGCTTTGGGGGAGGCGACGGCGTGAAGGCATCGCCGGACATAGTGGTATCCGATCCGGATCCGGTCGGCCGGGCAGCGGCCGAGCCCGCCGCCGTCAGCACGCGCGCGTCTGCGGAATCCTTCCAGCACAAGCTTGAACAGTTCAACCCCGGAATCGTCTGGCTGGATGCCGAGAACCGTGTGACGGCGATGAACGACGTTGCCATTCAGGTGCTGCGACCGGCGGCCGAGCCGTCGCTCGGCGTCACGCTCGATGCCATGTTCGGGGTCGATGTGCTGTCCCTGCACCCGCCGAAGAGCCGGGAGAAGATCGCCTTCCTGCTCGGCCATCGCTCCTCCTCCCCGCATGGCAAATCGGCACCGCCCCAGGCCATGATGATCAACATCCCGGACCGGATGCTGATGATCAAGGTCTCGCAGATGGTGGCGGCGGAGGGGCGCGTGGGCTCCTGCATGATCTTCTACGATCTGACGGAACTCACCACCGCACCGCGCAACGGTGCCGGCCACGAGGCGACAGGCGAGGGGCCGATGCGCCTCATCTCCCGCATTCCTGTCTACCGCCATAATCGCATCGTGCTTGTCGATGTGAAGGATATCGGCCGGCTGGAAGGGGAGGGACATTACACGACGATCGTGACACAGCAGGACCGTTACCTCTCCAACCTGTCCCTCTCGGTGCTGGAGAGCCGGCTTGACCCCGCACGCTTTTTGCGCGTGCATCGCAGCCATATCGTCAATCTCGACTATGTCACCGAACTCGTCCGTCAGGACGAAGGCTTTCTGGTCGCCCTGCCGGAAGCGCTGGGCCCTGCCGTCCCGGTGAGCAAACAGAAGCTGCATGCCCTGAAGGAACGGTTCGGACTGGTGTGAGGCTTTCAGCCTTCCGCCGCGGTCGACGTGGCCTTCATCCGCTGTGCATAGACGTTGATGACGAGGGCCGCGAGCAGGATCAGCCCACGGATGAGGATCTTCAGGAAACTGTCGATATTGACGTGGTCCAGCCCGTTGTTCAGCACACCGAGCACGAAGAGCCCGATGATGGTATTGCCGATGCCGCCCTGTCCGCCGAACAGGCTGGTGCCGCCGACGACCACGGCCGAGATGGAATCCAGCAGATAGCTATCGAATTCGTTCTGCTGGGCGCTGCCGAAATAGGCGACGCCGAGGATGCCGGCGAGGCCTGAACAGACGGCCGAAATCACCATCACGGCAGAGATGATCAGCTTCACATTGACGCCGGAATACTCCGCCGCCTCTCGGTTGCCGCCAACCATGTATACGTAGCGGCCGAAGCGCGTATAGGTCAGCACCACATGGCCGACCGCCAGCGTGATCGCCAGCACGATGACGATCCAAGGCACCGGGCCCAGAGCCTTGCTGCCGAGCGTCACCGCGAGATGCGGCACCGCATAGGCAATCTGCCCGCGCACCAGCAACGCGCAAATGCCCGCACCGATCTGCAGCATGGCCAGCGTCATGATGAAGGATGGAATACCCACGCGGGTGATCCCGATGGCGTTGATGAGGCCCAGCCCGACCGCTGCCCCCAGGGCGATCATGATCGCGGCCCAACCCGACAACGGCAGGTTCGCGATGTTCACGCTCGGGTCTTGCAGCGTGAAGAAGGCCGCGATGATGCCGACGGCATTGGCGACGCTCGCGACACTGAGGTCGATTTCTGCGCAAAGAATAACGAAGGTGAGGCCGACGGCGATGATGCCGGTGACGGATATCTGCGTCAGGATATTCCAGATATTGCCGATGCTGATGAAGGATGGACTGGCGATGGCAAAGAAGACGACCAGGAAGATCAGTGTCACGAAGGGCGCGATATTGCGCAGACGCGCCCGTACCCAGGCCACCGGCTTCACGCCCCGTCCCCCTGTTTCAGTCAAAACCTCAGCCATGTCCTGATTGTTCCTTTAGGCGGCCGCCAGAAGGCGGTCCTTGCTGATGGCTTCGCCCGCGAATTCATGCACGATGCGGCCTTTCTTCATGACCAGAATTCGGTCGGCCATGGACAGTACCGTCTCCGGTTCGGTCGAAACGACGAGAATGCCGATCCCCTGCGCTTTCAACCCGCGCACGATATGGACGACATCCTCCTTGGCGCCGACATCCATGCCGCGGGTCGGCTCGCTCAGCATCAGCACGCGCGGCAGGTGCGTCAGCCAGCGCGCCAGCGCCACCTTCTGCTGGTTGCCGCCCGAGAGGGAACCGAGCGGCCGCTCCGTGCTTGGCGGCCGGATATGCAGACTGCCGATATGATCTCGTGCGATGCCACGCTCGGCCGTCGGATGCAGCAGCAGGCGACCGATGCGTTGCAGAATGCTGATGGTCATGTTTTTGAAGACCGGCTCTTCCGCAAAGAGCATGCTGCGCCGGCTTTCCGGCACGAAGGCAAGACCCGCAGCGCGTGCCCGGGACGTGCTGGTGAGTGTGACGGTGCGGCCGTCGATGCTCACACGGCCGCGTTTCATCGGCTCCTTGCCGAAGAGGCTGCGCGCGAGATCGAGTTGGCCCGAGCCGAGATAGCCGTAAAGGCCCAGAACCTCTCCCGCGCGGATTTCGAAGGAAATATCGGTAAAGGCCGCGTCCAGGCTCAGCGCCTCGGCGCGTAGAATAACGGTCGAATCCGGCTTGCTGTCGAGATAGAGCGCGCCGGTATAGCTTTCCTCCAACTCGCCATGGCTATGGCCGATCATCTGCCGGATCAGCCAGGGCTTGTCGATGTCCACGGTATCGGCATCGGCAACCTTGCCGCCATTGCGAAAGACCGTGACGCGGTTGCAGATATCCAGCACGTCGTCGAGGAAATGCGAGATGAAGATGAGGCTGTGGCCTTCGTCGCGCAGCCGGCGCAACACCGCAAACAGGCGCTGCGTTTCGGGTGGCGAAAGGGCCGAGGTCGGTTCGTCCAGGATGATGATGCGGGCGCCGGAAAACAGCACGCGGGCAAGCTCCACCAATTGCTGCGTGCCGAGCGAGATCGACCCCATCAGGGCGCGCGGATCGACGTCGATGCCGAGCCCGTCGAGCAGCACGCGGGCGCCGCTCATCATCGCCGGCCAATCGACGAGACCGAAGCGGTTGAGCGGCTGCACGCCGAGATAGACGTTTTCGGCGATGGTCAGGCTGCGCACCGCCGAAAGCTCCTGATGCACCATGCCGATGCCGGCGGCGAGGGCATCGGCGGGCGACGCGAAGTGCACCGGCTTGCCCTCCAGCTCCATCACGCCGCCATAGCTCGTGTGAACACCCGCGATGATCTTCATCAGGGTGGACTTGCCGGCGCCATTCTCGCCGACAAGCCCGTGAATCTCCCCCGCGCCAAGCGCGAAGTCGATCTCCCTCAGTGCAATCGCGCCGCCGAAGGCTTTCGAGACGCCGCGCAGTTGCAGAAGCGGAGACATCGGCTGGCCCAGCTCAGATCAGATACTGCTCCTCCATCCACATCAGGCCGGGCGCATTGGCCTGGGTGACCACCGGCCCGTCCGCAATGATGTTCTTCGGGATGCCGCCTGGACCGGTCTTCTGGCCGTCGACGACGGCCGCGACACCCGCGATCAGGGCGCCGGCATGGATGCGGCAGGAGGGGTTGCGGACCGTTGCCGTCATGCGCCCGTCCTCCACCGCCACCAGGGCGGGCGGCATGGCATCGCAACCACCGATTTTGATGCTGGTGCGGTTATGCGCCTTCATGACGTTGTAGGCAGCAAGGGCCATGTCATCATTGTGGAAATAGGCGGCGTCGATCTTGGGATATTTGTTGAGCAGCGTTTCCCAGATGCGGGCGACCTTGGTGACGTCCCAATCCCCGGGCTGCGTGTCCAGCACATGGATCTTGGGATATTTCTTGATGATGGATTCGAAGCCGCGGGCGCGCCCCTGCGCGCCGGTATGGCCCAGCGCGCCTTGCGTCATGACGATATTGCCCTCGCCATTGATGGCATTGACCAGGGCCTGGGTGACGGAGGCGCCCATGAACTCGTTATCCGGGGCGATGAAGCTGTGGACATTGATGGAGGCAAGTGGCGCGATCAGCGTATCCATGTCGATCACCGGAATACCCGCGTCGATCATGCGGTTCACGGGTGTCGTCAGCGTGCCGATGCCAAAAGCTTGGATGGCGACGAAATCCCATTTCTCGGAGGCCATATTGTCGATGGCCGCGCGCTGCTTCGGGGCCGAGAGCTCGCCGTCGAACCAGGTTACCTCAACATTGAAGAGCTTGCCCCAGTATTCCGCCGCGCGCTTGCCCTGGGCGCACCAGGTTGCCTGAAGGCCGGCGTTGGAAAAGGCCGCCTTCAGCGGTTTGCCGGAGCGGCCGGCGGCTTCCGCGAGTGCCGGGGTCGAGCCCAGGCTTGCCATGGCAAAGCTCGCGGCGCCGGCGGACAGGCCGGCGAGTTGCAGAAAGCGACGGCGTGCGGATCCCTGCTCGGTGCAGTCATCGGTCATGGTCGTTTCCTTCGTTTGCCGGTGCCTTGAGCTGGCCCGCGCTTGTTGGCCGCCCCCGGTTCTGACAACGGGCCCGGCGGCGGCGAAACTTATAGTGTCGATGGTATGCTAGCCGTATTTTTTACTACAGGACAATCAGTGTTTCTGAGGAAAGGGGCGCTGAGGATTGATTCCGTTGTTTGTGCGCAATTGTATTTAGCGAAAAATTTTGTCGTGATGATCGGCATCCTGCCGCGCCGGCGTTGTCCATGCTGGCCTACGGGAAACCAATGCAGAGGGGGCGGTCCTCTACAGAACCGCCCCCCAGGACACAGGTGCCCGTCACGATTCGGGCCATTCCCTATTTTGCCTCGGACAACCGTGATCCGGGCGAGATGCTCATCTGGCCTCGGGATGAGCCCCGGCAGGTCCGGCTGTCTGCGTCATGGCGCCGGTCTGCCGAGGAAGCCGCCTGCCACGTTGCGGGCCTGGGCGCGTCGGCGGCCAAGCCGCCGCACCAGCGTGTAGAAGACGGGTGTGAAGAGCAGGCCAAAGCCGGTCACCCCCAGCATGCCGAAGAAGACGGCGGTGCCGAGCGATTGCCGCATTTCCGAGCCCGCGCCTGTCGCCACCACCAGGGGTGCCACGCCCAGGATGAAGGCGAAGGAGGTCATCAGGATCGGGCGCAGACGGGTGCGCGCGGCGCGCACCGCGGCCTCCATCGGGCTCGCCCCTTCATCCTCTGCCTGGCGCGCGAATTCCACGATCAGGATCGCATTCTTGGCAGCCAGGCCCACCAGCACCACGAACCCGATCTGGGCCAGGATGTCGATCGGCAGGTCACGCAGCCGGAGACCGCTCACCGAGGCGAGCAAACACATCGGCACGATCAGCACCACGGCGAGGGGCAGCTTCCAGCTCTCATACTGTGCTGCAAGAACGAGGAAGACGAAGAGTGCCGCAGCGCCGAAAACCAGCAGCGTCGGCGTGCCCTGCTGCTGCTGCTGATAGGCGAGTTCCGTCCATTCGAAGCCGATGCCATGCGGCAGGACCTGATGGGCGAGCGCCTCCATATGTGCGAGCGCCGTGCCGGTGGCTACACCGGGTGCGGCGACGCCCATCACCTCGGCTGCCGGGAACAGATCGTAGCGCGGCACGCGGTAGGGGATGGTTTCCGGCTGCAGCCGCGCCACGCTGCCGATGGGCACCATCTGGCCTTGGGCATTGCGCGCCTTGAGCCGCGAGATGTCCTGACTATTGCGGCGGAAACTTCCGTCCGCTTGTGCAATCACCTGGAAGGTGCGGCCCAGATAGTTGAAGTCGTTGACATATTGTGAGCCGAGATAGAGCTGCAGCGTATCGAAGACATCCGATGGCGTCAGGCCCAGCATCTCGGCCTTCTCGCGGTCAATATCGAGATAGATCGAGGGTGAGCGCGCGCTGAACAGGGTAAAGGCGCCGGCGATCGCCGGGTCCTTGTTGGCCGCGCCGACCAGGGCTTGGGCGGCCTGAGCCAGCGCATCCGGGCCAAGTCCTGCTTGATCCTGCAGCATCATCTTGAAGCCGCCGGCACTGCCGATGCCGGGCACGGGCGGTGGCGGAATGGTCAGCACATAGGCGCCCTGGATGACCGACAGTCTCTTCCGCAGATCAGCCAGCACCGTATTCGCGGTCACGCCCTTGATGTGGTGGCTGTAGAGCGAGGGCAGGCCGGAGAAGATCGTGCCCGCGTTGGACGCGACGGTGAAGGTTGTCGCATCAAGCCCCGCGAAGGGTGCCACATGCTCCACTCCCTTGGTGGAGAGAATGATGTCCACCGCCTGTTTCACCACAGCCTCGGTACGTTCCAGGGAGGCACCGGGCGGCAACTGCACGACGGTGATGAGATAGCCCTGGTCCTGTTCGGGGATGAAGCCGGTCGGCGTGCGCGCGAACTGCACGCCGGTCAGCAACAGAAGCCCGGCATAGACGACAAGCATCAGGGCGCTTGCCCGTATCAGCCGGCGGGTCGCCTGGCCGTAGCCGTTGGAAAGCCGGTCGAAGCCACGGTTGAAGCGGCCGAAACCGGCATCAAGAAACCGCCGCGCCAGGCTACGCCGCACATGGTTGCCGCGGACATGCGCCTTGAACAGCATCGCACACAGCGCCGGGCTCAGGGTCAGGGAGACGAAGCAGGAGATGACGGTGGAGGCCGCGATCGTTACCGCGAACTGGCGGAAGAACTGGCCGGAAATACCGGAGAGGAAGGCCGAGGGCACGAAGACCGCGCAGAGCGTCAGCGCAATCGCGATCAGCGCCACGCCGACCTCGTCCATGGTGCGGTGGGCGGCTTCCTTTGGCTCCATGCCGAGATGCAGGTTGCGCTCGACATTCTCGACCACGACGATGGCATCGTCCACCACGATGCCGACGGCGAGCACAAGGCCAAAGAGCGAGAGGTTGTTGAGCGATATCCCAACCGCCGCGAGGATCGCGAAGGTGCCAATGAGAGAGACGGGAATAGCGATGACGGGGATGATGGAGGCCCGCCAGCTCTGCAGGAACAGGATAACGACGAGCACGACCAGCAGGATCGCCTCGAAGATCGTCTGCACGACCTCATGGATGGATTTGCCGATGAAGACGGTCGGGTCATAGATGATCTTGTAAGACAGGCCGGGCGGGAAATCCTGGGCCAGGCGCTGCATCGTGCTCGTCACTTCGTGGTCGACGGCGACGGAATTGGCGCCGGGCTGGGCGAAGATGAGCAGCGGCAGGCCGGGACCGCGGTCCATGTAGCTGGTGGAGCCGTAATCCGCGGCGCCGATCTCGACGCGGCCGACATCGCGCAGCCGCGTCACGCGGCCGTCTGAATCCGATTTCAGAACGATGTTCGCGAACTGAGCAGGGGTCGAGAGGCGGCCAAGCGCCTGCAGGTTGATCTGATAGGCTTCGTCCGAATGCACGGGCGGCTGGTTGAGCACGCCGGCCGAAACCTGGATGTTCTGCGCCCGCAGGGCGGCCAGCACCTCATCCGCATTCAGGTCGTGGGCAGCGACCTTGTCCGGATCGAGCCAGATGCGCATGGCGTATTCGCGGGCACCCATATACTGCACGTCGCCGATGCCCGGCAGGCGGGCCAAGGCGTCCTTCACATGCAGCGTCGCATAGTTGGACATGTAGAGCAGGTCGCGGGACTGGTCGGGCGAATAGAGATGCACGGCGAGCAGAATGTTCGGCGTCGATTTCCGTACCGTGACACCCTGGCGCTGCACATCCTCCGGAAGGCGGGACAGCGCATTGTCCACCCGGTTTTGCGTCAGCATCTGCGCGACATTGAGATCGGTGCCGATGCGGAATGTGACGGTGACCGTCAGCTTGCCGTCACCGGTCGACTGGCTGCTCATATAGAGCATGTTCTCGACGCCGTTGATCTGCTGTTCGAGAGGCGTCGCGACCGTGCGGGCCACCGTCTCGGCCGAGGCGCCGGGATAGACGGCCGAAATCTGCACCGTCGGCGGTACGATTTCGGGATATTGCGCAATGGGCAGAATCACCAGAGCGCCGAGACCCACGATGGTGAGGAAGACACTCAGCACGATCGCGAAGATCGGCCGCTCGATGAAGAAATGAGCGAGGCGCATGATCGGTCTCCCCTCAGCTCTTGTCGTCAGCAGGGTTGTACGCGATGGCGCCGGGTTCAGGCGTTACCTTCGCGCCCGGCATGGCGCGCATGAGCCCGTTGATGATGACGCGGTCATTCGCGGCGAGGCCGGATCGGATGATGCGCAGGCCGCCGCGCAGATCGCCGGTATCGACGGGCTTCGGCACGACCGTGCCGTCCGGTGCCACGGTCATAACGATGTGCTGGTTCTGATCGAGCAGAACGGCCGCATCCGGCACCAGCAAGGCCGGTGCAGGCGGCGCAACGGCCAGGCGGATGCGCGCGAAGGCGCCGGGCGTCAACAGCAGGTTCGGGTTGCTGACCGTCGCGCGCGCATGGATCGTGCCGCTGGAACGGTCGATCTCATTGTCCACGAAATCAAGTGTTCCCTGATGCGTGAACTGCGTCTCGTCCGACAGGTGAAACGCGATCTGGTCCGCGAGCGGACCGGGCGTGGCCGCGCGCTCACGCGAAAAGGTCAGGTAATCGGCCTCGCTCATGTCGAAGTCGAGATGGATCGGATCGAGCGAGACGATGGTGGCGAGCAGCGTAGTGGTGCCGCTCGCATAGCGGCTGCCGGCGATGAGACTGCCGACCGAGACCTGATGCGCGCCGATGCGCCCGGTGAACGGGGCGGTGATCCGGCAATGCTGCAGGTCGAAGGCAGCGTCGCGGATTTGCGCCTTCGCATCATCCACAGCGGATTGGGCCGCGCCGACATCGGCCTGGCGCTGATCGACATTCTCGGCCGTGCCGAAATCGGTGCGCTTCAGCGTTTGGGCGCGGTAGAGTTCCTGTTGCGCCAGCACGAGGTGGGACTGGGCGGAGGTGAGCTGTGCCGTCGCCTCCGAAAGCTTGATCTGATAGGGCGTCGGGTCGATGACGAAGAGCAGATCGCCCTTCTTCACGATCTGCCCGTCCTTGAAGTCGATTTCGGCCAGCGTGCCGCCGACTTGGGCGCGGAGATCGACGCGGTCAACCGCCGAGAACTGGCCAAGAAAGCCGATCTGGGCAGCGACGGCACGCTGGAGCGGCGCGCTGACGGTCACCGGAGCCGGCGGTATGGCCGCCTGAGCGGTCTGCGCCGCCCGCTGCCCCATGGGATTCCAGGGGCTCATCCAGAAGGCACCGGCGGCGGCCACAAGGCCGATTCCAACCAGCAACCGCCATCGGAAGCGCGAGCGCACGGGGGGCGGCGTGCGCTCCTCGGCCTCCGACCATCGGGTCATGTCATCCATGGTTTGCCTATTGTCACAGAGGAATCTGAAAGATTTTTGAGGCACGCGGCCGGGAGAGCGAGAAAGCGTCTCCTCGTCCCGACTGGCCCCGAGTGGCGATCGACCCCGGACGACCCGGGGGCGGAGCTTCACCTCTATCTCGCACGTGCGAAGGCGCGCGACCACTCTTAGATGACGGATACCATCTATTACAAAAATAGATGGTAATGGACATCTAAAATGGACGCGGTGCGGCGCGACCGTTCAGAGGCGACGAGGAAAGAGGGGGGAGTTAGGTCTGCTGATCCGCAGCAAGCTGCAGGATGGAGGCGCGCGCCGCTTGCAGCACGCTCGCCGCGAAGGCGTCGTCGTTCGTCGCGCGGGCGATCGTCACGGCGCCGATCATGGTGGCGGCGATGGCGAGGGCCGTTTCATGGCGGCGTTCCGCGCAGAGGTGGGGCAGAAGGGCCTCGATGTGACCGGAAAAGCCGTGCAGGCCTTCGGCGAAGGCGTCCCGCACCGCGGAATCACGCCGGGCGGCATCGCCTGCCAAAGTGACGAAGAGACAGGCTGAGCCAGGGTCGCGGCAATGCCCCATGGAGAGATACTGCGTTACCAGCCCTTCCAAGGGATCGGCGGCCTTCTCTTCCTCAGCGCGCCATGTCTCGTTGGAACGGTCGGCTGCGCGGCGGCAGGCCTCGGCGATCAGCTCGTCCTTGGAGCCGAAGCTTTTGTAAAAGCCGCCATGGGTAAGGCCGGCCTCCGCCATCACGGCGTCGATGCCGACGCCGTCGAACCCGTGCTCGCGAAAGAGCTTCGCTGCGGCCTCGATGACCCGCTCGCGGTTCGCGGCAGCCTGTGCTTTTGAAACGCGGATCTCAGCCTCCCCCGCCGGATGGGGTTTTTATATGACCCTCGTCATCCGGCGAAGAAGCGCAAGCCGTGCATGGCAGCAAGCGGCCGCTTGTCTGCGTATGAGCCAGACTGGCTTTACCCGTGCCAGGCCGAGCAGCGGATGACGCTGCAGAAATTGCCGCGATGGAAATGCGGCTCCTTATCCGCGATCACATCCGCCTTGACGTTGCCGAAGGTCGTGTCCGGCTTATGGCGGATGCCCTCGTAAAAGGCCTGGATGATGTCTTCCTTGAACTTTGGCGTGCGTGGAAAAGCACGGACGACGGCTTCACGCTCCACATCCGAATACTGCTGGTACGTCAGGCCGAGCACGTCCATCTCGACGCCCGCGGTGACGAGGGCGACCACCGGGTGCATGTGCTGCGGCACGCCGGGGGTCGTGTGCAGGGCAATCGCCGTCCACACCGTATAGGCGTCTTCCTCAGAGATGCCGTGGCTGCGCAGGAAGTCTCTCGCAGCGAAAGCGCCGTCCACTTCGAAGCGCTCATGTGCGCTGCTATGGCTCGGCATCAGCCCCACGTCATGGAACATGGCGCCGGCATAGAGCAGTTCGCGGTCGAAACTGAGGCCGCGCTGCAGCCCGGCGAGGGCGCCGAAGTGATAGACGCGGCTGGAATGGTTGAAGAGCAGCTCGGTCTCGGTATCGCGGACGAATTCCGTAATGGCACGGGCCAGGCTGCTGTCCGGTATCGCGGCGCGGGGGTCGATGTCCGTCATGATGTCCTCCTGTGGGTGAAGCTTGCGCCAAGGCTAGGCTTCGGCTCATATGTCTTCAATTAACGGTTTCAGTCGATTTAAGACAAAACCGGACTCAGGCGGACATGGCAGGAGAGGCTCATGCAAAAGCGACGGATCGCGGTACTTGCCTTGCCGGGTGTGCAACTTCTGGACGTGTCGGGGCCGCTGGATGTCTTCGCGGAGGCGAATGTCCAGGCAGGCTTTGCCGCCTACGAACTCACCGTGATCGCGACCGCCCCTGGCCCCATCGCAAGCTCCTCCGGTGTGCGGTTGATCCCCGATGAGATCGTGGGCGAGGGGACCGAGGAGCGGGTGGATACGCTTCTCGTCGCCGGCTGCCCGCATGCGGACAAGACGGAGATTGAGGCATCGCTTATCGCCTGGCTCAGGGCGAAAGCGTCGCAGGCGCGCCGCTACGGTTCGGTTTGCAGCGGCGCCTTTGCCCTAGCGGCGGCCGGGCTGCTGGATGGTGTCCGCGTTACCACCCATTGGGCCGTGGCTGAAATTCTGGCGGCGCGCTATCCCGCCGTGCTGCTTGAAGAAGATGCGATTTATTTGCGTGACGGCCGGGTGCGCACGGCCGCCGGCGTCACGGCGGGGCTGGACCTCGCGCTCGCGCTGGTCGAGGAGGATTTGGGGCGGGAGATCGCCATGGCCGTCGCTGCCCAGCTCGTCATGTTCTTCAAGCGACCCGGGGGCCAGTTGCAGTTCAGCCGCCGGGGCGAGGCGGCGCCCGCGGGTCGCGCAGCGCTGCAGGAGGTGCAGCGATGGGTCGCCGCTTATCCGGCGCTCGACCATAGCGTGTCGGCTCTGGCCGAGCGCATGAAGGTGAGCCCACGGCATTTCGCCCGCATGTTCCGCGCCGATCTTGGGATGACGCCGGCCGTCTGGGTGGAAATGGCGCGCGTGGAAGCGGCCCGCCGTCTGTTGGAAGAGGGCCGCCAGATGCCAAAGCAGGTGGCGGCCGCCTGTGGGTTTGCTGATGCCGACGTACTGCGCCGGGCTTTCCTTCGGCGCGTCGGCGTGACACCGGCCGAATACCGGCGCCGCCACGGCGGTGGTTCTTCGGTCGACGCGCTGGCGCGATGACGAAAGGATTTGATCGCGCAGGCGACGCGGTCACCACCGATGCTCACACGCAGGATCCTCCGGCGCTTTACCAGACGGTTCTGCATGTCGAGCAAGATGGCCGCACGGCGGAGCATTTCATGAACTGACGATATTATAACATGCAGATTATGCCGCCTTATTGATGGAGGTCTCGCGCCCTATTCTTGTCCGAACGGGTGGCGCAGCTGTGCCACCGAGAGGAGAAAGATGATGCACAAACGCGAACTCGGCAAAAGCGGTCTCGAAGTCTCGGCCATTGGCTTCGGCTGCATGGGTCTCAATTTCAGCTACGGCCACGCGCTGAGCACTGCGGAAAGCGTCACGCTGATCCGCCAGGCAGTGGAACGCGGCGAAAACTTCTTCGATACCGCAGAGGTCTACGGCCCCTATACCAACGAGGAAATCGTGGGTGAGGCGTTGCGGCCGCTGCGCGAGCAGGTGGTGATCGCGACGAAATTTGGCTTCAACATCGTGGACGGCAAGATGGCCGGCATGAACAGCCGCCCTGAGCAGATCCGCGCCGTGGCCGACGCGTCGCTCAAGCGCCTCGGCATCGATGTGATCGACCTTTTCTATCAGCATCGCGTCGATCCCGATGTGCCGATCGAGGAGGTCGCCGGCGCGGTGAAGGACCTCATCGCCGCTGGTAAGGTGCGCCATTTCGGCCTGTCCGAGCCCGGTGCCGCCACCGTCCGCCGCGCCCATGCGGTGCAGCCCGTCGCGGCGTTGCAGAACGAATATTCGCTGTGGACGCGCGGGCCCGAGACCAACGGCATCCTCGAAGCCTGTGCGGAACTTGGCATCGGCCTTGTCGCGTACAGCCCACTCGGCAAGGGTTTTCTCACAGGTGCTATGAGCGGTGACACCAAGCTGGGGGAAGGCGACTTCCGCAGGCTTCTGCCGCGCTTCACGCCGGAGGCGATGGAGAAGAACCAGGCGCTGATCGACCTGCTGAAGACCCTCGCGGCCGAGAAGGGCGCGACGCCAGCACAGCTCGCTTTGGCCTGGCTGCTGGCGCAAAAACCCTGGATCGTACCCATCCCAGGCACCACCAAGCTCAGCCGCTTCGAGGAGAATATCGGCGCGGCCGATCTGGAACTGAGCGTCAGCGATCTCGCCAAGATCAGCACGGCGCTCGCCGCGATCGATGTCGAAGGCGAGCGTTATCCCGCTCATCTCATGGCAACCACCGGCCGCTAGAACCTGCGCAAACCGAAAGCCCGCGCCCCATTGCTGGGGCGCGGGCTTTCGCCTGTTTTGAAGGAAGAAGACCATGACACAGAATATCGAAGGCAAGGTTGTCGTCATCACCGGCGCCAGCAGTGGCTTGGGCGAGGCGACCGCGCGGCTGCTAACCGAACAGGGCGCGAAAGTCGTCCTCGGCGCGCGCCGGATGGACCGGCTGCAGGCGCTCGCGACGGAGCTGCGTCTGCCTACGGGGGCGGCCGTGAAAACCGACGTCACCGATGCGGCACAGGTCACGGCGCTGGTGGATGCGGCGGTCGCGCTGCATGGCCGGGTGGATGTGATCCTCAACAATGCCGGCCTGATGCCGCATTCCCTTCTGGAGCGCGGCCGCGTTCAGGATTGGGACCGCATGATCGATGTCAACATCAAAGGCGTTCTCTACGGCATCAATGCCGCCCTGCCGCATATGATCCGGCAGAAGAGCGGCCATATCATCAACGTCTCCTCGGTCGCCGGTCACAAGGTGCGCCAAGGCAGCGCCGTCTATGCCGCCACCAAGGCCGCCGTTCGTATGCTCTCGGAAGGGCTGCGCATGGAGATGAAACCGCACAATATCCGCACCACCATCATCTCGCCGGGCGCGGTGATGTCCGAGCTACCGGATAGCGTGACCGACCCCGATGCGGCCAAGAATGTCCGTGCGTTCTATGAGAACATCGCCATTCCGGCGGAGTCCTTCGCCCGCGTCGTCTCCTTCGCCATGAGCCAGCCGGAAGAGGTCGACATCAACGAAATCCTGTTCCGCCCGACCGCGCAGGAGCTGTGACCGAATTGACGGCTCAAGCTGCAAGCCTGTCGGAGATGGAGGCGGGCAGGCACGGCCTGCGCGTGTTGGCGACGCTCAGCACGCTGATGGGCTTCGCCTCCATCTCGACCGATCTCTATCTCCCGGCCCTGCCACGGATGACGGAGGCGCTACGGTCCGATGCGGGCCATATGGAACTGACCATCTCCGGCTATCTCATCGGCTTCAGCTTGGGCCAGCTGCTCTGGGGCCCGATCGGGGACCGGCACGGCCGCCGCCTGCCGGTCGCGATCGGCATCCTTCTTTTCGTGGTTGGTTCGGCCGGATGTGCCCTTTCGACAAGTGCGGGGGAGATCATCGGCTGGCGTGTCCTCCAAGCGGTCGGCGCTTGCGCGGGCGTTGTGCTGTCACGTGCCATGGTGCGGGATCTCTATACCGGCGACCGCGCGGCGCAGATGCTTTCCACCCTCATCACGGTGATGGCCATTGCGCCGCTACTGGGGCCGATCCTGGGCGGACAGATTCTTGTTCTTGCCTCCTGGCGGGCGATCTTTTGGGTGCTCGTCGGCATCGGAGCGCTGACGCTGGTGGCTGTGCTGCGCTTACCCGAGACGCTGCCCGAGGGGCGGCGGAACCACGAGCCGGTGATACAGGCGATGGCGGGCTATTTCATGCTCATCCGGCAAAAGCGGCTGTTGGGCTATGCCGGAGCAGGAGCCTTCCTCTATGGCGGTGTCTACGCCTATATCGCCGGCACGCCCTTCGTCTATATCACCTACTACCACGTCCCGCCGCGCTTCTATGGCCTGCTCTTCGCGGTCGCCATTATCGGCATCATGCTGGCCAATATGATCAATGCCCGGCTCGTCACTCGATTGGGTGGCGTGCGCCTGCTTCGGGCTGGCACGGCAGGCTCGGCCGTCGCCGCCCTGGTGGTTGCGGCGGACGCCTGGAGCGGCTTCGGCGGTCTCGCCGGGCTGGCGATTCCGCTCTTCGTTTACATCTCGTCCACCGGCCTGATTGTCGCGAATTCCATCGCGGGTGCCATGTCGGCTTTTCCACATCGTGCGGGCGCGGTTTCTGCCCTCGTCGGCGCGCTGCAATATGGCAGCGGCATCCTGACCTCGGCTTTGCTCGGCGTCTTCGCGGATGGCACGCCCTGGCCGATGGGTGGTGTCATCGGCTTATGCGGGCTGGGATCGCTCTTCTGCGCCTGGCTGGCCGTCACGTCACGGCCAGCCAGATCAGCAGGCTAGTTCGTTTCTGCCGGGTACCGGGAAGGGCGCCCGGCAGGATGGCAGCGTTACGCGGCGGCGGGCAGGCTCGCCATGTCGATCACGAAGCGGTAGCGCACATCGGCGCGCTCCATGCGCTCGAAAGCCCCGTTGATCTCATCCATCCGGATCGTCTCGCATTCCGGCAGGATGTTCTTGCGGGCGCAGAAATCGAGCATCTCCTGAGTCTCGGCGATGCCGCCGATGGGCGAACCGGCAACCCGCCTGCGGCCCATCAGCAGTGGCACGGTGTTCGTGCCCTGGATCGGCCCGACGACACCGACGATCACCAGCGTCGCATCGACGTCGAGCAGCGGCAGATAGGTTGTCAGATCATGATCGACAGGCACGGTATCGATGATGAGATCGAAGCGGCTCGCTGCCTGTGCCATGGCCTCGGTATCGCTCGAGACGAGGTAGTGGTCCGCACCCAGCGCGCGGGCATCGGCCTCCTTGTCCCTCGCGCGGCTGATGACGGTGACCTCCGCGCCGAGACCCACGGCCAGCTTCACCGCCATATGGCCGAGACCACCGAGACCGATGACGCCGACCTTGCTGCCCGGGCCGACATTCCAGGTACGAAGCGGCGAATAGGTGGTGATGCCGGCGCAGAGCAGCGGCGCGGCGCGGGAAAGGTCCAGCCCCTCCGGCACGCGCAGCACGAACTCTTCCCGCACCACAAGGTGCTTGGAATAGCCGCCATAGGTCGGCGTGCCGTCGATCCGGTCACGATCATTGTAGGTCTGAGTCGCATTCGCGCGGCAAAGCTGCTCCTCGCCCCGGCGGCACTGGTCGCAGCTCATGCAGCTGTCGACGATGCAGCCCACAGCGACGGCATCGCCGATCTTGTAGCGTGTGACCGCCGAGCCCACAGCAGTGACGCGGCCGACAATCTCGTGGCCCGGCACCATCGGATAGCTGCTCCAGCCCCAGTCGTTGCGGGCCTGATGCAGGTCGGAATGGCAGACGCCGCTGTAGAGAATCTCCATCGCGATGTCGTTCGGGCGCGGCGCCCGGCGTTCGAAGCTGAAGGGCTCGAGCGGTGCGTCGCAGCGGAGCGCCGCATAACCTGTGGTGTTCATGGTAACCTCTATCGGTAGAACTAGGGCGTTTGAGCCCATTGCATGATGCACCGGTCGCGCGCCCCGATTAATCCGCTACAATGAGCATGAAGCTATATCCGAGGCTCATGAATGCGGCGTGAGGATCTGATCGACCTGAATGCCTTCCTGGCGGTGGCCGAGGAACAGAGCTTTACGCGCGCCGCAGCCCGGCTGGGAACTTCTCAATCCGCGCTGAGCTATACCGTGCGACGGCTGGAAACGCGGCTCGGTGTGCGTCTGCTGACGCGCACGACCAGGCGCGTCGCGGCGACGGAGGCGGGGGAGCGGCTGATCCTGACTCTGCGCCCGGCACTGCAGGAGATCGCGCAGGAACTTTCGGCCATCGGCGACCTGCGAGAGAAGCCGGCCGGAACCATCCGCATCACCGCCGCCGAGCACGCGGCGAAGACGCTGATCTGGCCTGCGCTCCGCCGCTTGCTGCCACTCTATCCAGATATTCGGGTTGAACTTTCAGTCGATGCCGGCTTCACCGATATCGTGGCCGAGCGCTTCGATGCCGGGGTGCGGCTTGGAGAATCGATTGCCAAGGACATGGTGGCGGTCCGCATTGGCCCCGATCTGCGCATGGCCGTGGTGGGCTCTCCCGATTACTTTGCCCGGCGCGGCCGGCCGGAAACACCACAGGACCTCGCCCAGCACGACTGCATCAACCTGCGGCTGCGGAGTGCGGGCGGGCTTTACGCCTGGGAGCTGGGCCAGGGCGGCAGGGAGTTGCGGGTGCGGGTGGAAGGCCGCCTCATCTTCAATGAGGTGGAGCCCATGCTGCAGGCGGCCCGGGAGGGTTTCGGCCTCACCTGCATCGTCGAGGATCACGTGGAAGAGGACGTCGCCGCCGGGCGGCTTGTGCCCGTCCTGCAGGACTGGTGCCAGCCCTTTGCCGGCTATCACCTCTATTACCCCAGCCGCCGGCAGCCCTCCGCGGCCTTCAGCCTTCTCGTCGACGCGCTGCGCTATAGGAGCGCCGGCCGGGCCGCGTCCGGCCGAGCCGCGTCCGCCCGAGCCGCGCCCGGCGTGCAGGCCAGACCTTCGGTCGAGGGCGCTCGCGGCTAATCGTCTGGATTTCGTCTGAAATGTCAGGCTAACCTTTCGTCCAAGGCGCCAATGAGCGCTGCCAATCAAGATGGGATGGAACGCAGATGCCGGATCAAGAGACGGCGGGGACGGGCCCTGCTTTCCTGTCGGAAAGCGCCCTCGAACTGCACGCCTCCGGGCGTCCGGGCAAGCTCGAGACCCGGATTTCGAAACCGCTGACGACGGCGCGGGACCTCAGCCTCGCCTATTCGCCAGGGGTCGCTGCCCCCTGCCTCAAGATCGCGGAAAACCCCGAACTCGCCTATACCTATACGACCCGCGGCAACATGGTGGCGGTGATTTCCAACGGCACCGCCGTGCTGGGCCTGGGCAATATCGGTGCGCTCGCCTCCAAGCCGGTGATGGAGGGCAAGGTCGCGCTCTTCAAGCGCTTCGCCGATGTCGACGGCATCGACCTTGAAGTTTCCACCGAGGATGTTGAGGAATTCGTGAGCTGCGTGAAGCTGCTCGGTGCCTCCTTCGGCGGCATCAACCTCGAAGACATCAGGGCGCCGGAATGCTTCGTCATCGAAACCCGCCTGCGCGAGCTGATGGATATTCCGGTCTTTCATGACGACCAGCACGGCACGGCCATCGTCGCGGCCGCCGCCCTGATCAATGCCTGCCATCTGACAAAGCGTGATCTGGCGGATGTCCGTCTTGTCGTCAACGGCGCGGGGGCGGCCGGGATCGCCTGCATCGACCTGCTGCTGACGCTCGGCATGAAGCGCGAGAACATTCTCGCCTGCGATACCAAAGGCGTGATCCATCGCGGTCGGACGGACCTCAACCAATGGAAATCGGCCCATGCGGTGGAGACCGGGTTGCGAACGCTGGAGGACGCGGTACGCGGCGCGGATGTCTTCCTCGGCCTATCGGCCAAGGGCGCGCTCAGCCAGGACATGGTGCGAAGCATGGCGCCGCGTCCGATCATCCTGGCGCTCGCCAATCCCGACCCCGAGATCACCCCGGAGGAGGCGCGTGCCGCTTCCCCGGATGCCATCATCGCCACAGGCCGCTCGGATTATCCCAATCAGGTCAATAATGTTCTGGGGTTCCCCTATATCTTCCGCGGCGCGCTGGATGTGCGGGCGCGCACCATCAACGAGGCGATGAAGGCTGCTGCCGCCCAGGCGCTCGCCGAGCTCGCGCGCGAGGACGTGCCGGACGAGGTGCATCGCGCCGCCGCCCGCCAGTTGCGCTTCGGCCCCGAATACATCATCCCCAATGCCTTCGATCCACGCCTCATCACGCGGATTCCGCTGGCAGTCGCGCAGGCGGCGGTTGAAAGCGGTGTCGCCCGCCTGCCTTTGCCGGAGGTGAAGCTCTATCGCCGCAAGCTCGCCGCGCGCCTCGACACGGCGGTGAACATTCTCGATCTCATCACCGAGGGCGTGCGCAGCCAGCCCAAACGCATCGTTTTCGCGGAAGGCGAGAACGAGACCATGGTGCGGGCAGCTGCCCAGTATCAGAAGGAAGGCTTTGGCACCCCCATTCTCATCGGCAACGAGGATCGTGTGCGCGCCGCCTTCTCGCGGCTCGAACTGCCGCTGCACAAGGGCATCGAGATCCGCAATGCGCGGCTTGCCGCCATGGACGATCACAAAAATAACGAGCGCTACTCCGAATACCTCTACGGGCGCCTGCAGCGCCGCGGCTATCTGCTGCGGGATGTGCAGCGCATGGTCAATCAGGATCGTAACGTCTTCGCCGCCTGTGCCGTGGCACTCGGCGATGCGGACGGGATGGTGACCGGCCTCACCCGCGCGCCGGCGCAGGCGCTGGATGCGATCCGCCTCGCCATCGACATCAAGCCCGGCCGCGTGGCCTTCGGTCTCTCCATGGTCGTCTCGCCGCATCAGACGCTGCTGGTGGCCGACACGCTCATCAACCTGAAACCTTCGGCCGAGGAACTCGCCACCATCGCGCGGGTCGCCGCGATGCGGATGAGTGCCCTGGGCCAGAGCCCGCGCGTCGCCTTCTGCGCCTCCTCCACTTTCGGCCAGCCGCTGGCCGGCGCCGGCGGTCGGCTCGCGGAAGCCGTGCGCATCCTGGAGACGGAAGGGGCGGATTTCGAGTTCGACGGGGAGATGACACCGGAAGTGGCGCTCGACGGCCAGTTGCGGGAGCGTTATCCCTTCTCGCGCCTGACCGACAATGCCAATATCCTCATCATGCCCGGGCTGGACGCCGCCCAGATTGCGACGCAGATGGTGGCCCGTCTTGGAGAAGCGCGGGTGATCGGCCCAGTGCTGACGGGGCTGGAACATGCCGTGCAGGTGGTGCCGATGGATGCCAAGGTCTCCGACCTGGTGATCTACTCCTGCCTGGCGGCTGCGCACACGATGGAATGACTGTCATGGCTCCCTGGCCGTTGCGCGGCCGGGGGGCTCGGGCGAAGCTCTTCGTAACAGTGGAGAGCCTGTCATGACGAAACAGCTGCATCTGGGCGCCTTCATGCGCCCCGTCGGCATCCATACCGCCTGGTGGCGCTACCCAAGCGCCTCCGCCGACGCGAATTTCAACCTGAAGCACCTGACGCATTTCATCCAGACGCTGGAGCGCGGCTGTTTCGACGCCTTCTTCATGGCCGATCACCTCGCCGTGCTGAACATGAGCATGGACGCGCTGAAGCGGAGCGCGACCGCCACCTCCTTCGAGCCGCTGACGCTGCTCTCGGCGCTCGCCATGGTGACGGAGCGCATCGGCCTCATCGCCACCGCGTCCACCACTTTCGACGAGCCCTATCATATCGCCCGGCGCTTCGCCTCGATCGACCATATCAGCGGGGGCCGCGCGGGCTGGAACATCGTGACCACGGCGAACCCCGATGCCGCATTGAACTTCGGCCGGGACGACATGATGGAGCATGACGCGCGCTATGCGCGCGCGCGGGAATTTTATGACGTCGTCACCGGGCTTTGGGATTCCTGGGCGGATGATGCCTGGCTGCGCGACAAGGAGTCCGGCATCTTTTTCGACCCCGGGAAGATGCATGTGCTGGCGCATAAGGGCGAGCATCTGTCCGTCAAAGGTCCGCTGAACATCGCCCGCCCCGTCCAGGGGTGGCCGGTGATCGTCCAGGCCGGCGC
>NZ_DATJJK010000090.1:0-7339 GCF_035492295.1 Acidisoma sp. | reverse complement strand
ACGAGGGGAGCCGTCGGGCATGGTAAATGTCGTCGATGAACCTTGGCAATCTTGCGGCGCCGCCGGCCAAGGTTTCGTAATCAGTGAAACAGATTTCCTCTGTCCTCAAGGTCTTCTTAAAGCTTTCCGCCTGAGCGTTATGAAGGCAGACCTCGTCAAAGTACCATCTGTCAGCGAAGCGGGGCCGGACGACGATTGTTCGCGACACTTGCGCCAGACTTCAAGCACCTCCGCCGGGTGCTCTCATAGGAAACAAAGATGCCGCGCTCGGTGCGGAGCCGTTCGGCATCTCGAAAGCTCAGCGGAATACATGGGGGAGGCAGATCGCGTGGCTGATCAGCGCGGCCGGAACACGATGGCGACAATCCAGGTCTGGCGGCTTCATCATTTCGCATCCTTGCTCTCGATCGAGGCGGGACGGCCATATTTTTGAAGAGCAGGGCTCGCGTCACGGATTCCCGGAGATAGCTCGCTCAGGGCGGTGCGGCGCCTAACCCACCGGTCGTGAAGGCGAGTGTCGCCGCCGCGGATAGCACCGCGCTATACGAATCGGTTGCAGCATTCTGCGCCTGGAGAAGCTGCGTCTCCGCTGTCGTCGCATCTGTAACCGATCCCACCCCCTTCTGGTAGGCGGCGAAGGCGGCGTCGTAGCTCGTCTGCGCGGCGGTGGCCAAAGCCTTCGAGGCGCTATAGGCGGCAAGGCTTGTCCGCAGCGCATTTTCGGCGCCGACGACCTGGCGGACGGTTTCGTCCCGTGCCTTGGCGAGCGCAGCATCGGCGGAATCGGCACTGGCCTCGGCTTGGCCCAGGATCGCGGCCCGGCTGCCGCCGTCATAGAGCGGGACGGTCAGACCCGCGAGGATGGTACCGTTGAACTGGCTGCCGGAGATATTTCCGGTCGGCGCCAGTTGTCCGATCGCCGGGAGCGACGTCACGCTCAGCCCACCCGAATTGTAGGCGCCCGTCGCCGAGAGAAAAACTTTGGGCATGAATTCCGCCTGGGCGGCCCGGACATTGGCGAGGCTCGCCTGCTGCGCGGCATAGGCACTCAGCATGTCCGGCCGCCGCGCCAGCGCCTCGGCCACGATCGCCTGCACCGGCGCGTCGAGCGCGGGCGAGAGGTGCCGCGGCGCTACATCGGCAATGGTCATTCTCACCATGGGCGAAATGCCCATGGCAGTCAGCAGGGAGAGATAGGCATCATCGACCCCGCCCGTCGCTTGCACCAGCGCGAGCTTCGCCTGCGCCGTGGCCTGGGCGGCCTGGGCAACCTCGACGACCGTGCCGACGCCTTGCCCGTAACGCGCTTCCGCAGAGGCTTGGACAGCCTTTGCGTTCTTCAGCGACTGCGCTGCCGAGCGGGCGCGGGCACGCGCCGCGGTATCGGCGTAGAAGGCGAGGCTGACATTGTAGATCACCCGCTGATGCGCCTGGGTGAAGACGATGTTGGAAATCGCTGAAACCTGTTTCGCGGCCTCGATGGTCGCCGATCGTTCGCCGAAATCGAACATCAGCCAGCGCAGTGATATCGCCGAGATCACACCGTGCGCATTGCTGTTGCCGCTGGTGTCCAGGCCCAGCGCGGAATTGTTTCCGTGCCCGTCCTGATAGGCCCCGACGGCGCTGGCGGTGATATCGGGCAGATAGCTGCTCTCCGCGATACCGGCGGCCAGCGCAGCCTTGCGTGCCTCGTCCCAGGCGATCCGGGTGTCCGGATTGTGGGACTCCGCGATATCGATCAGGTCGGGCAGCGCATAAGCGCGGTGCGGGTTGACGGCTGGCGCTGGCGGGATCACGGCGAGCGCCCGGTTAGGAGGCAGGACATAGCCGCCGCCCGCACCGGCGGTGCTCGCCTCGGGCCCGGGCTTGATCGCACCCGTGGCATCGGTCGGCGGCTTCCAGGGCGCATCGGGGCGGTCCGGCGCCATGTCCAGAGCCGAGGTCGCGCAGCCCGCCACCGCCAGTGCGAGTGCCGTAAGCAGGATGAGCCTCGAGGTCTTAGACGGCCGCACGGAGCACCGCTTTGTCATCCTCTGCCACGGAAGCCGCCAGGTCTTCGAAACGTCTCAAACGGGGCTCCATCCAGCTGTTCAGTTCGGCGAGCGGCGTCGTGCCGCCAGCCTCCGATGCCCTGGCGGGACCGGCTTGGCCATCCTCCGGCCGCGTCACGCCGTCCACGTCATCGGCGAGCTTGCCAAGGCGGCCCGCGAGATCCTGGGAAAGCGCCGGGTCTCGGCTCGCGCTCAGCATCAGGGCGCCGGTCAGCGCCGCCATCCCCTCGGCCGCGTCCCGGCGGCGGCCCAGCCAGTCCTGCCCGGGGCGGATCGACATCGGCTCATAGGAGGACAGATCAAGGTCCCGCTCCAGCGCGCCGAGCGCCGTTTCCGCTTGCGAGGCGGCCAGAGAGGCGGCTGCGCCTTTCGCGGACGCGATGGCGCCGAGCTTGCGGAGTAAAGCCGCGATCGCGGGATCGATCCGCTTGGTGACGCTGACCGGCCACACGGTCGTAAAGATCAGATAGACAACGAGATTACCGAGTAGGATGCCGATGACGCGATCCCGCGCCGTCACCATGTCGAAGGACGGACCGGCCCCCTGGATGACACAGAGGAAGAAGGCGAAGGCGATCTGGAACCCGGCATAGGCGATGCGCGCATTGCCGACGGCTACCCAGGCCGCGGCAAGGCTGGCCACAAACACCGTCACCATCAGCGCGCCGATCGAGGTCAGATCGGGGATGAGATAGACCATCGCACCGATGCCGGCGGCAGCCCCGAGCATGCATCCGAGGACGCGCAGGGTGAGTTTCTCGACCGTTTCCGCGGCTGTACCAAGCGCCACGATATAGCACGTGATCAGGCAGGTGTGGATGGTCGGCCAATCCAGCAGCGAATAGAAGACGTAGCAGAACATTGCCGCCGCCGTCGTCTTCAGGGCGAGGTGGACATGGATGGGATTGGTGAATGCATCCGGAACCAGCAGGCCGCCACGCGGCTTTTTTGCTGCGGGCGCCGGACCCGGGGGCGGGGGAGGCGGCACGGCGAATTGCGTGAGGCTTGCGTCCATCTCGGCCATCCAGGCGGCGCCGACAGCCGTGTCCGGACTAGTGGGCGGGGGTGTCAGGGCGATTTCGACCGGATATGAACCGGATGCGAGAATGGTGGCCATGGCATCGAGCGTATCCGCGACCTCTCCGCGGGCTTCCCCGTTCGGGGCGCTCGCGGGCATGCGGTCCGCGAGGTCGGTCAGAAGCAGAATTCGCATCGTCGACGCTGCCGCCTGCTGGAGCGCCGCGAGATCCCCGGCGGGCGAGGTCCGCTCCATGCCGGCAAGCTTCAGCCAGGTCAGAATCTCGGTGAGACCGCCACGAAGTGCCGCCTGCATGCCGCGCCGGACCCTCTCGTTCGGGCTTCGCAGCATGCCGGCGGCCAAGCGCAAGCGGTGCGCGAGGGCGCGCTCGGCAAGCCGCCGCGGCGCGGGCCCGATCAGCAGATTGACGACGATGGAAACGCCCGCCGGAATGCCGACGAAGAGCCAAGCGTAGAGCAGCACGCGCGTCGCTATCTCGCCGATCTGGATTGTGCCGAGCAAATCGAGCGCGTAGGCCGCGATAAGCGCCACGATCGGCGTGATCGCGCGGAGCTTGCTGCTGGAGGCGAGGAACATCAGACCGAAGGAGATCAGCGCCATGGCCGCGACCCGCCACATCGGCTGATCTGCGACCAGGATCGTGACCGGCAGGACGAAGAGAAGTGTGACCGTCAGCACCGTGAGCATCACCAGGCTCAGAATGATGCTCGTCACGCGATCGGCCTTGATGAGAAAGAACGCCACATAGACGGTCAGAGCCGCATCCGGCGTCTGGTAGATCTCCGTCACGAGGGCCGTCAGGGCGCAGATGAGTGCCAGCCGCCCCGCGACTTCCAGCCGGCCGGGGAATGGCGCCAGCAGATGCACCAGGCGCGTCGCCCGCCCTCTGATGCGCTCAGTGGCAGGCAGGGCCATGGCGGATCTCGATGACGGCGCTGGCGCCCAGCCGGGTGAGGAGCGGCGGGGGATCCTTAAGCGCAATGCGGACGGGAAAGCGCTGCGCAACCCGGACCCAGTTCAGGGAACGTTCGACATAAGGCACTGAAAACGGCAGTGACACGCGCTCCTGGTCGAGCACGCCCCATCCGATCCCCTGGACCACGCCGGCGATCGGATGGTTGCGGTCGATCATCGAATAGACGGTCGCGCAGTCGCCGACCGCGACGGAGTGGAGTTGCGTCTCCCGGAAATTTCCGACCGCGAACCATTCGTCACTGTTGATCAGGGTGAAGAGTGCCTGGCCCGGCACCACCATCTCGCCGGAGGATTTGGTCAGCCCGACGACCAGCCCGTCATGCGGCGCTCGCACGACTGTGTCGGCGAGTTGCCGCTTTGCGATGGCGAGGGCGGCGCGGCGGGCGGCAACCACGGCCTCCGTCGCCGCAACCGTGTCGATCGCGGTGACCGCGGCGGCGGCCTGCTCCCGCGCCTGCTGCAGGGAGGTGGCGGCGTCCCGCTCTGCGGTCTGTGCCTGGTCGAGTTGCTCGGCCGGCACATAGCCCCGGGCGGCGAGCGGGGTCAGCCGCTTCACGGTCCGGGTCGCGAGGTCGAGGTTGGTCGTGGCGCGGTTGACCTGAGCCGCGGCAACGGTGGCTGCCGATTGCTGGGTTGCCACGGTGCGCCGCTGCGTGCCGAGCTGCGCCTCCGCCAAGGCGAGGTCCGCGCGCGTCTGGTCGACCGCGAGCTGGTAGGGGAGGGGATCGATCCGGAACAGGATCTCGCCCTTGCGGACACGCATGTTCTCGGCGACGGGAATGTCGATGATCCGGCCCGGGACTTCGGCTGCCACGTGAACGGTGTCGGCATCGATCGTCGCATCGTCGGTGGACGGGAACAGAACGCTGTGATGCCAGGCGAACCAGCCGATGGCGACGGCGATGAGGATAATGAGCAGGGAGATCAGCCTGAACCCGAGGCGACCGGGTTTTGCGGGTGCTGTCTTCATGGTCATGATCCGAACCAGAGCAGCCAAGCCAGCACGCCGGCAATCACGCCGATCGAGGAGCAGACGGCAAGCTGGTACGGCAGAACGGCGGAACAGCCGGTGCTGACAAAAATCGCGCGCGCGCCGATCGCGACCATTATTCCGATTCCGGCACAGAACATCCAGGCCGGAAAAAACGCACCAAACAAGGTAAAAGACGGCGCCCCTCGTTCCACGTCGCAGCCGCTCAGCGGCAGGGCCGCCAACGATCCCCTGACGGCCCTTGGGAACCTACCGGAAAGCCAAATATTCAACCTGCACCTTCTTGCAACGTCCCTTGGTCAATGTGGTCGCCGTCGATATTCCAGCCATCAATGGTTGTGTTGCAAAATTCCTGCATAGCCACTTTTTATCTGACAGGGTGGGGTTTATGCCGCCATTTGGAATAGCTTACAAACGAAATCGGCCTGAGTTTTCAGCTCGCTGTCTGCGACCTTCGCCCGGAATTGTCACATTCATCGGGAGGGATCGCATCTGAACCAGGCGCAAGGACTGATCCGCGACCATGCCGCATTTCGCGCATGCGTCTCCTGCCGCGAAACCCGTTAGCTCCCTCATTCCGCGGACACCTTTGCCGTTCTCTGGGAGAGCCGTTTTATTCCAACAAGTTTTGTTGAAATTCGTAGTAACGGCGGAGACGTGCTCTCAAGCTGACTTCTGAGCCGGTACGATTCAGCGCTCAGCGACGATCCGGCGCGTGTCCTCTCCGTCTAGGCTCGAACGGGTGCGCCGTTTGGCACGCCAGCGGCATCCTCGGGCCCCGATGCAGATGCTTCTGGCAAGCCGGGCCTTGGGGAGGGCTGGGCATTAAAGCGGTCGACAAAGACCGGCAGGAACACGTGACCATCGTCCATCCTCGATACGCGGGCGACACGCACCTCCTTCCCTGTTATCGAGGAGCTTGGCGCAATGCCGTGAAAAAGCGGCTACAGATTTCGGGATGTGAAAGCAAACGCGCGGCGCCATTTCCGCCACCCCGATCTTCTCTTCCTGGGGCGTCAAGTGTCGCTATCGATGGCCGTGGGTGGCCCCTGTGCGCACGAGGTCAATCGGAACCGAGATTGCGGCTGCCGGATCGCTGCAGCCGAGTGCTCGATCGATCACATCTTTCCGTTTCGTCATTCGCGCGTGACTGTGCCAGTGTAATGGCGCCGCCCCCACCTTGGAGATGACGCCGTGTCAAAGAACTTCGTTCAGGTCGCGGTGCTTGTTGCACTGGGAATGCCTGTCATCAGTGCAAACGGTGAGACCCTGAAGCTTCCGGACAATCTGGCCGGCTTCAATTCCAGTGCCGGCGAGAGCTATTTTCTCGAGAGCAATGCACGGGAGGCCTTTTTTCCTCTCGTAAGCAATTTTTTGACGCAGAAGACACAGTCCTACTGCGGTGTCGCAAGCATCGTCATGGTACTGAACGCGCTCAACATTCCTGCGCCCTCAGTTCCAGAATATGCACCCTACCGGACATTCACGCAGGACAATGTGCTCGATGCACGAACGGACGCCGTTCTCGGCCGAGACGTCTTGGCGAAGAAGGGCATGACGCTCGATCAGATCGGTGGAATTCTGGCAACGCAGCCGGTCAAGGCAGTAGTCCGTCACGCCGCTGACAGTTCGGTGGACCAATTCCGCAAGCTGGCAAGTTCTTATCTTCGTCAGCCGAACCATTTCGTTATCGTCAATTACCTCCGCAAAGCGATCGGGCAGGAGGAGGGCGGACATATCTCGCCGCTGGCGGCCTATGATGGAAAGGCAGACCGGTTCCTCATCCTTGATGTTGCGCGGTATAAATACCAGCCTGTTTGGGTGAGAGCGTCGGAGCTTTTCGACGCCATGAACACGCGGGATTCGGACAACGAGAACAGGACACGCGGTTTCGTCCTGATATCGGCGACCGCTCCTTGAGATATTCCGCCACGTCCCGGGGGCGGGGCTCAATCGGCCATTTCGTGCTGCCGCCTTTGATCTGTTGAATGGCGCGGGCTATGACCCTGATGTCTAGGAGCGGCAACGGACCAGCATCGAGCGCTGGAACGGATTGAGCACGGTTGAGGTCAAATCCTTCGAGGTTATGTCATAGCCAGCCGGGCAGACCTTGGCAGCCTTGGCATAGCAATCGGCCAGGGTCAGTTGGATTCCGCTGCAACTCACCATGTAGCCCGGGCGCCCCCCTGGCAGAGCGATCTGCTTCGCACTCGCGCAGCCCGCCAGCGACGCGGCGGCCAACAGAATGACGGTGGTTCGCTTCCAGTCCATTTGCTCTCTCCC
>NZ_DATJJK010000089.1:0-20187 GCF_035492295.1 Acidisoma sp. | reverse complement strand
GGTGTCCTGGGCGGCGGCGCCGGCACCACGCGGGATACGTTCGAGCTTCTGTTCCAGTCCGAACAAGCCGGCGCGCGTCTGGCTCTGTTCGGTCGCAAGATCAACTTGGCGGAGTCGCCGCTGACCCTGCTGCAGTTCATGCGGCATGTTGCGGATGGCGAAATCGCCCCGGGCGAGGCCGTGCGGGCCTATCACGGCGCGTTGGACAAGGCAGGCATCCGGCCCCGCCGCATGCTCGCCGAGGATCTCGAAATTACAGAAACTGTGCTGCGCGGCTAGCGCCCCACGGCACCATTGGCGGGCCGGGCGAGACCGAGATGATCGCGCAGCGTCCGGCCCTCGTATTCCTGTCGGAACAGCCCGCGGCGTTGCAATTCCGGCACCACGCCGTCCACGAACTCGGCGAGGCCGCCGGGATGGAAGGGGGCGAGGATATTGAAGCCGTCGCAGGCGCCGGCCGTGAACCACTGCGCCATAAAATCCGCAACCGTCGCCGGCGTGCCGACCACGCGCAGATGGCCTCGGTTCTGCACCATCTCCGTCGCGAGGGAGCGGATGGTCGCACCGGGCGCGCGCGCCCGCTCCAGGATCAGCTGGCGGCGCCCGACCTCGCCATTAGTCTCGGGCAGCGCCGGTAGCGGCCCGTCCAGCGGATAGCGCGACAGATCATGCTGCAGGAAATCGGACAGGTAGGAGACCGCAAGCGCTGACGGCACCAGATCCTGCAGCGCGCGGTCCTGCGCGTCCGCCTCAGCCTGGGTGCGGCCGAGGATTGGCAGCAGGCCAGGCAGGATGCGGGTCGCCCCGGGCGGGCGGCCGGCGCCGCGCGCCCGGGTCTCCGCTGCCGCCCGGAAAGCCTGGGCCGAGGAGAGAGACCGCTCAACGCTGAAAATGATGTCCGCCACCCGGGCGGCGAAACCCTGGCCATCCGCCGAAGTGCCTGCCTGGATGATGACGGGATGGCCCTGCGGCGGGCGCGGCATGTTCAGCGGCCCGCGCACCGAGAAATAGCGGCCCTGCCAATCGGCGCGACGGATGCGCGCGGGGTCTGCCACCACGCCGCTGTCACGGTCGAGGACCAAGGCACCGTCCTCCCAGCTGTCCCAGAGAAGACGGAGAACATCGACGAATTCGCCAGCCCGCTCGTAGCGTTCGGCATGGCCGAGATGGGACGTCTGTCCGAAATTGCGTGCTTCCAGATCGGTGCTCGAGGTAACGAGATTGAGCGCGGCGCGGCCTTCGCTCAAGAAGTCCAGCATCGCGAGTTTTCGTGCGATGTGATAGGGCTCGTTATAGGTCGTGGAAACGGTGGCCGCGAGGCCGATCCTGCTGGTTGATACCGCAAGAGCCGAGAGCAGGGTCAGCGGTTCGGGCCGGATGGTAATCGAGTGGCGCAGAACAGCGTCGTAACTGTCGTTGATTCCGACGCCGTCCGAATGAAACAGCAGATCGAATTTGCCACGCTCGGCGATCGCGGCCAAGTCCCGGTAGAAGGCGAAGGACATCAGTCCCTCGGTCGGCACCCCGGGCATGCGCCAACCGGCAACGTGATTGCCGAGATTGAAGAGAAAGGCGCCGAGGTGCATCTGCCGTGTCAATCGAACCTCCCGATGCTTGGTCCGGAAACGCCCTCCGTACCATCGCCAAGGCCGGCGAGCGCGGTCGCGACTAGGCCTTCGAGCAGCGCCCGCTCGGGCCGCACGCGGGCGAGTACACGCAGACCCATCAACACGCCGAGCAGATGCTGCGCCATGGCTTCCGCGGGAGCTTTGCTGCCGATCGTGCCATCCGCCTGGCCTTCTTCGATGGCGCTGCGGAAGAAAGCTTCGATGCGCTTGAGCACGCCCGTGATGATGTCCCGAAGCTCGCCGTCATGCGGGGCCAATTCCAGCGCCGCGTTGACGACCATGCAGCCCTTGTGCTGGCGGTCGCTCAGCGACCGGCGCAACACGTCCCCGAAGAAGGTAGCAATGGCGGCACGCGGCGGCAGCGCCTCGCAACGTCCGATGCGGACGCCGATGCTGGTCTCGATATAGCGGTCGAGCGCCGTGCGGTAGATCGCGCGCTTGTCCCCGAATGCATTGTAGAGGCTGGCGGCGGTCAGCCCTGTCTCGGCGGTCAGATCCTTGACCGAGGTCGCCTCGTAGCCGCCGTCCCAGAAACGCTGCATCGCCGCATCGAGCACGGCCTCCTCGTCGAATTCGCGTGGTCTCGCCATGCCTTACATCGTCCATCAGTGCCAGGAGAGCCGCCCCGGCAGCGCGCGGTCCATTTTGGATCGCCTATCTTAGAACAGAACCCGTCGCTACCGTCACGATCCCGTGATGGAACGCTTCATTGTCAGATCGTGCGGCTCGTTTTAGATCGTTCGCTACAAAATTGTCGCGAGATTTTTTGGCCGGGAGGTAACCGGCCCTGATCTTTCACCGAAACGGCATTCAGGGATCGACGACAGGAAGGTTTTACATGAAGGATCGTGTTCCGACCGGAGATCCGAGCCATGGGTGAGGCCGTGTCAGGCCCCGGCGCGGCCGTCGTTCCGGCGCGCGCGCGGCGGCTTCATCCCGTTCCCATCCGCATCATGCATTGGGTCAATGCGGCAGTGATGCTGGTCATGATCACCTCCGGCTGGGGCATCTATGATGACGACGTCATCATCCACGGCTTGCATTTCGGCGGCTTCTGGAGGCTCGGCGATTGGGCGGCCCCGAGCCTGCAATGGCATTTCGCCGGCATGTGGATCCTCGGCATCAACGGGCTCGTCTATCTCACCTATGGTTTCGCCACCGGCCGCCTGCGGGAGCGGCTGCTACCTATCCGCATCCGGGACGTGGTGCAGACGGTGCGGGATACGCTGCGTTTCAAAATCGCCCATGAGGATCTCACCGTCTACAACGCGGTCCAAAAGATTCTGTACATCGTTGCCATTGTGGCGGGCATCTCGCAGGTCATCACCGGCATCGCCATCTGGAAGCCGGTGCAATTCGCGCCCCTCGTCAGCCTGCTCGGCGGCTTCCAAACGGCGCGCGTGCTGCATTTCGCCGGCATGGCGGTCATCGTCGGCTTCCTCATCGTCCATACCGCGCTGGCGCTTCTGGTACCCAAAACCATCTGGGCCATGCTCGCGGGCGGCCCCTTTCTCAAACCGGCCGCAAAGCGGGGCGCCCTCAAATGATACGCTCCCCTCATCGCCCAGAGGATGCGCCCGACGCCTCCGTGCTCGATACGCACCGGCCGCTCATCCGCAGCCTGGAGCGGCGCGGCCTGATCCGCGGCGGCCTGTCGCTCGGCGCCCTCGTCATGCTCACGGGCTGCGACGTGAAGCGGCCGGAAGCCGTGGAGCAGGCGCTGCTCGCCATGTCCCGCTTCAACGACCGCGTGCAAGCACTGCTCTTTAACCCGAACCAACTGGCGCCGACCTATCCGGACTCGAAAATTCTGCGCCCGCCGAAATTCAACGCCTACTACGATGTGACGCAGGTCAAGCCTGTAGATGGCAATAGCTGGCGGCTGGAGGTTTCCGGGCTCGTCAGCAATCGCCGACCTTGGACACTCACCGATCTTCAAACCCTGCCGCAGCGTTCGATGGTGATCAAGCATATCTGCGTCGAAGGCTGGAGCTATATTGGCGGCTGGAGCGGCGTGCCCTTGAAAACCTTCCTCGAACATGTCGGCGCCGATACCCGCGCCAAATACGTCGCCTTCAAGACCGCCGACAATTACCCGAGCAGTATCGACATGGCGACGGCGTTGCATCCGCAGACGCTGCTGGCCTTGGATTATGGTGGGCAAACGCTCGCCGATCCCTTCGGCTTTCCGCTGCGCCTGCGCATGTCGACCAAGCTCGGCTACAAGAATCCGAAATGGGTGACGGCCATCGAGGTCACCAACACCTATCCCGGCGGCTACTGGGAATCCCGGGGCTTCTCATGGTTCGCGGGGATTTGAGGGGCATGCGCGGCATTCTTTTCGCGCTCGCTTTCGTCGGCCTGGGCGTGGCCGCCGCGCGGGCGCAAAGCCCAATGCCCGGCGGCATGCCGCCACCCTCGGGCATGAGCCTCGCGCAATCGGCCGCCATGCGCTTCCCCCAGCCCGTGCGCGTTGGCGATCTGCTCCATCGTCTCGTGCTGCGCCCGGTCGAGGCCCAGACGATCCTGGGCCGCGTGCGCGCCGTGGTGCGCAACGCGCAGGGCGATATTCTGGTCGTCATGTCCTATGGCGGCTTCATGGGGATCGGCGGCCGATCCATCGCGGTGCCGGTCGATGCCATGGTACTGCTCGGCCAGGACATGGAGGTCGTGGCCTTCACGCCGCAGCAGCTGGCGGCCTTCCCGACCTATACCGGGTCCGGAACGATGACCGTACCGGATGACACGACAATCAAGGTCGGGCTTGCCAAGCCGTCGCACTGAACCTTTGCCGGATACCTCACGTTTCTGTGGGAACGAAACCGCGCCCGTCGCTCCGTCGTATACTGGGCGGGCGACCGGTGATGCCAGGAATGAAACCATGCCTCACCGCCGCGTGAGGCCGAACCCGGAGGGCGGATCATGGAAAAGCGAAAACCTGGATCGGGCGGCGACTGTGCCATCTCGGTGATGGCGAAAGCGCCGCGGCCGGGTCATTCCAAGACCCGCCTCTGCCCGCCGCTGCATCCCCAGGAGGCGGCAAGCCTCAGCGCCGCCTTCCTGCGTGACACAACGGAGAATTTGCGTGTGGCGGCGGAAACCATCGCCATCGCGCGCTACGCGGCCTATGCACCGCTCGGCACCGAAGCCGGGCTTGCCCCCCATCTGGCCGCGGACACGCCGCTAATCCTGGCCGATGGCAGCGGCGCCCCCGCGCCGGGGGTGGAGGGCTTCGGCCGCTGCCTATTGGATGCGACCATGGGTCCTTTCGCGCGCGGCCACACCTCTGCCTGCGTGCTGAGTTCAGACACGCCCAACCTGCCGACCTCCTATCTCGTCTCGGCCGCCCGCCTGCTCGCCGCCGGCGACAGTCAGCGCGTGGTGCTCGGCGCCTGTGATGATGGCGGCTACTATCTTCTCGGCATGAACGCTCCCCATGCCGGTCTTTTCGCCGATATCGCCTGGAGCACGGAGACGGTGGCCGAGGCAACGCGCGCCCGTGCCCGGTCCCTCGGCCTCGACATGATCGAACTGCCGTCCTGGTACGATATCGATGATGCCGCCGCGCTCGATCGCTTGCTGCGGGATGAGCGGGGCTATGCCGCGCCCTTCACCCGGCGCGCCATCGCGGCCCTCGACCTCGCCGCTCTCCTGCAAGGCGAGCGCGCCGCGTGACGAAACGACTTTCCCTTCTTGCGATCCTGGGCGTCCTGCTGCTGGCTCTGACAGTTGCCGGCATCCTGGTCGATCCCTCTGCCGTGCCGGGGCCCGCACATGTGGCAATGCTCGGCTGGCTCGTCATTCTGCTCGGCATCAGTGCGGCGGTGTATTTTCTGTCCGTCTGGTGGGTGCTGCGCGCCCAGTGGCCGAAGCAGACGGTTTGGCTCGTCCTCGGCATCGCTGCGCTTTTGCGCGTCACGCTGCTGACCGTGCCGCCAATGCTCTCCACCGATATCTACCGCTATGTCTGGGACGGGCGGGTGCAGGCCCATGACATCAACCCCTATCGCTATATCCCGGTTGACCCGGCCTTGGCCGGGCTGCGGGACAGTCGCGTCTATCCCCACATCAACCGCAAGGAATATGCGCGCACCATCTATCCGCCGGTGGCCGAAATGGTCTTCGGCCTCGCCGGCCGAGTATGGGACAGCGTCAATAGCTTTCGGCTCGCCGCCCTCGCCTTCGAGGCTTTGGGCATCGGCGCGATGCTGCTCCTGCTGCCGCTGGCTGGACTGCCGCGCGAGCGGATTCTCATCTACGCTTGGAACCCCCTCGCACTTTGGTCCTTCGCGAGCGACGGGCATGTCGATGCCATTGCCGTGGGCTTCGTCGGCCTTGCGCTTCTGCTGCGCGCCCGGCGCCGGCATGGCTGGGCGGGTGCCGCACTCGCTGCGGCGGTGATGGCGAAATTCCTGCCCATCGTCGTGGCCCCCGCCCTTTTGCGCGGCGGGCGTTTCTGGCGCCCTGCGGCGGCCGGCCTTGCGGTCATCATCCTCGGCTACGCCTTCTACAGTGGCGCGGGCCGGCACGTTCTGGGTTTTCTGCCGACCTACGGTGCCGAGGAAGGGCTCGACAGTGGCCAAGGCTTCTGGTTGCTGGCGGGGCTGGGGTCCATCCTGCCGCTGCCCGGCTTTGCCGGTGCCCTCTATGTGGCTCTGGTGGCCCTTCTCTATGCCGGTATTTCCTTGGCACTGTTGCGGCGCCCGCCGCCGGCAAATGATGCCTACCGCCTCTGCCAGGATGCGGGCTTGCTCATTGGCGTCGCCCTGGTCGCGATCAGCCCGCATTACCACTGGTATTTCGCCTGGGCGGCACTGCCGGCGGTCGTGGCACCCTCGGCCGCGTTGCTCTGGCTCGCGACCGCGCCGTTGCTGCTCATCATCGACCCCATCGGCAATAGCCACTTTCTGTGGCCCTCCCTCATCTACCTTCCCGCCGCAGCGCTGCTGCTGGTGGAGCTACGCCGCCGGCAGGCCCAGCCACGTCCCCTGCCCGCCGCAACAGGAGAAATTGCATGTCCGCTACAGTCGCGCTGAAGGACCCGCGCCGCTATTTTGAGGAGATTGGCGCCGAGCGCACCGCCCACGCGGAGAAGCCGCCCGTCTGCCTCTATCTGGAGGTCACCAACCGCTGCAACCTGCTCTGCGAGACCTGCCCGCGCACGTTCGAAACGCTGGAGCCGCCCGCCGATATGAGTTGGGAGCTGTTCACGAAGATCGTCGACCAGGTGCCCAACGTCGCCCGTGTCGTGCTGCATGGCGTGGGCGAGCCGATGCTGGTGAAGCAGCTTCCCGACATGATCCGCTATCTCAAGGCGCGCGGCACGTACGTGTTGTTCAACACCAACGGCACGCTGATGCAGCCGAAGCGCTTTCAGGAGCTGATCGACACCGGGCTCGACGAACTGCGCGTCTCGCTCGACGCCGCGGACCGCGAGTCCTATGCGAAGGTGCGGGGCAAGGATTTTTTCAATCGCATCGTGCGCGACGTGGGGAAATTCGTTGCGTACCAGAAGCAGGTAGGGGCGACCACGCCGCGGGTCTCGCTCTGGCTCACCGGGCTGAAGGAGACGGTGGAGCAGCTGCCGGCCTTCGTGCGCCTGGCGGCCCAGATGGGCATCCGGGAGGTGCATCTGCAACGTCTGGTCTTCGACGAGCAGGGTTACGGCATGGCCAGCGCCGCGCAGTCGCTCTTCGAGAATACGCAGGAGGAGGAACGCCGGGCGATCGAGGCGGCGCAGGCAGTGGCGGAGCCCCTTGGCGTGACGCTCGATGCCTCGGGCGCGACCGAGCCCGGCCTCAGCCTGAAGCGCCAGGAGGATCGCGCCTGGTCCACCTGCCGGCGTCCCTGGTCGCTGATGTATTTCACCGCCCATGGCCGGGCACTCCCCTGCTGCATCGCGCCCTTCGCCGTGCGTGGATACAGCAACTACACACTGGGAGACGCGACACAGCAGGATTTGCGCGACATCTGGAACGGTCCGGCCTATCGGGATTTTCGCGATAGCCTGCTGTCCGACACACCGCCCGCGCCCTGCCAGAATTGTGGAATGCGATGGAGCCTCTGAGCCTCGTCATCCCGACTTTCAACGAGGCCGAGACGATCGGCGCCGTGGTACGGGAAATCCCTGCGGCGTATCGCGGCGACATCATCGTGGCGGATGGTGGCAGCACGGACGGCACCCGGGAGATTGCACAAGCCGCCGGCGCGCGCGTGCTCGATGCCGGGCGCGGTTATGGCCGCGCCTGTGCCATGGGTGCGGCCGCGGCCTCTGCCGAAAGCCGCGTCATCGCCTTCATGGATGGCGACGGCGCCGATCGCGGAGACCTCATCGACCGTATCGCGCGGCCGGTGCTGGAGGGAGCCGCGGAGTTCGTCCTCGCCTCACGTACACGCGGCGTGCGTGACCCCGGTTCGATGCTCTGGCATCAGGTGATCGCCGGCCGGGTGGCTGGGTTCGGCATGGGCGCGCTCTATGGCGTGCGCTATTCGGATATGTGCGCCTTTCGCGCGATTAGCCGCGAGGCCTTGGCTGCCCTCGGGCTGCGTGAAATGACCTACGGCTGGAATATCGAAATGCAGATGCGCGCGGCCCGTGTCGGCCTGCGCATCCTGGAAGTGCCGATGCCTTATCGCTGCCGCGCTGGCGGCAGCTCCAAAGTAGCGGGCTCGCTGTCCGGCACCATGCGCGCCAGCACAAAGATCGTCAGCACCTTCCTCCGGGTGGCGACGGCCCGGGGCGGATCAGTGCAGGGCTGACGTCTTGGCCTCGGCTCTCCGCCATGACCGTCTCCACGAAACTCGCGAATTGCCGGGCCTTGGCGCTTGCCATCCGCCCGGTCGGAAAGACCGCCCAAAGGTCGATCGGCGGCAGACTCCACTCCGGCAGCACCCGGCGCACCGCGCCACTCGCAATTTCCGCGGGGAACATCCAGTCTGAGGCAATGGTCAGCCCCATGTCAGCCAGCACCGCCGCACGCAGTCCTTCGGCGGCACTGAGCCGCACCCGGCCATGCACCGTGACTGAGACCTCAGCACCGTCTCTCGTAAAGCACCAGACATTGGGCTGCTGGCTGTAGGTCACAGCCTGATGCTCGGCGAGATCGGCCGGGATCCGGGGCACCCCGGCGCGGGCGAGATAGGCCGGGGTTGCGAGCACTGAACGGCCGCCGGTTGCGAGTTTGCGCGCGACCGCCGCGGAATCCGCTAGCGCCCCCATGCGAAGGGACAAGTCAACGCCCTCGGCGATGAGGTCGATCATGCGGTCGTCGAGAATGACGTCAATATCGAGCCCGGGATGCGCGTTCAGAAACCGCGGCAGATGCGGCACGATATGCAGGCGCGCGAAGGTCGTGGCGGCCGAGACGCGCAGCCGGCCGCGAAGACCGGCACCGGCGCCGCGCGCCGCAAGTTCGGCCTCATCCGCCTCCTGGATCGCCGCGCGGGCGCGCTCAAAATAGCGCAGGCCCGCTTCCGTCGGGCTCAGCCCGTGGGTGGAGCGGACCAGAAGGCTCACCTGCAGCACGTTTTCGAGCTGCGCAATTGTCTTGGAGACCGCCGGCTGACCGACATTCAACTGCCGGGCCGCGGCGGAGAAGGAGCCCGTCTCCACGACGCGCACGAAGGTCGCCATCGCCTGAAACCGGTCCAACGCCATTCCCCTCCGGAATGGTCATTATTGCCTGGAGACCGCTGCCATGTCGAGCATCAGGGAGGCATCTCCTCATCATGCGCGGCGCCCCGCCTGAAGAGGAAAGAGATCATGGTCGACGTCTATGCCTTCGCGACGCCCAACAGCATCAAGGTGCCAATCGCGCTGGAGGAGATGGAGCTTCCCTATCGGCTCCATGGCGTGAATGTGCGCCAGGGCGCGCAGAAGGCACCGGATTTTCTCACCCTCAACCCGAACGGCAAGGTGCCGGTCTTGGTAGACAAGGAAGCCGGAGGCGGCCGGATGGTGCTGACGGAATCGGCCGCCATCCTCATCTATCTGGCCGAGAAGACGGGGCGCCTGCTGCCGCCGAGGGGCCGGGAGAGGGCGCGGGTCTTCGAACAGCTGTTCTTTCATGCCTCTGCCCTTGGGCCGGCCTTCGGGCAATCCGGCTTCTTTCAACGCCAAGCGGCAGAACCCCAGCCACTCGCCATCCAGCGCTTTTCGGCCGAAGCCCGCCGCACGCTTGGCGTGTTGAACGGCGTGCTCGCCGAACGGCCCTTCGTTGCCGGCGATGAGTTCACCATCGCCGACATCGCACATTTTGGCTGGTTCTGGCGGCGCGACTTCGCGGGCGTAACCTTCGACGAGACTCGCCACGTTGGCCGCTGGTACGAGGACGTCGCGGCGCGCCCGGCGGTACAGCGCGCGATCGCGCAAGTGAGCGCCCTCGTCCCACAATCCTGAACATCGGAGTGAGGAGAGGCAGAATGGCCCTGCAGGACGAGCTTGATGCTTTCAAGGCCGATTACGAAGCCGGCAAGCCACCCCACAGCGTGCCCCGCTCGGCGATCAAAACCATGCAGCGCGCGACCGCCGAACTCATCGCCTCGGGGGCGGCAAGCCGGGCATTGAAGGCCGGCAGCAAGGCACCCGGTTTTACGCTGAATGACCCCGACGGCCAGTCCGTCTCCTCGCGCGATCTGCTGGCCCAGGGGCCGCTGATCGTCAGCTTCTATCGCGGCATCTGGTGCCCCTATTGCAACATGGAGTTGCGGGCCCTGCAGGCGGCGCTCCCCGCGTTCGCGGCGCTCGGCGCCCGTCTTGTCGCGGTCTCGCCGCAGACGCCGGTGAACAGCCGCAAATCCGTCCGGCAGAACAGTCTCACCTTCCCGATCCTGGCGGACCCGCACAACGATGTCGCCGCCGGCTTCGGCCTGCGCTTCGCGATGCCCGACGATCTCGTCGCGCTCTACAAAAACCTGAAGAACGATCTGCCGTCCTTCAATGGCGATCAAAGCTGGACCCTGCCGATGCCGGGCCGGTTCGTTATTGGCCAGCACGGCATCATCCTCTACGCCGAGGTCAACCCTGATTACACCAAACGTCCGCAGCCCGAGAACATGCTGCCCGCGCTGCGCTATGCGGCAAGTGTCTCTGCCTGATGGACAAGACGCTGCACGCAAAGGACCTGCGCGATCTCAGCGCGCACCCAAATCATGCATGCTTTTGTTTTGTGCAATCGCTTAGGTTTTAGGCGCCTGGCTGCATTTTTCGCAGGGGTTGTGAATTTTTCTTGACCCCTGCCGCATCGCTGATAAACACTGCGCCGCGACTTCATCATAGGTTGGCGGATTGGTCCGCCAACTTCGGCAGGTGAGCCCTTCGGCAGAGTAATCTGCCTAAGGGCTCTTTTTGTTTTGGGGCTAGGAACATCACCTTTGGGTTCGCACGTCAGCCCGCGCAGTCTCAAGATTGGCATCCTCTTCTCGACCTCCGGCCCCTACGAGACCGTGGGCCGGGAGTTGCGCGACGGTGCCTTGCTCGGCCTCGAACTCGCCAATGCCCAGGCCAATGACGGGCTGATCCTGGAGCCTGAGATTGTCGATCCTGGTGGCTCGCTCGATCGCTATCGCGAGGCAACGGATACGCTGCTCCGCCACGGCGTCCGCCACATCATCGGCTGCTACACGTCCTCCAGCCGCAAGGAAATCATACCGATCGTCGAGAAGTTCGGCGGTCTGCTCTGGTACCCCTCGCATTACGAAGGTTTCGAGAGCTGCCCCAATGTCATCTATACCGGGGCATCGCCGAACCAGCATGTCGTACCGCTCGCGCAATGGGCGCTGCCGCGCTACGGGCGCTCCGTTTATTGCATCGGCAGCAATTATATCTGGCCCTGGGAAAATACGCGCATCATGCGCGGCCTCATCCAGGAAGCTGGCGGCACCGTGCCGCGCGAACGCTATCTGCCGATCGGCTCCACCGACATGGAGGCGGTGATCGCGGAAATCGCGGAAATCCGGCCCGATTTTATCTTCAACACGCTCATCGGTGAATCGAGTTATCATTTCTACCGTGCCTATCACCGGCTAGGGGAGCGAGACGAAGCCTTTCTGCCCGACAGCCGGCCGATCCTGAGCTGTACGCTGTCCGAACCTGAGTTGCATGCGATCGGGCCTGAGGCCGCGGCCGGGCATATCGCCTGCAGCGTCTATTTCCAATCCGTGGCCCGCGCCGAGAATACCCATTTCACCGAGGCTTTCGGTACCCGCTTCGGCGCCGGCCGGGTCACTTCCGCCGATTCCGAAGCCGCGTTCATCACCGCCCAGCTGCTCGCGGCAAGCCTGCGCCATGCGCAGACGGACGACATCCAGGCGGTCAAGCATGCCGCCTATGCTTGCCAGGTCAAAGCGCCGCAGGGCGCGGTCTGGATCGACCCCGACAACAATCACGCCTGGCTTACTCCGCGCATCGGCCGCGCCAGCACGGCAGGTGATTTCGACATCGTCTGGGAGGCCGACGCCCCTTGGCGACCGGACCCTTATCTCACCCTGCCCGCGCAAGGCGCGGCGGCCGTGGTGACGGCGCCCGCCCCGAAGCCACGGCGACCACTTCGTCTCGTGGGGAAACAAGGATGTTGAGCAGTTTTGCCGGCCGCACGGCCCTCATCATCCATCAGGCGGACCACCACCGGGGAGCGTTGGAAGCGCAGATCCACAGGATCGGCCTCACCTTCCGCGCGCAGAGCCCAGCCACCACCATGACGCTGGAAGATGCCGCTGTCGATTTCATCTTCTTCGATGCCGATACCGGTCATGAATCGCTCTTTCCCTGGGGGCGCGCCTTCCCCCCGGTTCCGTTGATCGCCCTGCTTGCCTCGGAAGCGCCGGGCCGCATCGAATGGGCGCTGTCCCAACATGCATCCGGTTTCATCGTCAAGCCCATCGGCTCCGGGCGGGTCTTCCAGACCCTGCTCGTTGCGCATCAGGTGCATGCTGAGATGAAGCGGCTGCGCGACACGGTGGACGATCTCGCGGAGCGCGTGCGCGCACGCCCGCTCGTCGTGCGGGCTACCATCGAAATCATGCGCCTGCACGGTCTTGACGAAGTGCATGCGCTCGACCGCCTGCGTCGCGCCGCCATGGATGCGCGCGTCAGCGTGGAATCTCTGGCAGCCGGGATTGCGAGCCAACCGGCGCTCGCAGCTCGCCTGGGCGACACCCCCGACACCGTCTCCATCGCCGCGCCCAAGGGACGTCGGGCAACGACATAGTCTTCCCATTCATCGATTGAGAGGGACTCCCATGACAGACGATACGATGCCATCCAATCCGGCCCCGAACGGGTTCGGGCCGACCCGCCGCAATGTCCTCCTGACCGCCGGTGCCGCCGCGGCGGCGACCATGCTGAGCCGCCCGGCGATCGTCCGCGCAGCCAGCGACAAACCCGTCAAGATCGGATTCATTGAAGATGAATCCGGCAATCTCTCGATCTACGGCATTCAGAAGCTGCATGCGGCGCAGCTCGCCGTGCAGGAGATCAACGCCGGCTACACGCTCGCCGGCGGCCCGGTCGGCACCGGGATACTCGGCAGCTACGGCATGTATGCGCCGAAGCCGCCGACGCTCGCGACCTCGGGCGGCGATCTCAAGATCATCGATGACGGCGGCACGCCGAGTGAAAAGGCGATGGTCACCTCCGACACCGACGAGATCCTGGTCCAGTCTGGCGACAAGGGCCTGCTCGGCCAGCCCGTGCAGTTGCTGTCGGCGGACGGGCAATCCAACAACCAGCTCTGGCAGCAGCTTGCCCGCCGCATGATCCAGCAGGACCGGGTGGACGTGCTTTTCGCCGGCTTCGCGAGTGCGGAGCGCGAGGCGATCCGTCCCATCGTCGATCAGCGCAAGCAGCTTTATTTCTATACCAACCAGTATGAAGGCGGTGTCGCCGACAGCAACACCTTCTGCACCGGCGCGGTCTGCGAACAGCAGGTGATTCCGGTCATGCAATACATGGTCGAGAAATTTGGCCCGAAGATTTTCACCATCGCGGCCAACTACAATTTCGGCCAGCTTACCGCCGCCTGGGTGCGGTCCTTCGCGCCCATTCTGAAGGCTCAGGTCATCGGCGAGGAATTCCCCCCGCTCGAGGTCTCTGAGTTCAGCTCCGTGATCGCGCGTGTGCAGGCTGCGAAACCCGATTGGGTCATGACGCTTCTCGTCGGTCAGAACCAATCCAACTATTACCCCCAGGCGGCCGCTGCCGGCCTGCATCTGCCGATGGCCTCCACCGTCAACATGGCGCAGGGCTACGAGCACAAGCGCTTCAAGGCGCCCTCGCTCGCCAACATGCATAATGCCGTGAACTACATGCAAGAGATCCCGACCAAGCGGAACCAGGATTTCGTTCAGCGATTCTACAAGATGTTCCCGAACGATCCCTATCTCGGCCAGATGGCGCAGAACACCTATTTCAGCATTCATCTCTATGCCAAGGCGGCCCGCCTCGCCGGCACGACGGATCAGGAGACGGTGCGCAAGACCCTCGAAGCCGGTTGGAGCATCGAAGCGCCCGAGGGTTCAGTATTCCTTGAGCCCGCAACTCATCACGCGACCCACTACATCCGCCTCGCGGTGGCCGATGCGCAGCACAACATCAGCTTTGCGCGGGAATGGCCGTCGATCGAGCCCTGGTGGCTGCAACGTCTCGGCGTCAATCTCGTGCGCACGCCGGAGCACAAACAGTACACCCCGGCCGAGGATCCCTTCTTCAAGATGTTCAAGCCGGCGTAATCAGACAATGGCCGAAGCGATCAGCCTTCTCTATCAGTTCGGTACCAACGCCGCCTTCCTGCTGCTGGCAGCGCTCGGACTCATCGTCATCCTGGGCATGATGAATATCATCAACCTGGCCCATGGCGAGTTCATGATGCTCGGTGCCTATACGGCAAGCGCCGCCGTGCATCGGGGCGTGCCTCTGCCGCTCGCCGTGCTGCTGGCGGCGGTCGCGGTGGGCGTCTTCGGCATGGTGCTGGAACGGCTGATCGTGCGGCATTTCTACGGCCGCGAGCTTGGCGCCCTGGTCGTGACATGGGGCATCAGCCTCATCCTCGCCCAGGGCGCTCTGCTCGCCTTCGGCCCCTTCATGCCGCCGATCGCGATCCCGGGCGGATCGGTCTCCTTCGGTGTCTTTTCCTTCTCGGTCTACTGGCTCGTTCTCATCCTGCTCTGCGTCCTGCTGCTCGTCGGCCTCGGCTGGATCTACCGCCGCACCGATTTCGGCCTGCAGGCGCGGGCGGCGATGCAGAACCCCGCGATGGCGCGGGCGCTCGGCATCCGGGTCAACCGCCTCTACATGGTGACCTTCGGACTCGGTTCCGCACTCGCCGGCCTCAGTGGCGCGCTGCTTGCGCCGACAACCTCCATCGCCCCCTTCATGGGGCAGCAGTTCGTGGCACCTGCCTTCATCACCGTCGTCGTCGGCGGCGGGGCAAGTGTCATCGGCGGCGCGCTCGGCAGCAGCACCCTGCTGGCGCTTGTGGAAACGCCGGTCTCCTTCCTGCTCGGCACCTTCTGGGGCAGCGTCGCCCTGTTGGTGATGGCGCTCGTCGTCATCCGGCTGCTGCCGGGCGGCGTCTCCTCCATCAATCCGCGCTTCCTGCCGAGGTGGGCCCGATGATCGGCCGCCTCGCCCTGCCGCTCGCCCGCGGCTTCACCGGGCCGCATGATATCGGACGCAAGCCGCCGGCCTGGGCCGCGATGGCGATCGTCGCGATCGGCTTCCTCGTCTATCCGGCCTTCGCCAGTGCCTTCGCCGCCAGCAACGTCGCCTTCTACTTGCTCAACATCCCCATGGCCCTCGGCCTCAGCCTGCTCTGGGGCTATGGCGGTGTGCTGAGCTTCGGCCAGGTCGCCTTCTTCGCGGTCGCGGGCTACGTCTACGGCATCGTCGCCGGCAATTTTCCGGACAGCGCCTGGGCCACCTGGCTTGGCACGCTCGCGGGGCTCGGGGCAACCGCCCTGCTTGCCGCCGCTTTCGGGTATTTCATCTTCTACGCCCGGGTCGCGGCCTGGATCGTGCCGATTCTCACGCTGGTGCTCGCCCTTCTGCTCAATACCTTCCTCGGTCTCACCGCCGGTCCGCAATGGACCTTCGGCCAGGTGGCGCTCGGCGGCTATAACGGCATGACCGGAATCCCCTCCCTGCAGATCGCCGGCCTCACCTTCCAGGACTATGCCTTCTACTATCTCGTCGTCATCGTCGTGCTGTTGCTCATCGTCGGCCTCCGCGCCTGGGTGAATTCGCAACGCGGCCAGGTGTTGATGGCGATCCGCGAAGATGCCATCCGCACCGAGCTTCTGGGCTACGACGTGCGGCTCGAGCAGCTGCGCGTCTTCGTCGGCGCCGCCATCCTCTCCGGCATCAGCGGCCTGCTCTACGTGCAATGGGGCAACTACATCACCCCCTCCGTCACCAGCCTCAGCCAGGCGGCTCTCCCGGTCATCTGGGTCGCCGTCGCCGGGCGAGACAGCCTGGTCGCCGTTGCGATCATGACCTTCCTGCTCAGCCTGCTGAGTTACGAGCTTTCCTCGGCCGGAAACCAATATGCCCTCGTCATCATCGGCGTGCTGCTCGTCGCCGTGATGCTCTTCGCGCCGGAGGGCGTCATCCTGCGTCTGGCACGGCTCAGACCGCGCCGGGCGCGTCGGATAGGAGATGCGGCATGAGCGCCTCGGGACCGGTGCTGGAGGCGCGCGGCCTCAACAAGCGCTTCGGTGGCGTGGTGGCGGCGAGTGCAATCGACTTCACGCTGCACGGCCATGAACTGCGCTGCGTGATCGGCCCCAACGGCGCCGGCAAATCGACCTTCTTTTCGCTGCTCTGCGGTATCCAAAAGCCGGATTCCGGGTCGATCCTCCTCCACGGGCAGGACGTCACGCGGCTGGAACCCTTCCGCCGCGTGCGCAGCGGGCTCGGCCTCACCTTCCAGACCAATCGCGCCTATCACAAGATGACGGTGGGCGAGAATCTGGAAACCGCGCGGCGCGGGGGCACGGAGGAGGATGCCGCTCCCTACCGCGCCGCGATCTCCGCCTTCGGTCTCGCCGGCAAACAGGACCTGCCGGCCGCCCTGCTCGCCCATCACGAGCTGCAATGGCTCGAAATCACCATGGCGCTGCGCCAGGGGCCGGGCGTGCTTCTGCTCGACGAACCGACGGCCGGCATGTCCCCCAATGAAACGATGCGCACGGCAGAGGTGCTGCGGGAGCTCAACGCCGCCGGCCTCGCCATCGTCGTTGTCGAGCACGATATTGCCTTCGTTCGCGCGGTCGCCCAGACGGTCACGGTGTTGCATCAGGGCGCGGTCTTCGCGGAAGGCACGGTGGAGGAGATCACGGCGCGGGAGGATGTGCGCGCCATCTATCTCGGCAAGGTTCGGGAGAAGGCGCGATGATCCTTTCGGTAGACGGCGTCTCCAGCGGTTATGACACCGGCACCGTGCTGCGGGACGTGTCGATCAACCTCGACAAGGGCGAGATCGTCGGCGTCATCGGCCGCAACGGGGCAGGCAAGTCCACGCTCATGCGCACCATCATCGGCCTTTTGCCCGCGCGGGCGGGCACCATCCGCTTCGCGGACCAGGAACTGACGAAGCTCCGGGCCGAAGAACGCGCGCGGCGCGGCCTTGGCTACGTGCCACAGGGGCGGCAGATTTTTCCGCGCCTGACGGTGCATGAGAATCTCCGCACCGGCCGTTTCGTCGGCGGCGGCAAGGCGCTGGATTTCGACCTGATCTATGCGACCTTCCCGGTGCTCCGCGAGCGTGCCCGCCAGATGGCGGGCACCATGAGCGGTGGGCAGCAGGAAATGCTCTCCATCGCCCGCGCGTTGATCGGTGGCCCCTCCCTGCTTCTGCTCGACGAGCCGAGCGACGGCGTGCAGCCCAGCATCGTGCAGGAAATCGGCGAGGCGTTGCTCACGCTCAATCGCAGCCAGGGTCTCAGCGTACTCATCGTCGAACAGAATCTCGATCTCATGCAGCACGTGGCGCAGCGCGCCTACGTGCTCGACAAGGGCGCCATCGTTTCCACCCTCGGCCAGGAACAGGTGCAGGACGAAGCCCTGCTGGCCGAGTATCTCTCCATCTAGAAGGAACAGCCCCATGCTGGAACCAGCCGAAGGCTCTAAAACCTGGCTCCCGGATTCGATCATGGCACGACGCGGCGCGGGTGCCGGCCGCGAACCCGTGACGCATCAACTCACGGAAGCCGTCCAGGGCCAGTATCACTACACGATCGGGCCTTATTCCTCGCCCGTTCTTTCGGTCAAGCCCGGAGACCGCATCGTCGTCGAGACGCGGGATGCCTTCGAGGGCGCGATCAAGACCGAGCAGGACATGCCGACGCAGAAGCTGCGCATGCCCTTCCTCAATCCGCAGAACGGCCCGATCATGATCGAGGGTGCGGAGAAGGGCGATGTCATCGCCGTCCATATCGAGAGCATGGTCCCGCGCGGCCAGAACCCCCGTGGCACCTGCTGCATGATCCCGGAATTCGGCGCGCTGACAGGAACCACCTATACGGCAACGCTCAACAATCCGCTGCCGGAGATCGTGCGCAAGATTAATCTCGACGAGAAGCGCGTGCTCTGGAGCGACCGCGTAACCCTGCCCTACAACCCCCATATCGGCACGCTCAGCCTGTCACCCGAAATCGACAGCATCAATTCCCTGACGCCGGACCAGCATGGCGGCAATATGGACCTGCCGGATATGGGGCCTGGCAGCATCACCTACCTGCCCGTCCGCTCCCCGGGCGCGAGACTCTTCATTGGCGATGCCCATGCCTGCCAAGGCGATGGCGAGGTCTGCGGCGTGGCGGTGGAGCATGAGACGATCACCACCATCCGCGTCGATCTGATCAAGAACTGGGCGATCGAATGGCCGCGCATGGAGAAGGAGGAGTTCATCATGGCGATCGGCTCCGCCCGGCCGCTGGAGGACGCAACCCGCATCGCCTACCGCGAGTTGGTGCGCTGGATGGCCGCCGAATACCGCTTCGACCAATGGGATGCGTATATGCTTCTCAGCCAGTGCGGCCGCGTACGGCTGGGCAATTTCGTCGATCCGAAATACACGGTGGGTGCGGCAATTCCGAAGAAATACATCCTCGACCCCGCCTGATCCTACCCGCCTGATCTGGGCGGACACGGCGCGCCATGGACAAGCTGGCGCGTCCGTGATCCCCTTTCCGGGACAGCCGTGATGGCGCTACCCCTTCCGGGTGACGAGACGACCGGCACCCGAAAAGGGCTTCGCGATGTCCGACATCTTCACGTCCTCCTATCGCGCGGACGGCACGCCTTATTGGTGGGATGCGCGGGTCGCGGGCCTCCCGCCATGGCAGCCGGACGGGACGGTTTTTGATCTCGCGGTCGTCGGCAGCGGCTTCACCGGCCTCTCGGCCGCGCTCGAATTCGCCGAAGCCGGACACCGGGTTCTGGTGATCGAGGCCGAGAGCGCGGGCTTCGGCGCCAGCACGCGCAACGGCGGCATGATCACCGGCCACCTTCACGAATCGCCCGAACATCTGGCGAAGCTCTTCGGGCCTGAGATCGCCGACCGCATGTGCGCGGAGGCCGAGGGGCTGGTACCCTTCATGGCAGCCCAGGTCGCGCGCTTCGCCCTCGATTGCGGCTTTCGCATCGGCGATCATTTTCTGGGCGCCTATACCGACCGGCATTACGCGGCGCTCGAACAGTCCATCGGCCAGTATCAGCGGCAGGGCGCCGCCATGCGCATGGTGCCCTGCGCCGAGCAGGGCCGCTATATCGCCACCACCCATTACCAGGGCGGCAGGCTGCTCGAAGGCGCCGCCTCCATCCATCCGGCGCGCTATCATCGCGGTCTGGCGGAGGCCGCTGTCGCGCGCGGCGTGGCCTTTATCGAGGGTTGCCGCGTCACCGAGGTTGCTCGCGCCGGGGAGCAGTTCCGCCTCGCGACAACGCGCGGGCCGGTCACCGCCCGGAAAGTGCTGATGGCGACGAACGGCTATACCTCGCGCTCGCTCGGCTGGTTCCGCCGCCGCATCCTGCCGATGCAAAGCTCCATCATTGCGACTGAGGAACTGGGCGAGGCAAGGATGGCGGAGCTGTTCCCGACTGGCGCCATCATCAACGATACCAGGCGCATCCTGAGCTATTTCCGCCCCTCGCCGGACGGACGCCGGATCATCTATGGCGGTCGCGCGACCTTCGTGCCGATCGCGCATGACGAGACGGCGCGCCGGCTGCGGGCCATGATGCTGCTGGTCTTCCCGCAATTGTCAGCGGTGAAGATCAGCCATTGCTGGGGCGGCTTCGTGGGCTTCACCTTCGATTTCCTGCCCCATGCCGGGCAGAAGGACGGCGTGGATTATGCCATGGGCTATTGCGGCTCGGGGGTCGCCATGGCCTCCTGGCTCGGCCACCGCACTGCGCTGCGCATGCTCGGCCGCGCGGAGCCTTCCGCCTTCGAGACGCCGCCCTTCCGCACCCGTCCCTTCTATACCGGCAATCCCTGGATGCTGCCCGCCATCGGCGAATACTTTCGGCTGCGCGACCGGCTTGACCACGCAAGCTTTCGCG
>NZ_DATJJK010000088.1:0-26591 GCF_035492295.1 Acidisoma sp. | reverse complement strand
TCCGCGCCGTGAGCCCGGCGCGTCTGGAGAGCCTCATGCGGGGCCGCGTCATCGTCGATCTCAGGAACATCTTCGATCCCGCGGCGATGCGCGCCGCGGGCTTCAACTACAGTTCCATCGGCCGCGCCCTGCCGCCCGGCTGAACCGCCGAGCAGCCATTCAGGCGCCGATATCGTATTCCGGATGGCGCCCCTTGCGGGGGGACCAGAGTGCGGCACCGCCGTCGATACCCGCCTCGTTCGAGACGAGGGAGACGGAGGTCGGCAGATCAAGCGTCACATGCTTCGAATTGCCGCCGCCGATATAGAGATGGTCGAAATGGGTGAGGCTGCGCAGCAGGGCAATGACCCGCTCCACGCGCTTGTTCCAACGCTTCTTGCCCATCGTCTCGAAAGCCGCGTTCCCGACATAGGTGTCGTACGTGTACTTCTTGTGGATCGGGTGCGTGGAGAGTTCGAGATGGGGCGCGAGCTCTCCATTGTAGAAGATGCCCGTGCCGCAGCCGGTGCCGAGCGTCAGGATGAATTCAAGGCCCTGGCCCTTGATGACGGCCAGGCCCTGCATTTCGGCATCGTTGACGATCTTGGTGGGCACGCCGCCCAGGCGCTGGGAGACCAGGGCTGCGAGATCGACACCGTGCCAAATCTCCTCGCCGAGATGCGGTGCCGTCAGGATGATATTGGCCCGCACCGCGCCCGGAAAGCCAATCGCCACGCGGTCGAAATGCGGCAGCGGCTTCACGAGCGTGGCGATGGCCTCCACCAGCACGCCGGGTGGGGACGGGTGGGGGGTCGGCACCCGCACCTTGTCCGCGATCATCGTGCCGTGGCGGTCGATGACCGAGGCCTTGAGGCCCGTGCCCCCGATATCGATCGAGAGGATGTTCTGCACCGCCGGCTCTTCCGCCGGTGCAGGGGCGTCGGTCAGATCGGCAGCCAAAAGCGGCCCTCCCGTTCCAGAAGCTGATTCGCTTCCTCCGGCCCCGCCGAACCTGCGGCGTAGTTCGGGAAGGCGGCATCATGCGCTGCCCAATCGTCCACCACGGGTTGCACGATTTTCCAGGCGGTCTCCAACTGGTCGGCGCGCTGAAAGAGCGTCGCGTCGCCGATGAAGCAGTCGAAGATCAGCGTCTCATAGCCGGTCGCCGGCGCCTGCTTGAACCAGTCGTCATATTTGAAATCCATGGCGACGCGTTCGAAGGTCAGCGTGGGCCCTGGGCGCTTGGCGTTGAACTGCAGGCGGATGCCTTCCTCCGGCTGGATCGAGATGATCAGCCAGTTGTCGCCCAGCGCATCCACGCGCGTATCGCGGAACATCGCGAAAGGCGCTTCCTTGAAGCGGATCGCGATCTCCGTCTTCCGCTTGCTCATCCGTTTGCCGGTGCGGAGATAGAAGGGCACGCCCGCCCAGCGCCAATTGTCGATGCCGAGCTTCATCGCGACGAAGGTCTCGGTGACGCTGGTATGGGAAACGTCCGGCTCGTCCCGATAGGCTGGAACGGGAGCGTCATTGATTGTCCCAGCCGCATATTGGCCACGCACCGCGTCACCGGGGGACAGTTGGTGCATGGAGGTGAAGACTTCCGCCTTCTTGGCGCGGATGGAATCCGCGTCGAAGGCCGCTGGCGCCTCCATCGCCGTCATCGCGAGGAGCTGGAAGACGTGGTTGGGCACCATGTCCCGCAGCGCGCCGGTGCTTTCGTAGAACTTGCCGCGCCGCTCCACGCCCACGATTTCGGCGACCGTGATCTGCACATGGTCGATTCGGTCCCGGTTCCACAGCGGTTCGAAGAGTCCGTTGGCGAAACGGAGCGCCATGATGTTCTGCACCGTCTCCTTCCCCAGGAAGTGGTCAATCCGGTAGACCTGATTTTCCTTGAGGACCGAGAGCACCTGCTTGTCGAGGGCGATGGCGGAGGCGAGGTCGTGGCCAAAGGGCTTTTCGATGACGACCCGGCGCCAGGAGTCGCCCTCCTCAACGGTCAGGCCGGCGCGGCCGAGATGCTCGACCGTCGGGCCGAAGAATCGCTCGGCCACCGCGAGGTAAAAAAGCACATTGCCGCCGAGGCCCTTTTCGCGGTCGATCTCTTCGAGCTTGTCGCGCAAGGTCTCGAACGCGGCGTCGTCCGACAGGTTGCCCGGCATGTAGCTCATGGAATCGCTGAGACGTTTCCAGGCCTGCTCGTTGATGACCTCGCCCGGTTCCGTGCCCTCGCCGCCCTTCTTGAGCGACGAGATCAGGAAGTCATGCAGCGTTTTCTGCCAGGTCTCGGCGTCCTGCTGCACGAGATCGACGCCGATGACGGCGAAGTTCTTGGGCAGCAGCCCGGAGCAGGAGAGGTTGTAGAGCGCGGGCATGACGAGGCGTTTCGTCAGATCACCCGCGGCACCGAAGATCACCATCGCGCATGGCGGCGCGACGGGGGGTTGGCGCGAGTTCTTGCCCGCCGCGCTCATTCCTTCACCGTCGGCGCTACGCTATGGCCTTCGATATGGCCGCCGAACTTGTTGCGCATCGCGGAGAGCAGCTTTTCGCCGAAGCTGTTGCCGATGCGGGAGCGGAAGCGGGTGAAGAGTGCCGCGGTGAGCACTTCGGCGGAAACCGATTCCTCGATGGCTGCGTTGATGGTCCAACGGCCTTCGCCGGAATCATCGACCTTGCCGGTGAACTCATCGAGGTTCGGGCTCTCGTTGAGGGACATGGCGGTGAGGTCGAGCAGCCAGGAGGAGACGACGCTGCCGCGGCGCCAAACTTCGGCGATATCGCCGAGCTCAAGGGAATAGCGCTCTTCCTCGGGCAGCTTGTCCGAGTCCTTGCCGCGCAGGATGTCGAAGCCTTCGGCATAGGCCTGCATCAGCCCGTATTCGATGCCGTTATGCACCATTTTCACGAAATGGCCGGCACCGGCAGGGCCGGAATGGATATAGCCGTGCTCGGCACGGGTATCGCCCTTGAACTCCGGCGTGCGCTCGATATTGCCGAGGCCGGGGGCGAGGGTGGCAAAGATCGGGTCGAGATGGTCGACGATCGCCTTCTCGCCGCCGATCATCATGCAGTAGCCGCGCTCGACGCCCCAGACACCGCCGGAGGTGCCGACATCGACATAGTGCAGGTCTTTCTCCCGCAGCGCCTTCGCCCGGCGGATGTCGTCCTTATAGAAGGTATTGCCACCGTCGATGATGATGTCGCCCGGCTCCAGGATGGTGGTGAGGGTCTGGATCGTCTTCTCGGTGATGTCGCCGGCGGGCAGCATGACCCAGACTGCGCGGGGCTTGGCCAGAGCCTGAACGAGATCCTTCAGGGAGTGCGCGGGGATCGCCTTCTCCTTGGCGAGGGCATCGACATTCGCGGGATTCACGTCGAAGACCGCGACTTGGTGGCCGTTGTTCATCAGGCGCCGGGCGATGTTGCCGCCCATCCGTCCCAAGCCGATCACACCGAGCTGCATTCGAGCCTCCTCATGGCAATGTTCAGGCGGACGATATCGTGATGAGGGGGCGGAAGCCAGCGCCAGCCAGGGTACAGTTTCGTGTAAATCCGCCAGCCCGGCGCGGAGATGCGCAAAAAGCCGGCGGAGGGACTATTTCGGAGGTCGTACGTTTTGCTGTGGCGCATGGCCCTGCGGTGGGGGATGGGGCGCTGGATGCGGCGCCTGGACATGCGGAGCCGGCCGCGGCGCTTCGGCACGGGGCGCGGGACGCGGTGCCTGAACATGAGGAGCGGGCCTCGGGGCTTCGACATGCGGGGCCGGACGGGGCGCCTGCATTTGCGGTGCCGGTCGTGGTGCCGGTCGCGGCGCCTGGGCATGGGGGGTTGGCTGCGGACGGGGTGCCTGCGGCGCCTGTTGTGGTGCGGGAGCCGGGCGCGCCTGAGGCGCCGGTCGGGGTTGCGGCACATGAGGGGCTTGCGGGGCAGGCCCGTGTTGATCGGGACCGTGGACCTGGCCGGGGCCGTTGCCTGGTCCTTGGGCGGTTCCATGAAATGGGGCCTGCGGCACGCCACTGGGCGGTGCCCCGGCGGGCCGTACACCCGCGGGCCTTGCCTCCCCGGGCTGAGGGCCGCCCGCCTGGGCATTGAGCGGTTGGGCATTGCCGGGATGGGCTTCGACGCGGGGGAGGGGCGGCAGGGCCCGCGGTTGGGGCGCCCCCGGCTGGGGTGCCCCCGGCTGAGCTGCACCCGGCACAGGTGTGCCATGGGCAGGCCCGGCCTGAAAACCCGGCCTTTCGGCGGCATGGGCGACGAGGGGCGGCGGTGCGGGCCGGGCTCCGGGGGCAAAGTGGGCGCCTTGCATTGGCCGGATGGCCGGACCCGGCGCTGGGGCACGCGGGCCGCCGCCGGCCGGGCCTGCTTCCAGATGTTCACGCTGCGCCATGGCGGGGGTCACACCCCAGGTCGCGGCCGTCGGCCGCGGCAGCCCCTGCGGAGCGCCGGGGTGGAACGGCTGAACCCGCGCGCCCTGCGGCAAGGGGCGCGCGACACCCGCGACGGGGCGGGAGTCCAGCATCGCCTCGCGCGGGACGAAAGTGGCACCCCGCCTCGCGAAGTTCTCACCCTGCGGCCCGCGCGGCGCGTTGTTGATCTCGACATTGCGATAGGTGATGCGGTTGTTCACCACGGTCACGTTACGCTGGTAGAACTGGTTGTAATTCTCCACGTAAGGTCGGTTATAGGCGCCAAAATAGCGCGGCGTGACGCGATAGGGCGGGTAGTAGGGATCGCGCAGGCCGAGCGGCGCCCAGCCGATGCTGCCCGAGGCAAAGGCCGCGGCCGTGGCGGCCCCGACGGCCGCGCCCAGGAAGGTCACAAGGGCAGGGGCATAGACGGGCTGGTAATCCGCATAATTCACGCCGGCCGCAGCCGGCGCCGGCACCCAGCCCCAGCGGCCATTGAACTCGGACCAGCGGCCGTAATGGAAGGGCGCGAAGCCCCAAGGTGCGTTGTCCACCCAGGTCCAGCCCCAGGGCTGCACATAGGCCCAGCGTCCGTCGCGGTAGGGGACCCAGGAGGAGGCGACCTGCGGGAACCAGACGGTGCCGGCATCGGGCTCGCTCGACCAGCTGCCGTATTGAGAGAGAACACTTGCCCCGGTCATTGCGGAGACCACGGGCGGCGGTGCCACGTTGGTTGGCGGCGGGGGCGGCGCGATCTGCTGCAGCATGGCTGTCAGGAACTGGTCCTGCTGGAGGGCGCCGAGCTGCGCCTGCACCGGATCGGTGCCCGAGACGACGAGCGTCTGCTGCGCGCCCACGGCCTGCGGCGTGTTCAGGCCGGGGCCGGTGAATTGCGCGGCACCGGTGACTGCCGTGACATAGGTGGGCGTGCTGCTGTCCCCGGCATAGATTTCGTAGCGGCCGTTGCTGGTGATCTGGGCGGTGCCGCGCGGTGTTTCGATCACCACGCTTTGCCCGGGCCGCATCGCGACCAGATTGAGAAAGACCTCGCCCTGCGACAGCACGGCGGTCATGGTGGTCTGGTCAATCTCCTGTGCCGTAAGCTCGGTGCCTCCGTTCAAAGCGATGCGGCTGGCATCCACCATGATCGAGGCCTGGGCCTGCGGTTGAGTCCAGACTGCGTCACCGGTGGCGATCGGATAGTTCTGCGTTGCCGTCGTCCACTGATCCTGGCTCGCGCTATGGAATGAGACCGCACCCGACAGATTGGAAAGCCAACCGACGCGTGCGGGCGGGTCTCCGGCATCCACCGGCTGGGGCGCATCGGCGCCGGGCGGAGCCGGGGGCGCGGCCGTCTGCGCATGGGCGGGGCGGCTCACGGCGAGATCGCCGGCGAGCAGGCCGGCCGTGGCGATGACGGTCGGCAGAAGCGACCATTTGAAGGGCACGCTCATCGGATGACTACCTTGCGGTTCCTCGGTTGGCGATGCCCGTTCTGGGCGGGCTCGCCTTCGGTGGTCCCTATTTGAGGCGGAATCCGGCCCTGCCTTGTGGCAGGAGAAAGGCTCCTGGAAAGTTGATGGCGCGCGGCACGGCGCGCGGGAACGAGAAACGCTCCGGGCCGGCTCAGGCCGCCTGCCAAGACGATACGATTGGGGAACATGCGGGCGAGCCTGGAATCATGCAGAAGGCCGAGAACACCGACGCTGCGCCGCGCGAGATCCGGTTCGCCCCTTGTGTCGTCGTCTCATCCCTGAAACCCGGCGTGCCGCGACGCATCTAGCGCCGGGATGGGCCGCGCAGATGCAATGTCAACCGATCGGGCGGCGGTCTTGACCTCCAGGCTGGCGGATTCCCGCAGAGCCGTGACCCAATCGAGCGTCGAGCGTCGAGCATTCAGCATCGAGCGCCAAGCCATGCGGAAGAAAGGGGGCAGGATCGGCGCGCCGTGGTCAGGCCGCGAGGAGGGCGTGAAAAAGCCCCACTTCGATCCCATCTTCGAGACTGCAGGCATGAATGCCGCGCGATGATCGGAGAGGCTTGGTTATGACCCTGAAACTGTCCCGGCTGGCCCGCGCAAGCCTCGCCAGCGTGGCTGTCGTGGCACTGGGCGGCTGCTACTATCCCTATGGCTCGACCGGCTATGGTTATTCCGGCCAGAGTTATGGCGGGTATGACGCGTACCCAGGCTACACGACCGTCTATCCCGGCGCTCCCGTGATCGTGGGCGGCGGTGGCTATTGGGGCGGGGGCGGGTATGGCCACCCGCCGCCGCCCCCGCCCCCTGGAGGCTGGAACGGGGGCCACCCGCCTCCGGGAGGCTGGAATGGCGGCCATCCGCCGCCGGGCGGTTGGAACGGTGGTGGCGGTCATCCGCCGCCGGGCGGTTGGAACGGCGGGGGCGGCCACCCGCCGCCGGGTGGATGGAACGGTGGTGGCGGTCATCCGCCGCCCCCACCCCCGCCACAGGGCGGTGGCGGCTGGCATGGCGGAGGGGGCGGCAATCCGCCGCCGCCGTCTCAGCGCGGCGGCGCCGGTGGCGGCGAGATTCCCCGGCCGCCCCAGGCCGGGGCGCCGAGCCAACGCGGAGGGAGCGGCAACTAGCCCGGCTTCCCGGCGCTTGCAGGGATGGGCAATCTGCGGTGCAGTATCTTCGGCGAGCGTAACGCTGGGGGGAAGCTGTGCCTGATTTTGATCGTGTCATTCGCGGGGGAGTGATCGTTACGGGAAGCGACACGATCCGCGCCGATATCGGCATCAAGGGCGAGATCGTGGCGGATGTCGGCCTCGACCTGCCGACCGATGGCGCCGAGGTGATCGATGCCGGCGGGCTTCTTGTTCTGCCCGGCGGCGTCGATACCCACTGCCATATCGAGCAGTTGGAGCCGGACGGCTCCTCCTACGAGGACAGTTTCACCCATGCCTCCGCCGCCTGCTTCGCCGGGGGCACGACCAGCGTCATCACCTTCGCGGCCCAGTTCAAGGGGCAGCGGCTCGGGCCGGTGGTCGAGGAATATCACCGGCGCGCCCAGCGCGGCATGGTGGATTACAGCTTCCACCAGATCATCAACGATCCCTCTGATGCTGTGGTAGCCGAGGATATCCCGGCGGTCGTCGCGTCCGGCATCCGCAGCCTGAAAGTCTTCCTGACCTATGACGACGTGCGGGTGGACGACCGGCAGTATCTGCGCGTTTTGGCCGCCGCCCGGCGTGCGGGCGCGCTCGTCACCGTTCACGCCGAGAATTACGACGCCATCGCCTGGTTGACGGAAGCGCTGCTCCGCGCCGGCCTCACCGCGCCGAAATACCATGCCTGGGCGCGGCCGACGGTGATCGAGCGCGAGGCGACGCATCGCGCCATTGCGCTCGCCGAACTCGTCGACCAGCCGATCCAGATCTTCCACGTCTCGGGGCCGGAGCCGGCGGCCGAGATTGCCGCCGCCCGGGCGCGGGGGCTGAAGGTCTGGGGCGAGACCTGCCCGCAATATCTCGTGCTGCAGGCCGCCGACATGGACCGGCCGGGTTTCGAGGGTGCGAAGTTCATCTGCAGTCCGGCGCCCCGCGGGCCAGCCGAGAGTGCGGGCCTGTGGGAGGCGATCCGCGCCGGGACGATTGACGTCATCTCCTCCGACCACAGCGGCCACAGCTTCTACCGGGACGGTGCGGGCAAGCAGAAGAACGGAACCGACGTGCCCTTCACCCGCATTCCGAATGGTGTCCCCGGGCTGGCCGCCCGCTTGCCCATCGTCTTCAGCGAGGGGGTGTCGAAGGGCCGCATCGATGTGCAGACCTTCGTGCGGCTGACGGCGGTGAACCCGGCCAAGCTCTTCGGCCTCTATCCCCGCAAGGGCACCATCGCGCCGGGGGCGGATGCCGATCTCGTGCTCTGGGATGCTGGCCGCGAGGTGACCATCACGAACGACCTCATGCAGCATGCCATCGACTACACGCCCTACGAGGGGCTGAAGGTCACCGGCTGGCCGCGGATGACGCTGGCGCGCGGACGCGTGGTGATGAAAGACGATAGAGTGACGGCCGAGCCTGGCAGTGCGCGCTTCCTGCCGCGGGAGCCTTACGATCTGATCCGGCCAAGCGGCGTGCTGCCCAACGGCTTCGACGCCGCCAGCCTCATGCTGTGAGGCCGAAAGCCTCCGCCAGCAGGGCATAGGAGCGCAACCGCGCGGCATGGTCGTAGAGGATATTGACGACCATGATCTCTTCCGCCCCGTAATCGGCGGCCACCGCTTCCAATCCCGCGCGGACCTCTGCCTTCGTGCCGAGGACCATGCGCCGGGAGCGGGAGACGAGGGCCTGGTCTTCGCCGAGAAAGCGCAGCGCTTCCTCGGGCGAGGGCACCGCGATGAGCTGGCCGCGATGCAGCAGCCGGAAGAGCATGCGGGAGGAAGCGGCGAGCCGCTCGGCCTCCTCATGCGTGTCGGCGGTGATCGACCACACGGCCACCATGACCTTTGGCGTCTCCATGCCGCGCTGCGGATTGGGCTTGAAGGCGAGGCGATAGTGGTTCGCGAGTTCTGCGGCGTTGGGATTGATGAAATCCGCGATGCAATAGGGCAGCCCGAGCTCGGCAGCCCAGGCGGCGCTATCGGGCGAGGTGCCGAGCAGCCAGGGCGCCGGTCTCTCGGCCCCACCCGGAAGGGTTTTCTGCAGATAGGCGAAGGGATGGCTCTCAGGGATGGCGCCGTCGAGATAGCCGAGCAGTTCCGCCAGGGCCTGGGGGAAATCATCCGGTGCGCGCTCGCGCCGGTCTCGCTGCAGCGCATAGGCCGTGCGGCCGTCCGAGCCCGGGGCGCGGCCAAGGCCGAGATCGATGCGGCCCGGGAACATGCCCGCCAGCATGCTGAAAGTCTCGGCCACCTTGAAGGGGCTGTAATGGGGCAGCATGACACCGCCGGTGCCGACCCTGATTCGTTCGGTTGACATCGCGACCGGCCCGATCAGCACCTCGGGGCTTGCGGAGGCGAGGCCGGGGGTCGCGTGATGTTCGGCGATCCAGAAGCGATGGAAGCCCGCCCGGTCTGCGAGGCGCGCAAGGTCGACCACCTGGTGCAGCGCCCGGCCGCCAGTGCCGCCCGCCGCGATGGGAGCCTGGTCGAGAATGCTGATCCGCAGGGGGGAATGTTCGATATTCATCGAACGACACTCTGACGTGCGCCGAACCAAAACTCAACGAACAGCATGGCCGTCAGCCCTGCGTGCCGTGCAGTTCGGGCCAGGTGATTTCCGCCACCGTCCCCATCCGCTCCAGCGCCGGCCGCGCGAAATGAAAGCCTTGCATATAGCGGGCGCCGAGGGCTTGAAGCGTCCGCACTTCCGCCTCGGTTTCAACCCCCTCGAAGATGGCTTCGATCCCGACCTCCTCGCAGAAGCCCAGGACGGCGCGCATCATCGCCTGGTGCATGCGAACTTCCGAAATGCCGGCGACAAGCTGGCGATCCACCTTGATGCTGTCCGGCCGGAGTTCGGACAGTCGCAGCAGGCCAGAATGGCCCGTGCCGTAATCGTCCAGAGCAATCCGGAAGCCGATCTGCCGGTAGGTTTCCACGATGCGGCGCAGATGGCCCGGCGCTGCGACATCCTCCGTCTCGACCATCTCGAACGTCAGTCGATCCAGGGCCAGGCCGCTGCGGTGCGCGGCCGCGAGCGTCGCCTGGATACAGGCAAGCGGCTCATAGACGGCATTGGGCAGAAAATTGATGTTGAGCCGCGCGGGCAGGCCAAGGCGCACGGCGAGTTCGATCGCCTTCGTCCGGCAGGCCTGATCGAAGGCATAGAGCGTGTCGGGCGTCACGGCCGCCAGGATGCTCGCCGCACTTTCCCCGCCCGGGCCCCGGACCAGGGCCTCATGCGCGACGATCCGCTGCTCGGTGATATCGACGATGGGTTGGAAGGCCATTGTGAAGGGGGTCGAAAAGGTCGCGCCGCAGGCGCCGGCGCAGCCGGGTTGTGCGGCGGGCGAGAGGCCGGCGCCTGGGCCTCTGTGTCGGGTGGCCCCGCCTTCTCCGGAATTGTGCACGGCGGACGGCTCCGTTCCCGAACTCATTGGATTGCTATTTAACCGGTAGTGCCCCGAGGACGGGCATGCACAGCTGCGTGAGCGTGAGGCGCGCCCCGGCGCGAATGGCTGCCCGGCGGTCCCGTGCAGCGGCTTTGGCTTGCAATAGCAGGACTGATGCGCGATAGCAGCGCCGTTTCCCGCCCGATTTGTCGGACGGGGAGCAAATTCGCACGCGGGGCGCCTTTCTCGGTCGAAATGGACCGAGTCCGGTGCTTAACGGCTCCGCCCCGCGGAGGGATCAACCGGACGACAGGAAAGGAGCACGCCGATGGCGATGCCCGAATTCACTCTGCGCCAGCTGTTGGAAGCCGGCGTTCACTTTGGTCACCACACCCGCCGCTGGAACCCGGCGATGGCGCCCTATCTCTTCGGCGTCCGCAACCAGGTTCACATCATCGACCTGCAGCAGACCGTGCCGATGCTGGACCGCGCCCTGCGCGCGCTGCGCGACACGACGGCCAATGGCGGCCGTGTGCTTTTCGTCGGCACCAAGCGCGCGGCGGCCGAGCCCGTGGCCGAGGCTGCCCGCCGTTGCGGCCAGTATTACGTCAATCACCGCTGGTTGGGCGGCATGCTCACCAACTGGAAGACGATCACGGCCAGCATCAAGCGTCTGCGCCAGATCGAAGAGCTGGTGGCCGGTGACACCCAGGGCCTGACGAAGAAGGAAGTGCTCGAGATTACGCGCGACCAGGAGAAGTTGGAGCGCGCGCTGGGTGGCATCAAGGAAATGGGCGGCCTGCCCGACATCCTCTTCATCATCGACACCAACAAGGAAAAGCTCGCCGTTCAGGAAGCCAACAAGCTTGGCATCCCGGTTGTTGCCGTCCTCGACAGCAACTCCGATCCGCATGGCGTGACCTATCCGATCCCGGGTAATGACGACGCGATCCGCGCCATCATGCTTTATTGCGACCTTGTCTCCAACGCGGTGCTCGATGGCATCAGCGCCGAGATGGCGGCTTCCGGCCGCGACGTCGGTGCTGCCGAGGAGCTCCCCTCCGCCGTGGTGCCGGCCGAGGACGAGGCCATGGCCGACGTGGCGGTGCCCGTCGAGGGCTGACGCCTTCCGCCAAACACCGGGTGTCGGACGGCGCCCGGTGTTTCGGCTTTATGACGCAAGGCCTTCGGGCCTTCTCTGGATGTTCGGGGCCGATATAAAGGTCCGCCTAGAGAATCAGACGGTGGCGCCGCTCTCCGGCGCTGCCTCATCACACGGAGATCGATGATGGCCGAGATCACAGCCGCGCTGGTGAAAGACCTGCGCGAGAAGAGCGGCGCCGGCATGATGGACTGCAAGAAGGCGCTGAACGAGACGGGTGGCGATCTCGACGCGGCGATTGACTGGCTGCGCAAGAAGGGCCTCTCCGCCGCGGCCAAGAAGTCCGGCCGCGTCGCTGCCGAAGGCCTGATCGGCGTCGCCAGCGCGCCGAACGTTGCCGCCATGGTCGAGGTCAATGCCGAGACCGACTTCGTGGCCCGCAACGAGACCTTCCAGGATTTCGTCGAGACGGTGGCCAAGATCGCGCTCGAGATCGGTGAGGACGTGGAGGCCATCAAGGCCGCCTCGTTCCCGGGCACGAGTCACACGGTTGCCGACCAGTTGACGCAGCTCGTCGCGACGATCGGCGAGAACATGACGATCCGCCGCGCCCGCGTGCTGCGGGTGCCCTCGGGCGTGGTCGCGACCTATGTCCACAGCGCGCTGAAGCCGGGTCTCGGCAAGATCGGCGTGCTGGTCGCCCTCGAAGCTGCGAGCGAACTTGAAGGTTTGGAGACGTTGGGCCGCCAGGTGGGCATGCATGTCGCGGCGACCCGCCCCGATGCGCTCGACATCGATGCGGTCGACCCCGCGGCGCTCGACCGCGAGCGTGCGGTGCTGAGCGAGCAGGCGCGGGCCTCCGGCAAGCCGGAAGCGATCATCGAGAAGATGGTCGATGGCCGTATCCGCAAATACTACGAAGAGGTGGTGCTGCTGGAGCAGGTCTGGGTGCATGACGGCGAGAGCCGCGTGCGCGCCGTGGTGGAGAAGACCGGCGCCAAGCTGGTGGGCTTCACCCGCTTCCAGCTCGGCGAAGGGATTGAGAAGGAAGTCACCGACTTTGCCGCCGAAGTGGCGGCGACGGCCGGCGTCTGATCCGATAAAGCGAGGGGCAAGACGGTGCCGTCGCCCCTCGCAATTTTACGGCCCAGTTGGCCCTGCGCTACCGGTAGGGGCACCTTCGCCGCGGGAACTGATACTTGTGGCGGTTCAGCCCTATCTCTAGGGTGCGGCGGTCTTACCTCGCCGAAGCGATGCGGCAGCCTGTGGCCGCGGTTCACGACAGACTCCCAAGGATAAAATGAACCCTCAGCCTCTCTACAAGCGCGTGTTGCTCAAGCTCTCGGGCGAGGCGCTGATGGGCCCGGGCGAGTACGGCCTCGACTCGAACACGGTGAAGCAGATCGCCCAGGACATTGGTTCCGTCATCGCCATGGGCGTCGAGGTCTGCGTGGTGATCGGCGGCGGCAATATCTTCCGCGGCATGAAGGGGGCGGCCGCCGGCATGGACCGCGCCCAGGCCGACTACATGGGCATGCTGGCGACGGTGATGAACGCGCTTGCCATGCAGAGCGCACTGGAACTTGCGGGGCTGCCGACCCGCGTGCAGTCCGCCATCCCCATGGCCAGTCTGTGCGAGCCCTATATCCGGCGTCGCGCGCAGCGGCATATGGAGAAGGGGCGGATCGTGATCTTCGCGGCAGGTACAGGCAATCCCTTCTTCACGACCGATACGGCGGCCGCACTGCGCGCCGCCGAGATGGGCTGCGAGGCGCTCCTCAAGGGCACCCAGGTCGATGGCGTCTATTCGGCCGACCCGAAGAAGGTGGCGGATGCCAGGCGCTTCGAGACCCTGACCTATCTCGAGGTTCTCTCCCAGGATCTGAGCGTCATGGATGCGGCGGCGATCAGCCTTGCCCGCGAGAGCAAGCTGCCGATCCTGGTCTTCAACCTGCATCGCCCGGGCGCTTTCGCTTCCGCCATGCGCGGCGAGGGTGCCTATACGATCATACGCGACGTTTGACGAAGGAGGGGCCTGTGCCCGCTGACCTGACTTCCCTCAAGCAAGACCTGACCCGTCGCATGGAAGGCGCGGTCGAGACCCTGCGCAAAGACCAAAGCGGCCTGCGCACCGGCCGTGCGAGCCCGGCGCTGCTCGAGCCGATCCGTGTCGAAGCCTATGGCACGATGACCCCGCTGACGCAGGTCGGCACCATCGCCGTGCCGGAGGCCCGGATGATCACGGTCCAGGTCTGGGACCGCAGCCTGGTCAATTCCGTGGTCGCCGCAATCCGCGACTCCGGCCTCGGCCTCAATCCGGGTGCGGACGGCCAGACGGTGCGCGTGCCTATTCCGCAGCTCACCGCTGAGCGTCGCGTGGAGCTTGCCAAGGCCGCCAATCGCTATGCGGAAAGCGCGCGCATCGCCGTGCGGGCTGTGCGGCGCGACGGCATGGAGCAGATCAAGGGTTTCGAAAAGAAGAGCGAAATCAGCAAGGATGAGGCGGAGGACTGGTCGGGTGAGGTGCAGAAGCTCACCGATAGCTACGTCAAGAGAATCGACGAACTCGCGGTCGATAAAGACCGCGAAATCCGCCAGGTGTGAGATCGCCCGTTCATGAACCGCGCCGCGTCCCCTGAAAGGGCCGCCGATTCCCCTGATGCCGCCGAGAGGGTGGTGAGAAACGGGGCAGCCGTGCCGCGGCATGTCGCGCTCATCATGGATGGCAATGGCCGCTGGGCCAAGGCGCGCGGCATGCCGCGCGTCGCCGGCCATCGTGCCGGTGCCAAGGCCGTGCGGCGGTGCATCGAGGCGGCGATTGACCAAGGCGTCGAATGGCTGACGCTCTTCGCCTTCAGTAGCGAGAACTGGCGCCGTCCGGAAGGCGAGGTCATGGAGCTGACCGGTCTGCTGCGCCAGTATCTGCGCAGCGAAGTCGCCGATCTCACGAAGAACGGCGTGCGTTTCCGTGTGATCGGGGATCGCGAACGCTTCTCGCCCGACCTTCGCGCCGAGCTCGAAGCGGCAGAAAGCAAGACCGCGGCGGGCACGCGCCTCAATCTCACGCTCGCCCTGTCTTATGGTGGCCGGTCCGAAATCGTCGCCGCGGCGCGCGCCATGGCGGAAGCCGCGCAGAGTGGCGCCATCGATATCCGGGACCTGGACGAGGAGGGCTTCGCCCGTTTCCTGTCGACCGCCGCCATGCCCGACCCGGACCTTCTGATCCGCACCAGCGGCGAGCGGCGGCTGTCCAACTTCCTGCTTTGGCAATGTGCTTATGCCGAGCTCGTCTTCATGGATGTGCTATGGCCGGATTTCGATGCCGCGCATCTTGCGGCAGCGCTTGCGGAATTCTCCCGGCGTGAACGTCGATACGGTGCGCGTGTCACCTGAGCCCCCGGCGGCCGATCTGCCGGAGCCCAGTAGGGAAGGGGCGGCGAGGCCCATGGTTTCGGCACGGTGGAGCGACCTCGGCAAGCGAGTAGGATCGGCGATGATCCTCGCGCCTTTGGCGCTCGCCTGCCTGTGGTTCGGGCGGGATGCCTGGGCCGTGCTGATCGCGATCGGCGCGGCCGGCTGTGCCGGTGAATGGGTCGGGCTCTGCCGGGCGGATGCGCGCGGCTGGCCTGAAATGCTGCTGCCGCTGGGCATGGTGGCGGTGCCGCTCGTGACCTACGGGCTGGGCGCCGGGCCGGCGATCCTGCTCGCTGTCCTGCTGACGCTCGTCGGCTGGCTGGTCTTCGGCCGGGACTCCCGGGCCGTGTGGCTGACGGCTGGTTTCGTCTATCTGGCGCCCGCCGCCATCGCGCTGGTCGTGCTGCGCCATCACCCGATGGTCGGCCGCTGGGACATGCTCTTTCTGGTGCTGATCATCTGGGCGAGCGACATCGGCGCCTATGTCGTGGGGCGCCTTGTCGGCGGGCCCAAGCTCGCGCCCGCGATCTCGCCGGGCAAGACCTGGTCCGGGGCTTTGGGCGGCCTGGTCGCCGCTTCCCTGGTGGGCGTGGCGGTCGCCTCCGGCGTCAGCGGGCGATTGCCGGTTTTCCATTGCATTATGATATCGATGCTCCTCGGGATTGCCTCCCAGATTGGGGATTTGCTCGAAAGCGGTTTGAAGCGTCATTTCGGGGTCAAGGATTCGGGCCGTTCGATTCCCGGCCATGGCGGTCTGCTCGATCGGCTTGACGGGATGCTGACGGCGGCGCCCATGGCCGCTCTTGTGGCGCTGACGATCGGGGAAGGATTTTGGTTGTGGCAATGAAGACGATCAGCATCCTGGGCAGTACCGGGAGCGTGGGCACGCAGACACTGGACCTCATCCTGGCGGAACCCGACCGTTACCGGGTGCGCGCCTTGGTCGCCGGCCGCAATACGGCCCTTCTGGCCGAACAGGCGCGGGCCTGCCGCCCCGAGATCGCGGTGATCCATGACCGGGCCGGTCTACCGGCGCTCGAGCAGGCGCTCGCCGGCACCGGCATCGCGGTCGCCGGCGGCGCCGATGCGGTGCGCGAGGCGGCGACCCTCACGGCCGACTGGACCATGGCCGCGATCATCGGCATGGCGGGGCTTCATCCGACGCTCGCCGCCATCCGCCGCGGTGGTGCCATCGCCTTCGCCAACAAGGAGGTGCTGGTCTCGGCCGGAGACATCATGATGGATGCGGTGACGGAGGCGGGTGTCCGGCTGCTGCCGGTCGATTCCGAGCACAATGCGATCTTCCAGTGCTGGGAGTCCGCCAATGCCCGCAGCGTCGAGCGGATCATCCTGACGGCCTCGGGCGGGCCCTTCCGCCAGACGAGCCGGGAGGCCATGGCCGCGATCACGCCGGAGGCGGCGTTGAAGCACCCGGTGTGGTCCATGGGCGCCAAGATCACCATCGATTCGGCGACCATGATGAACAAGTCGCTGGAGGTGATCGAGGCCGCGCGGCTTTTCCGCCTGCCGAGTGCCGCGGTCGACGTCCTCGTCCATCCGCAGTCGGTGGTTCATGGCATCGTCTGCTATTCCGACGGCAGCATGCTGGCCCAACTCGGCGCGCCCGACATGCATATCCCGATCGCTCATGCGCTGGGCTGGCCCGAGCGGCTGACGACCTGTGCCAAGCGGCTGGATTTCGCGGCGCTGGCCCGGATGGACTTCATGGAGCCCGATGCCGAGCGTTTCCCGGCCCTGCGTCTGGCACGCGAGGTGCTGGAGGCCGGCGGCGGCGCCCCCGCCATCATGAATGCCGCGAACGAGGTGGCGGTCGCCGCCTTCCTCGCCCGGCGCATCGGCTTTCTCGACATCGTGGGCACGGTGGAAGCCGTGCTGAACGACATGGGCCCGCTGCCTGCCCCGGATCTCGACGCCATCATCGCGATTGATGCCGCCGCTCGGCAGGCCGCCGATGCTCTGATATTGTCACGTGCCGCCTGATCGGTCAGGCCAAGGGTAGAAGCCAGGATTATGCACGACCTCGTCAGCCTGCTCCGGACCATCGTTTCCTTCGCCGTCGTCCTCGGCGTGCTCGTCTTCGTTCACGAGATGGGCCACTACCTCGCCGCCCGCTGGCGCGGCGTGCATGTGGAGACTTTCTCGATCGGCTTCGGGCAGGCGATCGCGCGTTGGACGGACAAGCGCGGCACGGTCTGGAAACTCGCCTGGATTCCCTTGGGCGGCTACGTCAAGTTGCACGGCCAGGAACGGCCCGATCTCGTGCCGGAGGAGGAGCGCGCCGCCTGGCAGCCAGGCCGGACCTTCCACGAAAAATCCGTCTGGTCGCGCATGATCGTCATCGCCGCCGGGCCGATCGCCAATTTCATCCTCGCAGCCGTGCTGTTCATCGGTCTCTTCATGGTGGTGGGCAAGCCGATCGCCGAGCCGGTGATCGGCCAGATCGTCCCGGGCTCCGCTGCCTCCCAGGTGAAGCTCCAGCCCGGTGACGTGATCACCAATGTCGGCGGCGTTGCGGTGAAGAATTTCACCCAGATCCAGCGTCAGGTAGCACCCAATCCCGGCAAGGATATCGGGTTGAGCGTCGAACGCGGCGGCAACCTCGTCATCTTCCGCGTCAAGATCGGCAGCACTCCGGACGGCCATGGCGGCGCGCGCGGCGTGCTCGGCATCGTTGAGGGGCCGCCGCATTTCAAGCGCCTTTCGCCCCAGGAGGCGGTGGTGCAGGGAGCGGTGGAGACCTGGACGGTCACCCGCCAGACCCTCGATGGACTGTGGCAGATCGCGGCCCACCGCACCGGTCTCAACGAACTCGGTGGCCCACTCCGGATCGCCTCGCTCTCCGGTCAGGTCGCGGCCATGGGGATCGCCAGCCTCGTCTCCTTTATCGCCGTGCTCTCGGTCAATCTTGGATTGATCAATCTTTTCCCCATCCCCGTGCTGGATGGTGGCCACCTGCTATTCTACATCGCGGAGATCATCCGCGGCCGGCCGATCTCCCCCAAGGCCCAGGAATACGGCTTCCGCGCGGGTTTCGCCCTGCTCCTCTGCCTCTTCGTTTTCGCGACCTGGAACGACGTCAACCAGTTGGGTTTCGTCCGCTGGGTGACGCATCTCGCTGGATGACGTAAGGAATGCCCGGCGTTGCGATGAGAAAGACCTTGCCGCGACGCTGGGGGCTGAGATAGGGCAAAGCCGCCGGACGCCATTGCCGTCCGGTCCGTCGGCCAAGACGGAAGTGCCACGCGTTGTCTCCGCTTCCAGGCGGAGTTAATCGCTCTCGACGGCGGAGCGTCCGATGGTCGGCCCGCTTGAGTTTTTGCCCGCCTGCCGATCGGGCTGGTTCTGCTGACCGGCAAATGCCGGAATTGAGGGAGACGCGTTCTTTGCTTCGCACCCGCGCTGCGCTGCTCGCAACAGCCTGCCTACTGCCTGCGCTCGTCCCCGGAGCGGCCTCGTCGCAGACGCTGAAACCTCACCACGCCAAAACGGGGCAGCCCGCTGCGGGCCCGGCCGAGACCGGCGACACGATCCATGCGGTCGAGGTCAAGGGTAATCGCCGCATCGAAGCCGGCACCATCGAATCCTACATGCTGCTGGGCCCGGGGGACCCGTTCGACTCCCGCCGCATCGACCAGAGCCTGAAGACGCTATACGCCACCGGCCTGTTCCAGAATGTCTCGATCAGCCGGGTCGGCAATGACCTCGTCGTTGACGTCGCCGAAAATCCGGTCATCGCCCAGGTCGCCTTCGAGGGGAACCATCAGCTCGTCAACAAGGATCTGGCGGCCGTCGTCTCGCTTCGCGCGAACTCCGTCTACACGCCGCAGGCGGCGGAGCAGGACCGACAGGCGATCCTGAACGCCTATGCCCAGAAGGGCTATTACTCGACCACGGTTGTGCCGCAAATCATCAAGCTGCCGGAAAACCGGGTCAATCTCGTCTTCAAGATCCATGACGGCAAGGCGACGTTCATCAGCCGCATCGCTTTCGTGGGTAACAAGCATTTCAGCCAGAGCACGCTGCGCGAAGCCATCAGCAGCCGCGAAAGCGCCTGGTGGCGCTTCCTCTCGTCTTCCGATTCCTATGATCCCCAGCGCGTCGGTCTCGATCAGGATCTCCTCAAGCGCTTCTATTTCCGCAGCGGCTATCCGGACTTCCAGATCCTCAATACCGAGGCGGAACTAGCCCCCGACCGCTCCTCCTTCTATCTGACCTTCGTGTTGGACGAAGGCCCGCGCTACCGTATCGGCAAAGTCACGATCGTCTCCCATCTCCATAATCTGGACGGGAATTCGGTGAAGGGCGATCTGCAGCTCGCCTCTGGAGACTGGTACAACGGCGACGCCATCACCAATAGCGTCCAGGCGATCACGAGCGACGTTCAGGGCCGTGGCTACGCCTTCATGCAGGTCAAGCCGATCGAGAAGAAGCGGGTCAACAAGCAGGGCCAGCACGTCGTCGACCTGACCTTCGAAATCACCGAAGGGCCGCGCGTCTTCCTCGAGCGCATCAACATCACCGGCAATAGCCGCACCGAGGACAAGGTCATCCGCCGCGAATTCCAGATCGCGGAAGGTGACGCGTTCAATGCGGAGAAGATCAAGCAATCCCGCCTGCGGCTGCAGGAGCTGCAGTATTTCAAGAACGTCGACATGAGCACACAGCCCGGCTCGGCGCCGGACAAGATCGTGCTGACGACAGCCGTGCAGGAACAGGCGACCGGCTCCTTCACCATCGGCGGCGGCTACTCGACCGACGACGGCGCCCTCGTCAACCTTGGCCTCAGTGAAAAGAACCTGATCGGCACCGGCATCGATGCCGGCATCACCGGTGTGCTCGCCCAGCGCGCGAGCCAGATCGACCTCTCGGTGACCGATCCCTACTTCCTCGACCGCAATCTCATGCTGGGCGGCGAGATCTTCGATACCACGAACAACAACCTCGACATCTCGCAATACGAGGAACAGCGGCTCGGCTTCACGATCCGCACCGGCTATGCGTTCAACAACTACCTCTCGCAGACGGAGAGCTACTCGCTCGTCGATCGTGACGTTTACAACGTCGAATCGACCGCCAGTATCTACGTCAAGAACGAAGAGGGCTGGTCGCTTCTGTCCCAGGTCGGGCAGACCCTGACGCTGGATCATCGCGACAGCTCGCTCGATCCGCACAAGGGCTATATCATCCGCCTGGGCACGGATGTCGCCGGTATCGGCGGCAACTCGAAATATGTCCGCTTCAAGCTCGATGCCGGCTACTATATTCCGCTTGACTACTTCACCGGCAACAGCGACTGGACGCTCGCGCTGCGCGCCGGCGGCGGCTATCTCTATCGCTACGGCGGCAACTACTACCTCATCGACAACTTCTTCCTTGGCGGTGAGAACATGCGCGGCTTCGAGCAGGGCGGCGCCGGACCTCACGATACCGCGACCGGCGACAGTCTGGGCGGTGACACCATCGCGACCGGCACCGTCGAGCTCCACTTCCCGCTGCCGATCTCGAAGGATATCGGGCTCACGGGCCGCGTCTTCTCCGACATCGGCACGCTGTTCGGCGCGACGGATACTTTCGGTGACGTTTACGACAACAAGTCGCCGCGCGTGTCGGTCGGCGTGGGCTTCTCCTGGAACACCCCCTTCGGTCTGATCAACATCGATCTTGCCGATCCGATCGTGAAGTACAGATACGACCAGACCCAGGTGTTCCGCTTCGGCTTCGGCACGAACTTCTAGCTTCATCCCCGCTTCGGTAAGGTAAAAGTTCCTTTGCGACACGTCTCCCGTTCTCTCGCGGCCGCTGCGGTGGCACTGATCTTCGTACCCGGGGCGGTCCTCGCCCAGAGCTCTCAGCCGGGCTGGTTCGTTCCGGGGCAGGCGAAAGGGAGCGCGCATGCGGCTTCCAAGGCCCATGCCAGCGGCGCTCCGGCGAAGATACCCGATCTCGGACCGCCCATCCCGGCGGCGCCCAAACCTGACCCTGCCGCCGAGAAGGCGGCCGAGGCCCAGGCCAATGCGCCGATCCCGAAGCTGCCGGATCTCATGAAGGAGAGCCCGCCCCCCACGCCCGTGATCGGCGTGATCGGCGTGCCCGACGTGCTGCAGGCCTCGACCGCCGCGCAGGGCGTGCAGAAGGAAATCGAAAAGCGCCGCTCCGAACTCACCGACGAGGTGAAGAAGGAGCAGGATCTGTGGCGCCGCGTGCAGGCGGCGCTCGCCAGCCCGAATGCACATCTGAGCCAGGACGAGCTGCGCAAGCGCGAACTCGCCCTGCAGCAGCGCATCGCGACCTCTCAGCTCGCCTTCCGCAACCATGAGGCGCGTATCCAGGCGGCGGCGCAGGTGTCCCTCGGCCAGATCGAGCGCACCCTCATCGCCGTAATCCGTCAGGTCGCGAACAGCCGCGGCATGAACCTCGTTCTGCACCGCGCCCAGGTGGCGTTGAACCAGAACGGCTTCGACATCACGGATGAGGTGACGAAGCAGCTTAACCAGGTCATGCCCTCGGTCCAGGTTCCGCCGGATGCCGCTTTCGCCAAGGTGACGGCAGCTTCGCTGCAGGATCAGCAGCAGGGCAGTCAGCCGCCGCTTGGCCAGTAACAGGAGCTGACAGGTTTGGCTCAGCCTATCATAGGGGATCCGCGCTTCTTCCTGCGCGCGGGTCCCTTTCCGCTTACTGTGATCCTGGAGAGGATCGGGCTGTCGGCGGAAGGTCTCCCGGTCGAGCGTGTGTTTACCGGCATTGCGCCGCTGCAGACGGCGGGGCCTGGAGAGATCAGCTTTCTCACCAACAAGAAATACCTGGAAACGCTGGCCTCGACCAAGGCTGGGGCCGTTATTCTCGACCCGGGCTTGGTCCGCCATGTGCCCGCAGGAACGGTGGCACTTGCGGCAGCCCGGCCGATGACGGCCTGGGCGCATGTTGCCGGCCTTTTCCACCCTCCGGCACCCGTGTCTGCTGGCATCCATCCGACGGCGGTGGTCGACCCTTCGGCCCAGATTTCGCCCGAAGCTGAGATCGGTCCCTATTGTGTGGTGGGGGCCCGGGCCGAGATCGGCCCAGGCTGCCGGATCGGCCCCCTCGTCTCGATTGGGGATGGCGTCCGCGTCGGGCAGGATACGCGGATCGGCTCCCACGCATCGGTCAGCCATGCCCTGATCGGTGCCCGCGTCTTTCTTTTTCCGGGCGTGCGGATCGGCCAGGAAGGATTCGGTTTCGATCCCCATCCGACGGACCGGGGATTCACCAGCATTCCGCAACTCGGACGGGTGGTGATCGAGGACGACGTCGAGATCGGGGCGAATACCATGATCGACCGTGGCTCGTCCCAGGATACCATCATCGGCGCAGGCTCGCGTCTCGACAATGCCGTGCAGATCGCCCATAACGTGCGCCTTGGCCGGTGCTGTGTCATTGTGTCCCAGGTTGGAATTTCTGGATCGACGACGCTGGGCGACTATGTGACCCTCGCGGGCCAGGCGGGGGTGGCGGGCCATATCCATATCGGTGATGGCGCTCGGATTGGTGCACAGGCGGGCGTGATGGCGGATGTCTCCCCGCGCGCGAGCGTGGTCGGGAGTCCGGCCGAGCCAGTGAAAGAGTTCTTTAGGCAGGTGGCGTTCCTGCGCCGGATGATGCGGCGCGAGGATGCGGCAAAACATTAATTAGGGCGGATGCAGGCCTGGGCTAATGGATGCAGAGACTGATCACGGTCACGGTTTGACCACCGAGACCCCCGAAAAGCTGGTTGTTGACATTGCGGGCATCATGCTCGCGATCCCTCATCGCTATCCCTTCCTTCTGATCGACCGCGTCGTCGACCTCATCAAGAACGTGTCGGCGATCGGCATCAAGAACGTGTCGATCAACGAGGGACTCTTTCAGGGTCATTTCCCCGGCCATCCGGTGATGCCGGGCGTGCTCATCATCGAAAGCATGGCGCAGACTGCGGCGGTGCTGGTGGTCGAGACGCTGGGGCCAGAATCACGCGGCAAGGTCGTTTATTTCATGTCGGTAGAGAATGCCAAGTTCCGCCGGCCCGTTGTGCCAGGCGACCAGATGCACGTGCATGTGACGAAGCAGCGCAACCGCGGCAATGTCTGGAAATTCGAGGCCGTGGTGCGGGTCGACGGCGCCGCCGTCGCTGAGGCTTCCTTCGCCGCCATGATCATGGATCGCGTCGCATCGTGACATCCATCCATCCGGCGGCCATCGTCGAGGACGGTGCCCGTCTTGGCCACGGGGTTCAGATCGGTCCGTGGTGCCATGTCGGCCCGAACGTCATCCTGGAAGACGGGGTCCGCCTTGTCTCCCATGTTGTGGTGGACGGCCATACCCGGATCGGCGCCGGAACCATGCTCTATCCCTATGCGAGCGTCGGCCTGCCGCCTCAGGACCTGAAATACAAGGGTGAGCCGACGCGCTGCGAAATTGGCGCCGGCAGCCAGATCCGCGAGCATTGCACCATTCACCGGGGTACCGCGACGGGCACGGGCATCACCCGCATCGGGGCGAAATGCCTGCTGATGGCGGTGGTGCATGTTGCCCATGACTGCGCGCTTGGCGAGGGCGTGATCATCGCGAACAACGTCGTCATGGGCGGCCACGTGACGATCCACGATAATGCGGTCATTGGTGGCAGCGCTGCCATCCATCAATTCGTCCGCATCGGGCACGGCGCGATGGTGGGCGGCGTCTCCGGCGTCGAGGCGGATGTCATCCCTTATGGTCTCGTCATGGGCAACCGCGCCCGGCTCGCTGGCCTCAACATTGTGGGACTGCGGCGCCGGGGGCTGGATCCGGCGGCGATCCGCCGGCTGCGGGCAGCCTTCCGTCTGCTTTTCAGCCATGAGGGCGTCTTCGCGGTGCGTCTTGCCGAGGCGAGGGCGCGCTATGGCGAGGACCCGATGGTGGCGGAGATCCTCGGCTTCATCGACGCGCCGAGCAAACGTGGCCTCATTCGCCGCAGTAGTCGCGCCGTCGAGACCGACGACGCATCCTGACCCCGCGCCGATGCCGTCGACGCTCGGTATCATCGCCGGCAGCGGCCCACTTCCCGCCCAGGTCGCGCGGGCGGCGGAGGCTGCCGGCCGGCGGGTCTTCATCATCGGCCTCGAAGGCCATGCCGAGCCTGCAGTTCTGGCGCCTTTCCCCCATGCCTTTCTGCGCTTCGGGGGCGCCGTGCGCATCATCTCCCTTCTCAAGGAACAGGGCTGCGAAGACCTTGTCCTCGTCGGTCCGGTGCGGCGTCCGTCTTTTCGTGATCTGCGCCCCGATGCCGAGGGGCTGAAGCTGCTCGCCCGCATTGGCCGTGCCGCCTTCCTGGGCGATGATGGTCTCCTGCGTGCCGTGATCCGCGTGCTGGGCGAAGAGGGATTTCGCGTCATCGGCGCGCACGAGATTCTGGGCGGGCTGGTCGGCCGCTCCGGGTTGCTCACGAAAACGGCGCCCGACGATCAGGCAAAGGCCGACATCGCGCGGGGCATCGCCGTCTGCCGTGCGCTTGGGATGGCCGATGTCGGCCAGGGCTGCGTCGTGCAATCCGGCATCGTCCTCGCGGTCGAGGCGGTGGAGGGGACCGATGCAATGCTTGGCCGCTGCGGCGCTCTCGCCTGGCCCGGGCCGGGCGGCGTTCTCGTCAAGCTCGTCAAGCCTGGGCAAGAGCGGCGGGCCGATCTGCCGACGATCGGCGAGGAGACCGTGCGGGGCGCGATTTCCGCCGGCCTCAGGGGGATCGCCTTTGAAGGCGGCGGCACGCTGATCGCCGATCGGGACCGCATGGTGGCGGCGGCCGATGCCGCCGGCTTCTTCGTGCTCGGCCTGGGGCCCGAGGCGCTGAAGGGCTGAGCGGCCACGCTCCTTCACGAAACTGATATGTTAGTCTTGCCGCCGCTGGGTTGGAATCGGGCGCGCCCGGGCGCAATCTCCCCCTGACTGCCCCGTGAGGGTTTCGCCTCGCAGGATCGGCGTCAGACTGAGGAAAAAATCAATGAGCGATAAGTTCTCCTATCTCCATACCATGCTGCGCGTGGGCGACCTCGAGCGGAGTGTGGGCTTCTATACCAAGTATCTCGGCATGAAGGAGCTTCGCCGCTCGGACGTGCCGGACGGCAAATATACCCTCGCCTTCGTGGGCTATGGCGGCGAGGACAGCCATACCGTGCTGGAACTCACCTATAACTATGGGGTCGAGAGCTATGAGATCGGCTCCGCCTTCGGCCATCTCGCCTTGGGCGTCCCCGACATCTATGGGACGTGCGAGGAGCTGCGCGCGGCTGGGGTGAAGATCACCCGCGAGCCGGGCCCGGTGAAGTTCGGGACGACCGTGATCGCCTTCATCGAGGATCCGGACGGATACAAGATCGAGCTGATCGAGCGAAAATAGCACCCAGTGGAGGGGCCGGTCAGCACCGGCCCCTCCATCGTTTCAGCGTCGGGCGGTAAGGCGCGATTCCTAAAGCAAACCCAGGGAGCACGAGTCCTGCCCAGGGTTGCCAAGCTTCACGATTCCGCTTGAGTTAAATTTTTTTCCACATTCGACCCTAGAATTGACCTAGCATTTGCCTGGGGTTCAGGGACCGATGCCCTCGCGGCGCCCCTGTCAAGCACAAGATGTGGTTGCTCCCCTCCCGGGTTCCCTACTAGATTTGGTTAACGACGCGGTCAGCCGACCGGCCGACTTCTCCATAATCCGGACCTTCCTGGCAGAGGATCATTGCATGCGCTTCGAACGCGAACTGACGGCTGACGCAGACGGCCGTTACGGCGATATTGAGTTCGTTCGGGCGACGAGCGAGATCCGCAACCCCGACGGATCCGTCATCTTCCGTCTCGCCGATATTGAAGTGCCGAAGGCCTGGTCGCAGGTGGCCTCGGATGTCCTCGCCCAGAAGTATTTTCGCAAAGCCGGAATCCCTGCCGCCCTGAAGGCGGTGGACGAGGCGGGGGTGCCCGCCTGGCTGCGCCGCCACGAGCCCGACTTGGACGCGCTTGCGAAGCTGCCGGAGGCCGAGCGCACTGTCGGAGAGACCCGCGCCCAGCAGGTCTTCGACCGTCTCGCCGGCACCTGGACCTATTGGGGCTGGAAGCACGGCTATTTCGACACCGAGGCCGATGCCCGCAGCTTTCGCGACGAGCTGTGCTTCATGCTGGCGCGCCAGATGGCGGCCCCGAACTCCCCGCAGTGGTTCAACACCGGCCTGCATTGGGCTTACGGCATCGACGGCCCGGCCCAGGGCCATTTCTATGTCGACCCCAAGACCGGCCAGGTCGTGGAATCGCAGAGCGCCTACGAGCACCCGCAGCCGCATGCCTGCTTCATCCAGTCGGTGGCCGACGACCTCGTCAACGAGGGTGGCATCATGGACCTCTGGGTGCGTGAGGCGCGGCTGTTCAAATACGGGTCGGGCACCGGCTCCAATTTCTCCAAGCTGCGTGGCGATGGCGAGCGCCTTTCGGGCGGTGGCCGTTCCTCCGGCCTCATGAGCTTCCTCAAAATCGGTGACCGCGCCGCCGGCGCCATCAAGTCCGGCGGCACCACGCGCCGCGCGGCCAAGATGGTGACGGTCGATGTCGACCATCCCGACATTGAAGCCTTCATCGACTGGAAGGTGATCGAGGAGCAGAAGGTCGCGGCCCTCGTTTCCGG
>NZ_DATJJK010000087.1:0-3822 GCF_035492295.1 Acidisoma sp. | reverse complement strand
CTCCAGCCGAACCTTCCCCTTAATCCACGCTCAGAAGCCGATGGTCTTCGCCTGGGCATTGCCGCCCTGGGCGATGAGATTGCCGTCGGGCAGCCGGTCGTAAAGCTTGAGCGTGATGAGATCGCCCGCCGCGATGGTGCGGACCGGCGCGCCCAGCGGGCTCGTAATGCTGTCGAAGCTTTTGCGCGGCGTGTGATCCGCCTGCCCGACCTTGCCCGAGACGACCCAGACGCGGCCGCCCTTCTGAAGATGCGCGGCGGCGGCAAAGACGTCCCGCGTCCAGAGCCCGTCCGGGATCGACCGCCCTTGCCGCCCGAGGAAGAAGTCCATGATCGCGATCGGGCCCCGGTCAGGGACGAGCACGATGTCTCCGGGTTCCACGACCTGCATCAAATCCTGAGCCGCGAGATCCCAGCGCGGCTTGGTTTCCACGTGGTAATAGGGAGCGAGGTTGACGACCGCGAGCAGGCCGATGGCGGCCACCGCCGCCAGCTGCAGGCGAGGCCCGGCAAGGCGCGCGACGCCGAGGCCCACGAGCACGAAGAAAGGCACCGAGCTCCATATGACGTAGCGTGGCATCCAGAGAGGCTTTGCCACCGAGATCGCCAGGATGAGCAGCGGCGGCAGCAGCGCCACCACAAGCATGGTCCGCAGCAACGTCTTCTCGCCATCGCGCGACCGGAGGAAGAGAATGCCCATGGCACAGAGGGCGAGGAGCAGGATGCCGATCCCCGGCACCACCACCGGAAAAAGGTGAAAGCTGATGAGGCGCGAAATTCGCATGAAGTAGAGGGAGCCGAGGGTCGAAAGGAAACTGTGCCAGGTCACGGGGGGCACCCAGTCGGTCGCGTTGCCCATATGTCCGTCTGTCAACAGCGCCATCGCCAGGAACCAGGGAAGAATGGAAAACAGCGCCAGACACTGGGCCAGGATCCAGCGGCGGATGAACCGGTGCCGCTCCGTTCGCGGGTCGCGGGCAATCACGATGGCGGCGCAATTGGCTGAAATCAGCCAGAAGAAGGCGGTGCTCAGAACCTGCAGCGCGCCGATCGTGCCGATGGCATAGATCACCCAGGGTAGCATGCGCGCATCCGGGTCCTGACGCGGCAGGCTCGCGGCGCGGGGATCGCGCGCGATCTGCACAAGGCCGAGCAGCCCTACTGCCATCATCAGAATGACGAAGGTATAAGACCGCGCCTCCTGGCCGTACTGCACTTGCAGCGGCGAGAGGGCGAGCAACAGGCCGGCCACGAGCCCGGCACGCCAGCCGCCCAAGCTGCGAGCAATGAGATAGACGACGGCCGCCGAAACGCCGCCGAAAAGCGCGGAGGGCAGACGCAGCACCGTCTCTCCCAGCCCATAATGGCCGAAGAGAGAGGCAATCCAGAAATAGGATGGCAGATGGTGGAACTGCAGGCTGTCCTGCACCATGGCGCCGAGCGGCAAGCTCGCGCGGTGAACCGTGGTCACCTCGTCCAGCCAGTAGGGCATCGCGCCGATGCCGTGCAGACGCGCGGCGAGGCCGAGGAGGAAGACGGCGAGCGGCAGAACGATCCTCTCGCCACCCTGGATGCGGCCACCCCATCCCGTCGTCTGAGTGATCGTCCGCTGCAGATGGGAGGCTCCGCGATCCGTCAGGCTCAAAGTATTGGCTCTCCAATCCGATCCGTGGCGCAAGTGGCGCTCCGTTCATGACTGGAGGCCGAATAAGGCGGTTTTGTAGTCCTGCGGGTCTCGCTCCATGACGGCGGAACCGGTCCGGCGGATCAGCGGTACGCGACTCCGCGTACGCGAGCAAACGACTGACGTCACCCGATCTTCCAGACTATCAATGGGGTCAGACGAGGACGCCGGCAAGACGACAAAACGGGCCGACGCCCCCCCTGACCGCACAAGCGCCGCAACCCACGAGACCCCTTCATCAGAGGAGAGCATTATGAGCCAGACCATCGCTCCCGCCGCCCAGACGGCAATGCCCGCCACCCTCGACGGGGCAGTGACCGCCCGCGTCGCCTTCGAGGCCTTGCAGGCAGAGATCGACCTCATCTGCGACAGTTTCGGTCCCCGGCCGACGGCGCTGCCCCTCATCCGCAATCTGCTCGACTTCGATCTCGGCGTTCCCGCCGCCCTCCTCACCGCACGACCCGTCGCCGCCGATTTCCTGCGCACCGAGGAAGGGTATGAGATCACGGTCGAACTACCGGGTCTGGACGAGAACGATGTCGAAATCGCCGTCGGTGCCGGCATCCTGACAATCCGCGCCGATCGACAGGACAGCTCGGGCGCGGCACAGCCGGACCACTACTACCTGTCGGAGCGGCGCTTTGGGCAGGTCCTGCGGTCCTTCCGGCTTCCGCAGGCGGCCGACCCGGCTCGGCTCACCGTCAGCTGCCGGAGAGGCGTGCTGCACATCCGCATTCCTCGGCAAGAAGTTCAGCAGTAAGGCCTGGCGTTGGTGGATGGTGACTTGACGAGTCCAGCCGCATCATCGATTGAATAACGGCGGTTTTCTAGCAAGATCCGTTGTTTCCAATATCGACACGATGTGGCGCACGTCCGTCCGCGTCTCCGCACCAGAGTGAGCTCCGCCTGCTATGACGAAGGGAAGTTTCGCCCCTCATTTTAAAGACGAAACTATCGACACCTCAACGAACGAGGTGCTTGGCGACCCTGACGTTTCTGCTCTCATCGCCCATCCGCGTTTCGACGAGGCGATGCTCGCGGCGGCGGCGTCCTCCGTCTCCTTTTACCGGGGGAACTGGCTCCTCAATCGGGTCGCCAACGACCGCGGCCGGGTTCTCGCCGCCATGATGATGATTGATCTGCATTTCTCCGGTGGCAAGCGGGGCTTCACCGTGTCCCAGTTGCGCGATCAGGCGCGCCGCTACGGGGTCTGCAGCCCCAACCGGATGACGGCGCTCGCCGCACTCCTGCGCGTCGGCGGCTTCCTTGCCCCCATCCCGGCCGAAGACTCGCGCCAGCGCAAGCTCGCTCCCTCGCAGGCGTTGTTCGATCTCCATCGGGCGCGCCTGCGCGGCATTCTGTCCGCCAATGCGCTGATCCAGCCGGATGTCTCTGCCGCGATCGCCGTCCTCGATGAAGATGAGGTCGTCGGCGACATCGTCGGCGGCTATCTCAGCTATTGGCGGGCCGGCGTCCACGCCATAGGGGATGACCCGCTGCTGAACGCCCTGATCGAACGGGATGCGGCCCTCACCGTGCTCTTCCTCATGATGGTCGGGACGAACCGGGGGGACGCCTACCGTGTCTCCGACCTTGCCCGGCAGTTCGCGATCTCGCGCACCCATGCTCTGGTCATCATGCGGGAAGCCATCGCGCATGGTTGCATCCAGCAGGTCGGCCTGGGCGGCCCCTACCAGGGAACGCCCGAACTGTTACGTGTCTTGCGCCCCTTTTTCGCCCGGATCTTCCATGTCCAGGCAGAGGCAGCACGCCACGGGCTGGCGCGGCGCGCGGCCCGGCTTGAACGCAGTGCGCGCTCCGTGCCCCTCATCAGCGGCTGACCGCCTCTCAGCGCCAAAGGTTCGTATGGCGCGCGATATGTTCGCTTGCTCTTTCGCTTATGGCGTGATTGATCGAGAACCGCTGAGGTGACCGGCAAGGCTCATCTGGGAAGGCGGATCCATGACCACTGAAAACTCAAGCGATCTCTATGACCTAGCTGTGATTGGCGGCGGCGTGAACGGCTGCGGCATTGCGCGGGATGCGGCGGGGCGGGGGTTCAGCGTCTTTCTCTGCGAACAGCGCGATCTCGCCTCCGGCACCTCCTCTGCCTCCACCAAGCTGATCCATGGCGGGCTG
>NZ_DATJJK010000086.1:0-9853 GCF_035492295.1 Acidisoma sp. | reverse complement strand
ACAGCTTCCGCTTCAGGAATAGCTCCGCCCAGAAAACCCAAAAGCGAAAGGAGAAGACCTCTCCCTTGACGGCATCCTGACGTCGAAAACATAAATCACCCGGGTCAATTCTCGATGGAACACCCGGGTCCGTTCTCAGCGAGAATCAACATCTACATCCCCTTCGTATTGATCGATCTTGCGGTTGCCTCCATCCTCATGTCGCTCGGCATGATCATGGTTTCTCCGACTCTGATCTCGTTGCCACTGAAACTTCTCATGTTCGTTTCGATCCATGGCTGGACCCTGCTACTCGGCTCGGTCACCCATAGTTTCGCAGGCGTCGGGGGATAGGCGCATGCCGCTCTATCTCTGGCTCTGCGCCGAAGCGCTTTCGACCATGCTCTCGGCGATCACGCCAATCATTCTGCTGCTGCTCCTGGTTGCCATCCTGATCGCAACCATCCAGGCAACGCTCCAGCTCGAGGACATGGCGCTCAGCCTGCTGCCGCGTACGGTTCTCGTTATTCTACTCGTCCTGACGGGCGGTTTCGGTGCCTTTGGCACCATGTGCCATCTGGCTGCCTCCTGGCTCGGTGCGGCGGGTCCGCTGGTGCATCGCGCATGGTATTGAGCGAACATCAGGTCCTAGCCTGGCTCGGTGCCTTCCTCTGGCCGTTCCTGCGCCTGACCGGGCTTTTCCTGACCGCGCCGCTTTACAGTTCGGCGCTTATCCCGGCACAGGTCAAGGCGGCGCTGGTTCTCGCGCTCTCGGCCTGTCTCGCCTTCTGGCTGCCGAATTTGCCGCCCTTTCCCGGATATCCCGCCGCCGCCATCTATCAGGGCGTCATCCAGATAGCGATCGGCGGCGCGATCGGCATGGTCGCGCAGATCATTGTGAGCGCGGTAGCCGCCGTGGGCGAAATCGCAGGGCTTTCGATCGGCCTCAGCTTCGCGGTGCTCCAGTTCCGAGAAGCGCAAGGTCAGACTCAGGCGCTCTATGATCTCATGCTGTGGCTGGGCCTGATTGGCTATACTGTTCTCGGCGGCCCGGTCTGGCTCTTTGCCGCCCTCGCGCATTCCTTTCAGGGCGGCGTGGCGGGGTTGGACTTCAACAGTTGGGCGCAGCTTGCCGATTTCGGCGGGGTGGTGATTGCGACCGGCGTCACGCTCGCGGCGCCGGTGCTTGCCGTCGCGCTCTGCGTCAATCTGACCGTGGGCCTGATGACGGTCTTCGCACCGCAGCTCAACCTGCTTACCATCGGCTTTCCAACCCTGATCCTGGCGGGGCTTGCAACCCTCGCCGGCTCGCTGGTCGTCTTCGGGGGCGCCATGCAGCACTTGTCGGAGCTTGCGGCGCGGACCCTCGCCGCAATGCTGTCTCATGGCTGAAGGCGGTTCTGATGACGACCGTAAGCATGCGCCGACTGAGCGGCGCCTGCGCCAGGCGGCTGAGCGCGGGGAACTCGCCCGATCGGTGGATCTGCCGCGCGCCGCCACCATCATTCTGGTCGTGACGGCGGCGCTGAACCTTTCCGCGATGGTCGGAGGCGAAATCCGGCTCGTGGTGCAATCGGCTTTGAGCCAGGCGGGTCAAGGCGATCTGACCCTGGCGCGCAGTTGGGTCGATGGCGTGATGACGCATTTGCTCCCGGTCCTGGGACTGATTGCTGGTCTCTCGCTTCTGGCGGGCGGTCTCCTGGGTGGGTGGACCTTCTCGGTCGTGGCGCTGATGCCGAAATTCGAAAAGATCTTCTCCTTCGCCGGTCTGGGCGAGCTTTTCGCGGTCTCGGGGCTGACGGAGACCGCAAAGTCCGTCGTCAAATTCTTGGCCATCGGCGTTGTCGCGGCCCTGACCTTACGGTTGGACCATGGCGCCTTCCTAGCACTTGCCACCTATCGCCAGGGCGTGGGGGGCGCCGTGGTTGCCACCTGTCTGCAGGTTCTTACCAACGTCGCTGTCGTCGTCGCCATCATCGCAGCGGCTGATGTGGTGTTGCAATTCTGGCTGTTCCGGCGTCGGCATCGGATGACGGACCAGGAGATGCGGGACGAGATGAAGGACGCCGTGGGCAATCCCCACGTGAAGCAAAGGCAGCGGGCGATCGCCCGCCGCATCGCCCGCAGCCGGCAGATGCGCCGTATCCCCGAGGCTTCGGTGGTGGTGACCAATCCCACGCATTTCGCGGTGGCTCTGCGCTTCCGCCGCGGCCAGGACCCGGCGCCGGTTCTGCTCGCCAAAGGCGCCGATCTCCTTGCGCTCGAGATCATGTCTAAGGCACGAAGCTATGGCATCCCAATCGTCGAGGCACCCCCGCTGGCCCGTGCGGTCTATCGCTACGTGGAGCCGGATGAACACATTCCGGTGGCGCTTTATCGGGCCTGCGCTGAAATTCTCGCCTATGTCTGGCGGCTGCAGCAATGGCGCGCACAGCGCGGCGAGGGCGAGAAGCCACGACCACCCCGGATCGGCGACATCGACGTGGAAAAGCCGGTCAGCACGCAGAATGCGCAAGCCAGATCCGAGGTGATCTAGGGTTATTTTGTTGAAAGAGCAACCGAATGGCTGACATCACTGGGCGCGTCTCTTGTCTCTGCAAATTTCGGGAAAACTTCCGGTGTGAGCCTCGAAGATAGAGTTGGTGACCTGAACATCGGGAGGAGACCGGCGTGCGGAGGAATGAGGAATCCGATCGACCTGTAGCGTTCAAGCATGAGGATGAAAGCGGCCACAACGGGTCAGTGGCGGCTGAGCCAACGGAGACCGGTGGAGCGGAGGAAGGGGCCCGGCGAAAGCGGCAGGCGATCACGCAATTTCCCATGCAAATCCTGGTGCCGGAGGAGACGCGGGATGCGCTGCGGCAGAGATCATTGGATACCGGTGCTTCGATCCGGCATATTATTTTGCGTTCCCTGGCGGCGGACGGCTTCCCGGTACCGAAGTTGAGCCGCTGGCGGGACTAAGATTCGATAGCCTTGGATTGCTTCGATCCAAGGTCTGACCCGATCATGGACCAAGCAAGAGCCCCGGCCGATGGCCGGGTAGTTCAATTTCCGTCAACCTCCCCAGGCTATGCTGCGCGGTGCAGCGCGGAGAGCCTGCGTGCTGTCGCCGACAGCGGAGGGGAAGCAATGCGGTCAAGGCAGTTTTGGGCATGGTCAATCCTGGGACTGACGGCCACGCCATCGGCATGGGCTGCGACTGATATGAGCTGTGGTCAGGCCATAGAGCGCATCCACTATCATCCCGGGATCGAAGCCAACAGCATTTTGGCGATTGTGGCGGCGACCTGGCGCAGCATGGATCAACAGACCACCGCCAGCGGGCATGCCGCGATCGCCAGCCGGGTGCTCGCCTCACCGCAGGCGATGAATGGGCTCGTCCGTCAGTGTCGGGAAAATCCAGGCCAAAGTATCCAGGCGGCGGCGGGTGCCGTCTACCTCTTGGCGCGGCAGGAGATAGACGGGTATTGATGCCGGGTCCGCACTGTCCGCGGCAGCAGATCACCGCCCGAAGGCACGTTCAGCTGGCGATCTCGGAGTCGAACTCGATCCCCTCGCTGCCCTGCGCCAGCACCCAGTCCCGGAAAAGCCGCGCCTGCCGGCGCAGCGGATGCGCCGTCGGCGTGATGAGGTAGAAGATGCCGATGATTTCGAGCGGGCTGGGAAAGGGACGGATCAACCGGCCCGATTCGATCAACGGGTCCACGAGCGAGGCATGTCCCAGAGCGACACCAAGCCCCTGTTCTGCGAAGGCGATGGCGGTTGCCAGCGAATCGATTTCGAGCAGCGGTGAATCGCGGTGAGAAGCGAGGTCGGCGGCCGTCAACCATTCGTGCCAGATCCCGCCGTCCCCGGGCACATGAAGTAATCGTTGCTTTAGCAAGTCATGAGGCGTGCGTAACGCGGTGCCCAACCGCGGGTGGCAAACAGGAAACACCGCGTCACCAAGGAGGACGATGGCATCCACACCCGACGCCCGGTCCCGCTCCTGGCTTATCTCGATATCGAATTCATCCCAATCTGTATCCACCCCCTGGATGGTCGGAGAGATGTGCAGCGCGATGTCTGGGAATTCATCGAGAAAGCGGGACAGGCGAGGGGCCAGCCAATAGGTCGCGAAGCCTGGATCAATGCGAAGCCGGATGCGGCCTTCCTCGCCTGGGCCGAAGATATCCGAGGTGCCGAACTTCAGCCGGTCCAGGCTTTCGCGAACGACGCGCAGATAGGCTTCGCCGGCATCCGTCAGGCGAACGGCGCGGGGCAGACGGATGAAGAGGCGCTCGCCAAGCTGTTCTTCCAGCATACGGATATGCTGGCTGACGCCGGCCTGGGTCAGCGTCAGCTCCTGCGCCGCCTTGGTAAAGCTGAGAAGTCTTGCCGAGGCTTCGAAACTGCGGATCCAATTGAGGTTCAGGCTGCGCCTCACGACGGCACTCCGCTGCGATATGAGGTCATCTCAGATGATGAGGGCGCATAGATAGGCATGGGTTACGCGAGCGGTGCAAGTGGCGGTGTGGGCGTAGATCTTTTCAGCTGGCGATGGCGACCTTTGGTGCGGCGATGCCACCGTAGCCGTAAGGGTGCCTTTCTCGCCACGCGTAGGCAGTTTGCACAAGCCGATCAAGATCGGTGTAGCTGGGGAGCCAGCCGGTATCGGCGTGCAGCGACTGCGAGCTCGCGATCAGGATGGCCGGATCTCCCGCCCGGCGCGGAGCGACGGAGGAGGGAACCGGTCGTCCGGCGATGCGGCTGACGGAGGCGAGGATCTCTTTCACAGAATAACCGCGGCCGGTTCCGACATTGTAGCGCACGCTGCGATGATCGAGCGGCTGGAGCACCCGGATATGGGCATCCGCCAGATCCTCTACATGAACATAGTCGCGGATGCAGGTACCGTCCGGCGTCTCGTAATCGTCACCGAAAATCGCAAGTGGCGGCCGGCGCCCGAGGACCGCGTCAATCGCCAGAGGAATGAGATGGGTTTCCGGATCGTGATCCTCACCCAGCCGGCCTTGAGCGTCTGCGCCGGCCGCATTGAAGTAGCGCAGGCAGGCGCTGTTCAAGCCATGCAGTTGCCCGGCCCAATGGAGCGCCCGCTCGATCATCGCCTTGCTTTCGCCATAGGGTGATGACGGGTCGATGCGGGCGGTAGCATCGATCGGGATGCAATCGGGCGTGCCGAAGAGGTTCGCTGTTGAGGAGAGGACAAAGCGCGGAACGCGATGGCGGACGCAAGCCTCAACGAGCTGGATGCCGAACATGCCGTTTTCCAGCAGGTAACGGAAAGGGTCCTTCATGCTCTCGCCCACCAAGGACAGCGAGGCGAAGTGGAACACCGCATCCCAGCGGCCGTCGCCCAGCACGGCGTCCACCGTCCGGCGGTCCGCCAACTCGCCGACCACCAGCCGCGCTCCGGGCAAAACCGCCTCGGAATGGCCAAGTGAAAGATTGTCCAAAACGACGACATCGGCATCCTGATCCAGGAGAGCGGCCACGACGTGGCTGCCGACAAATCCAGCTCCACCGGTCACCAGGTAGCGTTTGCGTCCCATGCGGTTTACACCCTTCACTTATGCCGATGGAATTTAGCCGTTGTTGCCTTCCGGAGTAAATCGAGAAACCGATTCTAAAATTCGCGCCAATTCGGCCATGCCCCTAGACGAAAGGCGTAGCTGGCAAGAGATCGGCCAAAGAGTTCAAGAAGAGATCAAAATGTCACAAGTGAATATTGAAAGAATTGATATCTCCTGATCCGGTCACGCTATTGTGTCCTCGCGCTCGATCCGCCCTGAGCGCTCGCTGCGCCGGACATTGTCGAGGTGCACCGGTATGCCCGCTTCCTCGAAAAAAGTCAGCCACTGATACTGTTCGGCCGAAAGCTGGTCGTTCTCCGACTTGACCTCGACGAAGACGTGTTCCGCTTCTCGCCACAGAAAGAGATCCGGAAAACCCCGGCTATTGTGCCGAAGGTCCTGGGCCATGCGCCGCAGCACCGCCGTGAGGGCGGAGGGATCAATGCGGTCTAAGAATATGTCCAGGATGGCGGGGAGATCCGCGGTCCAGCTCAGGAAAGGGTTGGCGATGCCGGCCTTGTCACGCAAGCGGGCCGCGGCGATCCGGTGGCTCTGCCCGCGCTCGGAGAGAGCGGCGAGACGGTTTTCGATTGCCCCGTGCCGCCGTGCATAGAAGGCTCGGTCATAGAGGTCTGCGGGGGCGATCTGAAGTGGCGAGTGGAATGCGCCGCTTGCGGGATCATAGATGATGTCCCACAGCAAAAGGCCGAAGGCGGCATTCCACAACCAGTTCTCGGAATGAATGCCCTGCCAGCCCAGGCCGGCATAGTGCAGAAGTGTTGCCTGCTCCACGCTGCCGTCTGTATTGGCGATCAGGGTCAAGCGGCCGCTCTTCTGCAGCCGTCGCGCGGCACTGCGCCCGCCGCCGCCCGCCGCACGGCGAAGAAGCTCGGCGGCCGCATAGCCCTCCTGCGGCGTGGTTGGCGCCGCTGCCATCTCCTGCAACAGGCGGGCGGCCTCCGCGCGCGCTCCCTGCTGGAGGAGGAGGCGGGCAAGCCGCTCCCGCGCCGGCGCATGCGGGCTGGTGCGATAGAGGGCGCAGGCCGCCGCGGCCGCGCCTTCCCGTTCCAGCCGTCGGCCGAGGCGGTCGACGAGACGGTCGAAGACCGGCTGGCCGGCGGTGAGCGCATCCCGGTGCACGGACTGATCCTGCCACCAGACGAGAGTTCTGGAGGCGGGTTGGCGGTCGCGAATCGCGCGGAAGGTCTCGTAGAGACGTGCCATGCGATAGGCGTCCGCGGCTTGCGCGCGGGTCGCGAAGAGTGGGATCAATTGCTCTGGTGCGATCGCCTCCGGTACGACGTAGCCCAAGGCGCGCACGACGAAATCCGAAAGATTGTCGCGGAGATCGCCGAAGAAGAGGAAGCGCAGGAAGGGCCACGGGTCCTCGGCCCCCAGGCGGATGACCGGATGATCGTGAAGAAGGTCCGCCAGCCAGGATGCGCGCGCGTCCCAGTCAGCCAGCCTGGCCAGGAGATCTGCACGCCTGCCGCCTCGGGGGACTGTGCCATCTGGGAGGCGGCGGCGAAGTTCCGGAATCGTGAAGCAGGCGAGAAGCCGCTCTTCCTCTTCCCCGGGGCAGCAGGCAAGAATGAAGCCCCTCGCGCGCAATTCGGCCAGGGCCTCGGCGAGGGACGGGATTTCCGGATAGACGAGCTTGTCTGTGCGGAAATAAGGCCCGCGCCGGTTGACGAGCCTGGCATAGAGCATCCGGCCGGGTGCGCTCAGTGCCTCGATCCGCGCGATATGGGCCGTTTCGAGCTCGGTAAGCAGAAAGCCGTAGCGCGTGGTCACGGCTGTCAGGACCTGGGCGAAGTGGTCTAGGTAATAGGGCGGTGGCATGGCTGGCTTGGTCGGGTCCTCGGTCCGTGCCGGTGCGGCGCCGCTCGGTTTCCCAAAGGTTTGCCCATGATCGTACGCCCTCATCCCAGTGCCCTGAGCCTGTTCTTCATTCTGCGCGGATCGATTCTCCGGGCGATTGTGGGTGAACTCCTCGCCGTCTGCGCGATCGCCTTTCTTGTCGTGTTGCTGCATGGCTGGCTGCCCTGGCTCTTCTCCGGTCTGACCTTGCCCTCCTTCACGGTACTTGGTCTCGCCCTCTCCATCTTCCTCGGTTTCCGCAACAATGTCTGCTACCAGCGCTGGTGGGAAGCGCGCCGGCAATGGGGGCAGCTCATTGCCGAGACCCGAGCCTTCCTGCGCGACGTGCGGGCCCTGCTGCCGGATGATGACGGTGCCTCTCGTCGCATGGGCTACCGCGCCATCGCCTTCGCGCATGCCTTGCGTTGCCAATTGCGGAAGGAGGAGATCCGCTCAGTGGAAGCCTGGCTCCCGCCTGAGGAATGGGAGGCAGTCGCAGCCCTGCGGGGCAAGCCGGACCGCATTCTGCATTTTCAGGCGCGCGAGATCGCGGCCCACCTGCGGGGCGGTCTAATCTCCGACATCCTCTACCGCAATTTTTCTGATCGGTTGAATGCCATGAGCGGCATTCAGGCGGCTTGCGAAAGGCTGCATACGACGCCCACGCCCTTCGCCTATACGCTGCTATTGCACCGTACCGCTTGGCTTTTCTGTCTGCTCTTGCCTTTCGGCCTGGTCTCGACGCTCGGACTGGCAACTCCGGTCGTCACCGTCATCCTCGCCTATGCCTTCTTCGGGCTCGACGCCCTGGGCCAGGAATTGCAAGAACCCTTCGAGGCGACAGACAATGCTGTGCCGCTCGATGCGTTGGTGCGGACCATCGAGATTGCAACGCTCGAGGTTGTGGGCGGGCGCCCCGTGCCGGAACCGCTGAAGCCACGCGACTACGTCTTGCTCTGATCGGATTTCGCCGATCGATTCGCAGTGCGAGACCTGCGGTGATCGCTGTGGAAATGGAAAATACATGGGCACCGCAGGGTGCGGAGCCGATTCGGGCGGACATTCCCCCCCCACGGTCGTATCGGCCGCAGGTGGGTGACTGAGGCGTTCCGCAAGTCGGCGAGGAGAGGCGGCGCCGGCCCTGAGGTTCCTGGCGCCGTCTCCCCTTGCCGCGCGAAAGGCGTGTCAGACGTCCTTTTTCAGGGACGGGCTCGCCTTGAAGCGGACGGTCTTGCCGGCCTTCACCTTGACCGGCTCGCCGGTGCGCGGGTTCAGCGCCTTGCGCGCCTTCGTCTTCTTCACCGTGAAGGTGCCGAAGGACGGCAGCGTGAAGCCACCCGTGGACTTCAGCTCATGGACGATGGCGTCGACCAGTGCGGTCGCAGCGCGGTTGGCGGCGACGCCGGTGCAGTCAAGGGACTCCTGAAGAACGGAGGCGAGGAAGGCTTTGCTCATGGCTTATGTCCTGGGTTCGATGGACGCCGCCCCTAATGCAGAATTCCACTCTTCGCAAGCCCTGACGACGATTTTTGGGAGACTTGCCTTGCAACGCCGGTTTGGCGTAAGCGGGGCCCGGTTGGACAAGCCTGCCCGGGTCATGCTGGCTTGCACATTCCTGTCTGACATCGATGGGCGGATTGGGACGGGGCTTGGCCCGCTTGTGAGCCAAAGCATGGAAGGCCGGCGCGGCCGCTCCACTGTTCCCCGTCTCGCTGCCCCGGGTCTCCGACCAGAAATTGATAGGGCAAACAAAATCCCCACCTCGGTCGAGGCAGGGATTTTGCAGTCTCAGCCTGCAACTGGCGGAAGCAAGTCATCCTAACCGTGACTCAGACCCATTTCATAAGCTTAAGGTGTGATTCACGGGGCACGATCCCGCTCTAGCGGGCGGCGGCTTCCGCTTCGTAGTCGGAGATTGCGGCCACCTTGGCGGCCGAGGCGGAGCTTTCGTCGAAGCGGTGCGCGAGCCATTCCTTGACCAGTGCACGGGCGAGTTCGAGGCCGATCACCCGCTCGCCGAGGCAAAGCACCTGGGCGTTGTTGCTCAAAATCGCCCGCTGGACGGAATAGACGTCATGCGCCGTGACCGCGCGGATGCCAGGCACCTTGTTGGCGCTGATCGCCACACCGAGTCCCGTGCCACATATCAGCAGCGCGCGGTCCGCCTTCCCCTCGGCCACCATGCGGGATGCGGTGACGGCGATGTGCGGATAGGCGGTGGTCTCATTATGGGCAACGCCGACGTCGATCACCGCAGCGACGCGGGGGTCTTTCCGCAGATCCGCGGCCAGAGCATCGCGAAAACGGGTGCCGGCATCGTCGCAGCCAATGACGATGGTGAAGGGCTGTTCAGACATCGGTTTCTCCCAAGTATTTCATGGCAAGTGTTTCAAGACGGTGTGGCTGCAGAGAGCGAAGGAGACGGCGCCCGCATCCCG
>NZ_DATJJK010000085.1:0-14346 GCF_035492295.1 Acidisoma sp. | reverse complement strand
GGGCCGATCTTCCAACTCGCGCGTGTGTGGCGGAATGGGGAGGGCAGCCGGCGTCACGCGGCCGAATTCACCATGCTGGAATGGTATCGCCCCGGCGCCAGCATGGCGGATCTGATGGCGGAAACGGCGGATTTCCTGCGCGCCGTACTGCCGCCGGTGGTGACGTCGCAGGGCATCACCACCGATCTGGCGCGCATGGAGCATGTGACGCTGGCGGAAGCCTTCCAGCGGCATCTGGGCGCCGATCTGCTCGGCACGGCCGGGGATGCGGCGGCGCTCGCGGCCGCGGCGGGTGCCAAACTGCGTGCGGGCGAGGACTGGGAGGATCTCTTCTTTCGTCTCCTCCTCGGCCATATCGAGCCCCATCTCGGTCAGGCGCAGCCGACGTTCCTGACCCATTGGCCGGCGGCCCAGGCGGCGCTCGCCCGGCGCGATCCCATCGACCCGCGCGCTGCTGAGCGCTTCGAGCTGTTCGTTTGCGGCATGGAACTCGCCAATGCCTTCGTGGAACTGACCGACGCGGCCGAGCAGCGGGCCCGCTTTCTGGAGGAGCGCGCCCGGCGCCGCGCCCTTTACGGCGATGAGGGCTGGGCGCTGGACGAGGATTTTCTCCAGGCCCTCGAACACGGCATGCCGCCTGCGGCCGGCATCGCCCTCGGTTTCGACCGTCTCGCCATGATCGCGGCGGGCGCGGACCGTATCGATCAGGTCCAGTGGCTGCCGGAGACGCCCGGCTAAGGCCTTTCGCTGAGGGCGAGTTTCAAGCCGAAAGCCAGGAAGACAAAGCCGGTCAGCCGATCCATCGCGGCCACCACGGGCGGTCTTTGCAACAACGGCAGAAGTCTGCCTGCGGCACTGATCAAAAGCGCGAACCAGGCGAGGCCGAGCAGGACATGGATGCAGGCGAGTAAGACAACCATCACCGGCACATCGGCATGCGGCGGGATGAATTGCGGCAGGAAGGATACGTAGAAGATCCCGACCTTGGGATTCAGGATATTGGTGAGAAATCCGCGCATCCATGCGCGCGAGCCCGAAGGGTTTGTTTCCGTGCTCGCTTCAATGCCATGGCGTCTCGGGGTCAGGATCAGTTTTATGCCGAGATAAAGCAGATAGCTCGCGCCGACCCAGTGCAGCACCTCATAAGCGAGATGAGAGGCCGCCAGCACGGCGCCCAGACCGGCCGCTACGATGATCCCCCAGGCGAGGCAGCCGAGCGCGATTCCGCAGGCGGTCTTGAAGGCCTGGGCAGGTCCGTGGGCCGCCAGCGTGCGCAGCACAAGCGCCGTATCGAGCCCGGGTGTGATCGTGAGCAGCGATGCCGCAAGCGTGAAGGCGATGAGGTCCGCAGCGACGCTCATCGCGGCCGTCAGCGGCTTGTGGCGGTGGCGACGCCGGCCGCGATGAGCACGCCACCACCTGCGCGCTGCGACCAGATGGCGGTTCTCGGCCGCCGCAGCAGATGGGCAGCCTTGGACGCGGCGAGCGCATAGGCGGCGTCGGTGCAGCCGACGACAACACAAAAGGTCGCTCCAAACAGCGCCGCCTGGGCGGCGTAGCTCGCATCTTTCGTGATGAACTGAGGCACAAAGGACACGAAAAAGACGATCGTCTTGGGATGGAACGTCCCCAGTGCCACATTGTTCAGGAAGGCGGCGCGAGGCTTAATCGGTTGCGCTGTCACAGCCAGATCGGCAGCTCGCGTGCTCCTGATCAGCGTGAGCAGGCCCAGAACAATGAGATACAGCGCGCCAGCCCATTTGAGGATCGAGAAGGCGAGGGCGGATGCGGCAAGGATGGCGCCCACGCCGCCAAGCGACAGGCTGATCGCAATCACGTTCCCGACCGCCATTCCGCCGACCGAAGACAGGGCGGTCCTGCGGCCGGAGCCCAGGGCATATCCGACAATACTGGTCACGCTGGGCCCCGGGACGAGGCCGATCATTGCCGAGACGACCGCAAATTCCAACCAGACGTGCCAGTGCATGGGGTGCCCTTCCTCAAGCTTTGCAGGGACGTACAGCTAAGAGCCGGCATGCGGTCGAGGGCAAGATCCGGTTGGCGGATCGCTGGCGGTGGCAGTCCGGCGTCGGAGAGCCAAGGCCGGCCGAGATGGCGAGCCGCCTGCCGCCATGCTAGCAGGCGAAGACCGTAACCCGGTAGGATACCCTGATGCGTCTTCCTCCGATGTCCCGGGCGGGGTCTGCCGCCGTGCTCCTCCTCGGCCTCGCCGCCTGTCAGACGGGCCCGACCCTTTCCGAGCGTCTGCATGCCTATATCGGCCAGCCCGAGCAGGCGATCGTGCAGGGGTTGGGCGTGCCTCAGCGCAGCATCACGACCAACGGCATCACCTATCTCGCCTATGTCTGGCAAAATACCGAGATCATCCCCGGCGGAGCAGTTTGGGGCTGGGGTGGCGATCCCTGGGGGCCCTGGGGCGGCGGCTGGTACGCGCCGCCTTCGGTCATCACCACCGGCTGCGAGGCGACCTTCCAGATGGGCCCGAGCGGGCAGGGAGCGGGCAATGTCGCGGTCGCGGTCGTGCTGCGCGGCAATGCCTGCCAATGACGCTCGCCATCCGCACTGCGCGCGGCACCGGCCTGCTGCCGTATGTTCCGGCACTCGCCCGGCTGCGCATCACCGTCTTCCGGGACTGGCCCTACCTCTATGAGGGTGACCAGGCCTACGAGGAGCAATATCTCGCCACCTATGCCGAAAGCCCGCGTGCGGCCGTGGTGCTGGCGCTGGACGGCGAGGACGTCGTCGGTGCCTCAACCTGCCTGCCGCTCGCGGACGAGACGGACAATGTTCAGGCGCCCTTCCGGCAGGCAGGCATCGCCCCCGATCGTGTCTTCTATTTCGGGGAATCGGTCCTGCTGCGCCGCTATCGCGGGGCGGGGGCAGGGGTCCGTTTCTTCGAGGAGCGCGAAGCCCATGCCCGCGCCGTGTCAGCCTGCGATTTCGCCGCCTTCTGCGCGGTGCAGCGTCCGGCGGACCACCCGATGAAACCCGAGGATGCCGTGCCGCTGGACGGGTTCTGGCGCAAGCGCGGTTTTACGCCCACCCCGCAACTTTCATGCATCATGGACTGGAAGGAGGTGGGCGCCACGGAGGAGACCCCCCATCGCCTTGCCTTTTGGATGAAAAGCCTGACAGGAGTGCCGCTGCCGTGACCCGCCTTCGCCTCGCTTTGGCGCAATACCCGATCGAACGCCTGGTCAGCCTCGAGGATTTCGAGGTCAAGGTCGACGCCATCGTACGGAGCGCGAAGGACGAGGGCGCCGATCTCCTCGTGCTGCCTGAATATGCCGCCATGGAACTCGCTGCCGCCTTCACCGATGCCGGGAATGCGGTTTCCGAACGCGACGCGATCGTGATCCGCGCCGAGGGTATCGTCGAGATCATGCGCCAGGCGGCCATGCGCCACCGGCTCTGGCTGCTTGGCAGTTCGATTCCGATGCTGCGGGACGGGCTTGTGCGCAACCGCGCGCCCTTCATCTCCGCCGATGGGGTGGTGCAGTTCCAGGAGAAGCGGGTCATGACCCGCTTCGAGAATGAGGAATGGCAGGTCGCGGCGGGAAACGAGCCGCGAGTGTTCGAGACGCCCTGGGGCCGGATCGGCATCTCCATCTGCTACGACGTCGAATTCCCCATGCTCACCCGCGCGCAGGTGGAGGCCGGGGCCTGGCTCATCCTGGCCCCCTCCTGCACCGACACGCTTTGGGGTTTTCACCGCGTCCATCTCTCGGCGCGCGCCCGCGCGATCGAAAATCAGTGCTTCGTTGCCATCACGCCGACGGTGGGGGAGGCGCCCTGGTTAGCGACGCTGGATGTCAATCGCGGCTATGCCGGTGTCTTCGGTCCTTGCGACCGTGGCTTTCCGGAGGATGGGGTCATCACCCGCGGCCAGCTCGATGCGCCGGGCCTGGTTTGCGCCGAACTCGACCCCGCTTTGATCGAGGCGGTGCGCGAGAATGGCGGCGTGCGCAATCATCGGGACTGGCCGGCCGCCCCTGGCACTTGCGCCGTGGTGACCTTCTGATGGCCATCACCCTCGCCCGCGAGCCCGTGCGCGGCCCCGGCATCCGTGCTTTGCTCGAACAATCCTGGGCGCTCTCCGAAAGCCTCTATCCGGCTGAAAGCAATCATCATCTGGATGAAGATGCGCTGGACAGGCCGGAGATCGCCTTCTTCGTCGCAAGACGGGACGGCACGGCACTCGGCTGCGGCGCGCTCAAGCACATCGATGCCACCTACGGCGAGATGAAGAGCGTCTTCGTCAGCCCGGCCGCCCGTGGCCTCGGCATAGCCCGCGGTTTGCTCGCGGCGATTGAGGCGGAGGCGCGGGCGCAAGGTCTGTCCCTCATTCGGCTGGAGACCGGCATCCGCCAGCCCGAGGCAATCGGTCTTTACGAGGCGACGGGCTTCCGCCGCATTCCACCCTTCGGCGAGTACCAGGATGATCCCTTGAGCCTCTTCATGGAAAAGACCCTCGCATGAGCGAGGGCGCCCCGCTCATCTACATCGTGGCGGGGGAGGCGAGCGGTGACGTGCTTGGCGCCCGCCTCATGCGCGCCATCCGCGCGCGGATGCCCGGCGCGCGTTTCGCCGGTATCGGGGGCGCCCGCATGGCCGAACTGGGCTTCGTCAGCCTTTTCCCCATGCACGAACTCGCGCTGATGGGCCTCGCCGAAGTTTTGCCGAAACTGCGGAAACTCAGGCGGCGGATGGAGGAGACGGTGACCGACGTTACCGCCCGACGGCCGGATGCCATCGTCACCATCGACAGTCCAGGCTTTACACTCCGTCTTCTGAAACGTGTCGCGCCACTCGGCATTCCCCGCGCCCATTATGTTGCCCCCCAGGTTTGGGCCTGGCGGGAGCATCGGGTGAAGAAATATCCGGGCCTTTGGGACAAGCTCCTCTGCTTGCTGCCCTTCGAACCGGCTTTTTTCGCGGGCCACGGCCTGGCCGCCGATTTCGTCGGCCACCCGGTTCTGGAATCCGGGGCCGATACCGGGGATGCCGCCCGCTTCCGGCAAACGCACGGCCTGTCGGCGGAGGCCGTGCCGGTCATCCTGATGCCCGGCAGCCGGGTCACGGAAATCTCCCGGCTTCTGCCGGTCTTCGCTGAAACACTGCAGCGTCTGTCGGCACAGTTTCCCCGTCTTGTCCCCATCATGCCGGTGGCGGCCTCCGTCGCGCCGCGTGTGCTGGCGGCTGTAGAGGGCTGGACTGACAAACCGATCCTGGTGACGGAGGTTTCAGACAAGCACGACGCTTTTGCGGCGGCCGCCGTGGCGCTGACCAAGTCCGGCACCTCGACCCTCGAACTTGCGCTTGCTGGGGTGCCGATGGTCGTCACCTACAAGGTGAACCCGATCACCGCCGCCATCGTCCGACGTGTGGTGAAGGTGTCCTACGCGGCCATGGTCAATCTGCTCGCAGGCCGCGAGGTCGTGCCGGAACTGATCCAGCAAACCTGCACACCAGCCCGGCTAGCCGAGGAAATCGCCCGCCTGTTGCGGGATCCGGCGGCGGCTGCGGCGCAGCGCGCTGCCTTCGCTTCCGTCATGGCGAGCCTCAGGCCCGCCGCCGGTCTGCCGTCGGAGGCGGCGGCGGAAGCGGTGCTCTCCCTGTTGCCCGCCTTTGGCTGAGGCTACTCAGACCGCCGGCTTGCGGGTCGCCTGCCATTTGCCGAGCCAATGGTCCCGGTAGGTCACCGCCTCGTATCGGCGAGGGCTCGCCGCATTTTGGCAGGAGGGTAGGACCTCGATCACTGCGTCGTGGTTCGGCTGGTGGAAGAAGACGAGCGAATGGCGCCGCGCCGCCGCGGCGAGCGCGGCCGGCGGATTGACCACCCGGTGCAGGGTCGAGACCCAGCGGTCATTCGTCCAGCGCTGCATGATGTCGCTGATATTGACGACATAGGTGCCGGGCTCGGGCGTGATGTCTACCCAATAGCCATCGCGATGGCGTGCCTGCAGGCCGCCGGCGGCCCTATCGGAGAGCAGGATCGTCAGCGTGCCGTAATCGGTATGGGCACCGCCGCGCAGCTGGCCGGGCTCGGGCGGGGTCTCCTGCTCGGGATAGCAGATAATGCGGAGCGCACTCATGTTGCGGTCGAGCTTGTCCGTGAAGAAGCCGTCCGGCAGGTCGAGCGCGGTCGCGAAGAGACCCATGAGGTCATCGGCGAGCCGGTTCATGCGCCGGTAATAGGCTTCCATGGTCGGGCGAAAGCCTGCCGGGCGGGCGGGCCAGAGATTGGGGTGGAAGAAGGCACGCGCCTCGGGCTGCTCGTAGTACTCCCCGCCCGGCACGTCGACCGGACCCATGTCGATCATTTCCTTGAGGTCAGCCGGTGCGGCGGCCCCGAGCCCGGCCGAAAGCGTCTCGCCTCTGAACGGCGTGTAGCCGCGTGCGATGTCGGGCGAGGGTTGCCGGATGGCAAGCTTCTCCGCGGCCGGCAGGCGGAAGAAGCTGGCGGCCGCGGCACAGGTTTGGTCGATCAGCGGCTGCTCCACGCCATGGCCGCGAATGAGGAAAAAGCCGATCTCTGTGCAGGCCCGATTGACGGCTGCGGCGACGCGCAGGCGGCCGTCGGTCGAACCCTCCAGATAAGGGGCGATGTCGATGACGGGAATGGACGCCATGACCATGGATATGCTCCTCCTTGCGCAGAGCATGTCCCAGCATGAAGCGTGCCAGATCCGATTCAGCCAGGCGGGGTGAACAGGCCTGACGCGGTGACGATGGCATTGGAGCGGTCCATCGCTACCTTCACCGCGATGGCGGCTGCCAGCGCGCGTCTGCCCGCGGCGGCGTCCACCAGCACCGGCGCGCCTTCGACGACCGAGGCATAGAAGGCTTTGTGTTCGGCGGCGAGCGAATCGTGGTCTTCCCAGGACATTTCCTTGACCGAGAATTCCGGCATGCCGGGCACCGGAAAGCCGCCTTGATCTTTCCCGATCGCTGTCAGCTTGCGGCCGGCGAAATCGACGGCGATGTAGCCGCTCTGCGCGAAGATGCGCATCCGGCGCTCGGTTTTCAGCGAAATGCGACTCGCTGTGATGGTGGCGACGCAGCCGTTCGTGAAGCGCACCCGGGCATTGGCGATATCCTCATGCGCGCTTGCGACCGCCGCCCCCACGGCGTCCACACTTTCGATCGGCGCATCGACCAGAGCGAGGACGAGGTCGAGGTCGTGGATCATGAGATCGAGGATGACGGAGACATCCGTGCCACGCGGCTTGAAGGGGGCGACGCGCACGGCCTCGATATAAAGCGGCTGGCCCATACGGGCGGAAACCGCGCCATGCGCCGCCGAAAACCGTTCCAAATGGCCGACCTGGAGCACCACATTATGCTCGGCGGCCAGCGCCGCGAGGCTGTCTGCCTCTTCAAGCGTCGAGGCGATGGGCTTCTCGATCAACACATGACGCCCGGCCCGGATGGCCTGCGCCGCCAGCTCGTAATGCGCTTCGGCGGGGGCTGCGATGATGATAGCGTCGGAGGCCGCGATCAGCTCCGCGAAGGGCAGGGGTGGGGCGCCTGCTTCCCAACCCACGGTGCGTGCCCTCTCGGGGTCCCGGTCATAGACGCCGACGAGCTGCGCCTGGGGAGAAGCTGCAGCCTTCAGGGCATGAAACCTCCCGAAATGGCCAACGCCGGCCACGCCCAGCTTCACGGTATCCATCGTCCTGTTCCAATCCTTGGGGGTCGGGGCAGCCCTGGGTGAGCAGGGCGCAAGAGGGTTAGCAGTTGGCGCCGATCCGTCAACCAAACCCCTGTAACGCTGGCTGTTACGCAACGGCTGGCGAGCTGGAAGCCGGGCCGGCTATTGCCATGCAGGCAGAGGGCCGCCATACCTCCGCGCCAAATAGACACGCAACGTGTCAAGCAAAGACGCTTCAAGCTACGGGGGCCTTCCGCCGCTATGCTCTATTTCAGCCGGCTCAAGGCTGCCACTGTGATCGGGGCCTGCCTGATCGGCCTCCTTCTTTGCGTGCCCAATTTCATCGCAGCTCCCATCAAGGGGTTGCCTTGGCAGCAAATCCGTCTTGGCCTCGATCTCCGGGGCGGCAGCTTCCTGCTCATGCAGGTCGACATGAACGCCGTCGCGAAGGAGAAGCTCGGCAGTACCCTGGACGAGGTGCGGCAGGACTTCCGCAAGGCGAGCATCGGCTATACCCGCCTCGCCTCGGACAGCGCCGCGAACCAGGTGCAGATCCAGCTGCTCGACGCGAACCAGCGTCCGGCGGCCCTCACTGCCCTCGGTGACATGCTGACCCCGCCCAACGGTCCAGGCAGTTTGGCCGACTTCACCGCCGGCGGGGACGGCACCAATCTCATCCTCACCCTGTCGCCGCCCGCCATGCAGGCCCGCGCCAAGGCGGCGCTGACGCAGTCGATCGAGATCATCCGCCGCCGCATCGACAGCACCGGCATCGTTGATCCGCAGATCGCTCAGCAGGGCGACAACCGGATCATGGTGCAGCTTCCGGGCATCAGCGATCCGCAGCACATCAAGAAACTTCTGGGCGAAACCGCCCATATGACCTTCCATCTGGTGGACGAGAGTGTGAACCCGAATTCGGGCGAACCGCCGCCGCCGGGGGATGCCTTCCTGCCGATGCAGGGCAATCCGAGCCAGAAAATCGCCATTCAGCAGGCGGTGATGGTGGACGGCGCCGACCTCACCAACGCCCAGGCAGGGCAAGATCCGCAGACCGGCGGCTGGGTTGTGAACATCACTTTCGACAGCCTCGGCTCGCGCCAGTTCGCGGATGTGACGAGCGCCAATGTCGGCCATCCCTTCGCGATCGTGCTCGACAATCAGGTGATCAGCGATCCCGTCATCCGGGAAGCCATCACCGGCGGCCGGGCGCAGATCAGCGGCAGCGCCAATGCCCAGGCCGCGACCGATCTTGCCCTTCTGCTGCGTGCCGGCGCGTTGCCCGCGCCGCTGACGGTCGTGGAGGAGCAAAGCGTGGGTCCCGAACTCGGGGCGGACGCCATCCGCGCCGGCGCCATCTCGCTCGGCGTCGGCTTCCTCCTCGTCATCTTCTTCATGGCCGCCTTCTACGGGCTTTTCGGCTGGTTCGCGAACGTCGCCCTCATCGCCAACCTCGTCATGATGATGGGCGTCCTCTCTCTGCTGGGCGCCACGCTCACGCTGCCCGGTATGGCCGGCATCCTGCTCACCCTCGGCATGGCGGTGGATGCGAACATCCTCATCAACGAGCGTGTGCGGGAAGAGGTGCGCAACGGGCGCACACCGCTGCAGGCACTGGAAGCGGGCTACAAGCGCGCCTACGGCACCATCATCGACAGCAACGTGACGGCGCTTCTCGCCCACGTCATGCTGTTCATCTTCGGTGCCGGCCCGGTGCGCGGCTTCGCCGTGACCATCACCGTCGGCATCGTGACGACCCTCTTCACAGCGACCGTCTTCGCGCGGCTCCTTACCTCGCGCTGGTACGTATCCCGCCGCCCGGCGGCGCTGCCGGTTTAAGGACGAACCCATGCGCTTCTTCTACAAGCCGCTGTTTCGCCTGGTTCCCGATGGCACCCGCATCCACTTCATGCGCGGCCGCTACGCGGGGCTGATCATATCCGCCGTGCTCTCGCTCACCTCGATCGGGCTGTTCTTCTACCCGGGCATGCGCCTCGGGATCGACTTTAAAGGCGGCGTGGTGATGGAAGCCCGCACGCCGACGCCGCCGAGCTTCCCGGCGCTGCGCGCGGCGCTGGCGGCGCATGATCTGCCGGATGCCGGGCTGCAGGCGCTGGGTGCCAAGAACGAAGTCATGATCCGCCTGGAGAGCCGCGCCAATGCGGAAGCGACGGATGCGGCAGTCGCCCGTGTGCATGCGGCACTCGATCAGGTGGCGCCCGGCAGCCAGGTGTTGAGCACCAGCGCCGTCGGCGCGTCAGTTTCGGCGCAGCTCTTCCGCCAAGGGCTGATGGCCCTTGGCCTCTCCCTGCTCATGATCCTCGTCTATATCTGGTTCCGCTTCGAATGGCAGTTCGCGGTCGGCGCCGTTGTTACCCTCATTCTCGACATCACCAAGACGATCGGCTTCCTCGTCATCACCCGTCTGCAGTTCGACCTCGTGATGGTGGCGGCGATTCTGACCATCCTGGGCTACTCCACCAACGACAAGGTGGTGGTCTATGACCGGATGCGCGAAAATCTCCGCAAGTATAAGTCGATGCCGCTGCGCGAGCTGATCGACATGTCGATCAACGAGACCCTGAACCGGACGCTCGGCACCTCGATGACGGTCTTCCTCGCCGCCTTGCCTCTCGCCATCTTCGGTGGTTCCTCGATCCAGGATTTCGCCATCGCGATGCTCTTCGGCATCGTTGTCGGCACCTCCTCCTCCATCTTCATCGCCGCCCCCATCCTCCTGTTCCTGGGGGAAAAGCGGCTGCGGCGGGATACGCGACCCGCCAAGCCCGAATCGGCCAAGAAGGTCCAAGCCCGGCTTTAAGCTCCTGATCAAACCCTAGCGCTGGCGGGCTGGATGTTGTTACATTTTCGTATCAAAATCCCAAAGGCCCGCTGATGTCGCCAGACACGACCGAGCTTTCGCCGCCGCCGGTGGCACCACCCCGCCCGGCGGAGCCCATGGTGCCCATGCCGCTCGGCATGATGCTGCTGCTCGGAACCCAGGCCTTCGACGCCGGGCGTATGAAGGAGGCGGAGGCCATCGCCTCCAACCTCCTGCGTTCCACCCCGAACGATCCGCGCGTGCTGCAGCTCGGCGCCATCGTTGCCTTCCGCACCGCTCGCCGGACGCTCGCCATCCAGTTTCTCGAGAAGGCGATCCGTCTCGACCCGCGCAACGTGCTCTACCATCGCAATATCAGCGAGATGTACCGTCAGGTCGGGCGGCTGGACGATGCGCTGGCGGCCGCCAGCCATGCCGTCTCCCTCCTGCCGGGTGACCCGATTGCCCTGCACAACCTCGCCGTCATTCATCACGAGCGCGGCGAGATCGAGCAGAGCCTCGCGTCTTCTCGCCGTGCCGCCGCCCTCAAGCCGGACATGGCGAGCGCCCATTTCGCGATTGCCGAGGGGCAGCTTCTGCGCGGTGAAATGGCGGAGGGCTGGGAGGAATACGAGTGGCGCTTCCGCATTCAGGGTGTGCCGCCGCTGATGCCGCCCGCCCTCCGCCAGGACCAGCCGCAATGGGGCGGTGGGCGCCTCGGCGCCGGCCGTCGGCTGATGCTGGTGGGGGACCAGGGGTTCGGCGACGTCATCCAGTTCAGCCGCTACATCCCCTGGGCGCGGGCGCAGACGGAAGAGGTCTTCCTCGCCACCAGCCGCGAAATGGCGCCCCTCATCGCGCGCCTTTTTCCCGATCTCGAAATCCAGATGCGCTGGGCCGACTGCCGCGATTTCGCGGCCTTCTCCGCGCTCTCCGGCCTGCCGCGGCTGCATGGCACGCGGGTCGAGACCATTCCGCCGCCGGTCGCCATTCCGGTCGATCCCGCGCGGGCTCAGACTTGGACGGTACGCCTGGCCGAGGTCCTGCCGCTCGGCCTCAGGCGTATCGGCATCGTCTGGGCGGGGCGGCCCACCCATAAGAACGACCGCAACCGTTCCATTGCCTTTGCCAAGCTGGCCGAGGCGCTGGGCGCCGTTCCAGGTATCGCGCTCGTCAGCCTGCAGAAAGGCGCGCGCGAGGCCGATCTGAAAGACTATGCCGGCGCCGCACCGCTGTTCGACGCTGCACCCCATCTGGCCGATTACGAGGACACCGCCGCCGCCATCGCGGCACTCGATCTGGTTGTGACCGTCGATACCTCGGTCGCCCATCTGGCCGGTGCCATGGGCCGCCCCGCCTGGGTGCTGCTGCCCTTCACGCCCGACTGGCGCTGGCTCCGCGCGCGGGAGGACAGTCCCTGGTATCCATCCCTTCGCCTGTTCCGCCAACAGGCCTCGGCGAATTGGGATGCGCCACTAGCGGCGGTCGTTGCCGCGCTCTCCGCCGGTTAGGACCGCGCCTTCTCGGCGCGGTCGAGCACGGCGCTCGAGTCCAGGGACAGGTCACTCGCCAGGAAAGCCGCGGTCTCGGGGATGGCGATGCGGAAATCGTCGAGATGTTCGATGGCGACCTCGATGTCCTCACCGGCCGCACCCAGAACGTGGCCGCCGGCGCGATGGTCGTCGCTCATGAAATGCAGGTGCCAGCCGGCGACGCCCAGGGCCTTGACGTAGCTCGGCGTCCAGAATCCGACCATGGTGCCGCGCACCATGTCGGTATGGAACTCGCCCTGGTGTTCGGCGGCATCCGCCAAGGTCTCATGGGGCCCGACCTTGCAGGCGGCACGGTTGTGGACATGGCGGAACGTGCCGCTGAGACGGGCGGCGAAAAACAGGTTTTCACTCGTCCGCAGTCGGTCGAGCTGCGCGGTCAGTTCCGCGAGGGTGGCGAAGGGCTGCATGTGCGTGACCCGTTCCGGATTGAAATGCGTGACCACCGCGAAGGGCGCCAATTGGTTGTCCTCCGCAATCCGCACCGATCCGTCGCTGCGAATTTGGTAGAACTGGCCGTCCAGCACGATCATCTCGCCGTCGAGATCGACGAAGGTGCCGAGGCCGAAATTGCCGTGTTCGCGCAAGGTGGCGACGGAGACCGCACCGTCCAGTACGCCCTGTACCAAGGCGCCGGAGGTCGAGACCTGGAACAATGTTCCATGCTCGACCTGAAGACTATCGGCGAGCGCGCGGGAGACGGCGTGCGCAATCGTCTCGCCGTTCTCGCGCGCGGCACGGTGTAGCGCATCCCAGAGGGATTGGGAGATATCGCAGGTAAGACGGGGCATGAACCGGTTCCCGGGTCAGGCGATGACGTTGGCATGCATCGCCTGGCCGAGGGCGATGTTATGCGAATAATCCACGGGGATATCGATCAGCACCGGGCCCGGGATCTCCATGGCGCGGCGCAGCGTCGGCAAAAACTCGTCCGGGTGGTTGATGCGAAACCCGGCCGCGCCGAAGGCTTCGGCGTATTTCACCTTGTCGACCGGCCCGAAATCGACGCCGGCGGTGCGGCCGTATTTCAGCTTCTCCTGGAAGCCGACCATGTCGTAGGTGCCGTCCGTCCAGATCATGTGCACGAAGTTGCATTTGAGACGCACGGCGGTCTCCAGCTCCTGGGCGGAGAACAGGAAGCCGCCATCGCCTGAGACCGACAATACCTTGTCCTTCGGCCGCGCGAGGCAGGCGGCAATGGCCCAGGGCAGCGCCACACCGAGTGTCTGCTGACCGTTGGAGATCAGCAGCTGTTCCGGCCGGAAGCTGTAGAGGTAGCGGGAATGCCAGATGTAGAAGCTGCCGATATCGAGGGCGAGGGTCACGTCCTCCGCCATCACGGTCTGCAGGTCGCTGATGATGCGCAGCGGATGCAGGGGGGTGCCGCCGAGGGCGGCAGCCTGGGCCCGGATTTCGGCCATTTCCCGGCGCACGGTGCCGAGCAGGGGATGCGCCGTCAAATCGGCCCGCGGCGCCAGAACCCGCGCAAGCGCCGTCACGGTGGCGGCGATATCGCCGTACAGCTCGACGGTCGGGCGGTAATCGCGGTCGATGGCGGCCAGGATATGGTCGATATGGATGATCGTCCGGCGGCGGCCCTTGTTCCACAGATACGGGTCGTATTCGATCGGATTGTAGCCCACCGTGATCACCAGATCGGCGGCATCCAGCAGTTCGTCGGAGGGCTGATTGTGGAACAGGCCGACCCGCCCGGCGAAGCAATCGAGCAGATCGTGGGAAATCACCCCCGCCCCCTGATAGGTGCAGACGGTCGGCAGGGCATAGGCGTGCAGTAGCGCGCGCAGCGCCGCCGCATTGGCCGGGCGGCTCGCATCCATGCCGAGCAGCAGCACGGGGATGGCGGCGGATTGGATGAGCTGGGCCGCGGCCGCGATCGCCGCCTCCGGGGCCGCGCCCAGCGGCGGGACACTGACCGGCGTCAGCACGTCATCCGGCGCAGGGCCGTTCATGACATCGAAAGGCAGGCTGACATAGGCCGCGCCCCGCCTGCCGCTTTCTGCTGCGCGGAAGGCATTGGCCACGACCTCGCCGATCGCCTCGGGCGATTCGACCTCCGCCGCATAGCGCGTGACGGGGCGAAACAGGCTCACGGAATCAAGGCTTTGGTGGGTCTGCTTGAGCAGTTCCGAACGCGGCACGCTGCCGGCGAAGCCGATCAGCGGCATCCCTTCGGAATTCGCGGTGGCGAAGCCGGTGACGAGGTTGGTCGCACCAGGGCCGGAGGTGACGGCGCAGACCCCCGCCTTGCCGGTCATCTTGCCGATGCCGGCGGCGATGAA
>NZ_DATJJK010000084.1:0-4745 GCF_035492295.1 Acidisoma sp. | reverse complement strand
GCGAGGTTAACGGTCATCTGCTGACCAGCATTGAGCCAGCCTGCTTCATGCGCGGTGCGGAGTGCGGAGATGACGAGGCCGGCGGCGACCAGGATGAGGAAGGCGCCGGTGACGCGAAAAAACCGGGACAGGTTGATCTTCACCCCGCCGATATAGATGCCCCAACCGATGATGACCGCGAGGAGGATGCCGAGCACGGCCCCCGTCGCGGCGAGGGCTGCCGATTGTGCCGCCGAAAACGTCGCGAGCAGGAAGACCGCGGTCTCGAACCCTTCCTTAAGCACGGCGAGAAAGGCCATGGCCGCCAGCGCGAAGGCTCCGCGATGGCTGAGCGCTTCCGCCGCTTGAGTCTCCAGCTCCCGCTTCATGCTGCGGGCATGTGTGTTCATCCAGGCGATCATGCCGGTGACGAAGAAGATGGCGATGCCGCCGATGACGGTTTCCATCCCTTCCTGCGCCGCCTGGGGCAGGGCCTGCTCGATGAGATCGAGCCCGACGCCGACCATGACCGACAGGATCATGGCGAGGCCGACGCCAAGCCACATGGCGCTGAGGCTGCGACCGTTGTTGCGCAGGAAGGCGGCGATGATGCCGACGATCAGCGCTGCTTCCAGCCCTTCGCGCAGGCCGATGACGAAAGTAGCCAGCATATCCGTTACCGCGGCACCGGCCGCTGCCTCTCCAATTGGATGGCGTTGCTTATCCGGCCCGAGTTGCAATTGCAAGTAAGTCGCGATTGCGATTGCGGCGCGACTAACCCGCCCGGGCACGATCTCTCTCATGGCGCATCTGCACCCGTCGCAGGGGTTGTAACTTGCATTATGAAAGCAACGGAGTCACAAGCGCTTCGACACTTTCATTATGAAAGTAACCAAATGCGCCACAAGAGCTTCGGCACCATGACCTGTCCCATCGCCCGCAGCCTCGAGCGCGTGGGTGAATGGTGGAGCATCCTGATCCTGCGCGATGCGCTGCAGGGGCTCACGCGCTTCGATCAGTTCGAGAAGAGCCTCGGCATCGCCCCCAACATGCTCACGCGCCGGCTGACCGGGCTGGTCGAGAACGGCTTGCTTGAGCGGCGGCTCTACCAGGAGCGGCCGGCCCGCTACGAATATGTGCTGACCGCGGCGGGGCGGGACTTCCAGCCGGTACTGTGGGCCATGCTCGCCTGGGGCAACCGCCATTTCGCACCAGAGGGGGCGAGCGTCGTCCTCACCGAGGCGGCTACGGGCCGCGCGGTGGAGCCTGTGCTGGTCGACCGGACGAGCGGCACCGTGCTTGCGGCCCCGCAGTTCCGCTCGGCGCCTGGACCCGCCGCGAGCGAGCGAACGCGCCGGCGCTATGCGGCGCGACCGGGAGAGGTGTCATGAGCAATTCCACAGCCCGGATTGGTGATCTCGCGCCCGGTCAGACGGAGGTAGAGACAAGGCCACGCAGGAAACTGCGCCCGCGGCGGTTGGCGCTCGGCCTGCTCGCGCTTGCCGCCATCGGTGGGGGCGCCTGGTATGGCGACCAATGGTGGCGGGTCGGGCGCTTCGTGATGTCGACAGACGACGCCTATGTCGGCGGCGACGTGACGCCGATTTCTCCGCATGTCTCGGGCTTCGTCTCTGCCGTTCTGGTGCGGGACAATCAGTTCGTCCCTGCGGGCCAGCCCCTGCTCCGCATCGACCCCGCGGATTTCGAGGCAGCACTCGGCCATGCAGAGGCCGTGCTCGCCGAACGCCAGGCGGCGGTTTCCACCCTGGTCGCCCAGCAGCAGTTGCAGCGTTCCGTGCTGGCGGAAGCCGGGGCCGATCTCGCGGCGCGCAAGGCCGAAGCCGTTTTTGCGGCGGCGGATGCCCGGCGCTATCAGACGCTGGCCCATACCGAGGCAGGGTCCCGCCAGGACGCCGAGCGGGCCATGGCCGCCGTGCAGTCCGCCCAGGCTGAGGTCGCGGCGGCGGAAGCCAAGCAGGCGGCCGCCAACCAGCAACTTGCCCTCATCGAAACCCAGATCGCGGGCGCCGAGGCTACCATCCGTCAGGCCGAAGCCGATCTCCGCACGGCCCGGCTCAATCGAAGCTATACCGAGATCGACGCGCCGATTGCGGGCTATGTCGGGGACCGTTCGGCCCAGCTCGGCGCCTATGTCACGGCAGGTACGAACCTGCTGTCCCTGGTGCCTGCCGAGGGGCTCTGGGTCGATGCCAACTTCAAGGAAGACGATCTCGCGCGCATGCAGCCGGGCGAGCCGGCGCAAATCGTGGCCGACATTCTGCCCGGCCGGATCTTCCACGGCCATGTCGGCAGCCTCGCGCCCGCGACGGGCGCGGTCTTCAGCGTCATTCCGCCGCAGAACGCGACCGGCAATTTCACCAAGATCGTGCAGCGCGTGCCGGTGCGCATCCTGCTCGATGACGCGGATGCTCGGCTCGGCCTGCTGCGCGCCGGGCTCTCCGTCACTGTCTCCGTCGACACGCGGGGCGAAGGTCGCCCAGCGTCATGACCGCTGAACCGCCGCCCGGCATCCGGGGGATCATCCCCTTCGCCATCATGTGCGTCGGCATGTTCGTGGCGCTGCTCGATATCCAGATCGTGGCGTCTTCATTGCAGGATATCGGTGGCGGGCTGTCGGCAGCCCAAGACCAGATCAGCTGGGTGCAGACCGCCTATCTGATCGCCGAGATCATCATGATCCCGCTTTCCGGCTGGCTCAGCCGCGTCTTTTCGACGCGCTGGCTTTTCGCCGCTTCGGCGCTGGGCTTCACCATCGCCTCCATGCTCTGCGGCCTGTCCTGGAGCATCGGCAGCATGATCGTGTTCCGCGCGTTGCAGGGCCTGCTCGGCGCTTCGATGATCCCGACGGTCTTCACCTCGTCCTTCCATTATTTCCAGGGGCCACGGCGGGTCTATGCGGCGGCGGTGGTCGGCACCATCGCCTCCATCGCGCCGACGCTGGGTCCCGTCATCGGTGGCTGGATCACCGATGCGCTGAACTGGCACTGGCTGTTCTACGTCAACCTCGTGCCCGGCCTGCTGGTGGCGTTGGGCGTGGCGTTGCTGGTCGATATCGACAAGCCGGACCTGCGCCTGCTCCGCGACGCGGACTATCCCGGCATCGCGCTGATGGCGCTCTGCCTCGGCACGCTCGAATATGTGCTGGAGGAGGGGACGCGCTGGAACTGGTTCAGCGACGAAAGCATCCGAACTTGCGCTGTCATCGCAGGGGTCACCGGGATTCTTTTCGTCATTCGCAGCCTGACCTATGCCCATCCCGTGGTCGATCTCCGCGCGCTCACCAATCGCAATTTCCTGCTCGGTTGCATCCTGTCCTTCACGACCGGCATCGGCATCTTCTCAACGATCTATCTGACGCCGCTGTTCCTCGGCTATGTGCGCGGCTTCTCCGCCTGGGAGACCGGGGTTGCGGTCTTCTCCACCGGTGTCGCCTCGCTCGCTGGCGTGCCGGTCTATATCTTTCTTGCCAAGCGCATCGATGGGCGCTGGCTGATGATGTTCGGCCTCGCCTGCTTTGGCCTCGCGATGTGGAGTTTCAGCCTTATCACCAGCGATTGGGGTGGGGACCAGCTGCTGCTGCCGCAAATCATCCGCGGCTTTCCACAGGTCTTCGCGGTGGCACCCGCGGTGACGTTGGGCCTTGGCAGCCTGCCGCCCGAGCGGCTGAAATACGCGAGCGGCCTGTTCAATATGATGCGCAACCTGGGGGGTGCCGTGGGCATCGCCGTCTGCGGTGCCATCCTGAACAGCCGCACGAATATGCATTTTCTGAACATCGCCTCGCAACTCACTCCGGCGAATGCTCCGATGGAGGGGATGCTTGCCGGCCTTACCCGTCATTTCACCGTGACGCTCGGATCGGCCGAAGCCGGACATGCGGCGGCTCTGCACCGGCTGCATGACATCGCCTATGCCCAGGCTTCCACCATGGCCTATGCCGATGCCTTCCTCGCCATCATGGCGGCCTTTGCCGTGGCAACACCGCTGGTGCTGTTCATGCGCCGCGTGGCGCCGCCCGCAAAGCCCGTGGCCGACGCGCATTGATCATGTGAGGCGAGATAGTCCGGGAGACTGAAGCCTCGGACGATCGAGTGCTCCTCCGTGTCGATCAGCGGACAGGATGGAGGCGTCGAGCGGACCCGCGCCGCGCCGGTCCCCGGCCTTGTGCTCGGCGGTCCAGAGGAAAACCGCTTCCGCATCCGGGTCCCCCGCAATCATGCGGGAAGCGTCGTCCGAAGCATGCTTGGTCAAAGTCTCGACCGTCACCGTATCGCCAGAGCGCCCTTCGCTCTCCGACAGCTTCTCCACGGGCCGTTCCGATCGCCTCCTGGTGGCGCCGGTTCTGCCTCGGATCAGGCTGCCGTCAAGCGGCGTGGCTTACCCCTGCCAGCCGTTCCATGCGCGCCGTGTCGCCCGCCAGTTCGGCGGCGGCACCGTCATAGACGACTTCTCCATCGGAGAGCACATAGGCGCGGTCCGCCAGCTGCAGGGCAAGGAAGGCGTTCTGCTCCACCAGCAGAATCGCGGTCCCCTCCGCTTTGATCCGCGCCACCATGCGCATCACTTCCTGCACGATGACCGGCGCGAGGCCCTGCGAAGGTTCGTCCAGAATCAGGAAGCGCGGGTTAAGCAGCAGGGCGCGGCCGATCGCCAGCATCTCCTGCTCGCCGCCCGACAGCTTGCCGCCTTTGCTGGTGCGGCGCTCCTCGAGGCGCGGAAACAGCTTGTAGATGGTCTCGATCGTC
>NZ_DATJJK010000083.1:0-9888 GCF_035492295.1 Acidisoma sp. | reverse complement strand
TCGTCTCCTCCGCGCCGCTCGGGCGTGGCCGTATCGTGCTGTTTCATGTGACAGCCGACGCCGATTGGTCGAATCTGCCGCTCTCCGGCCTGTTCCCTGCCATGCTCGACCGGCTGATCCATCTCGCCGCCGGTCTCGGCGCCGATGGCGGGGAGACGCGGCTCGCCCCCGTCTCGCTGATGAACGGCTATGGCGAACTAGGGAACCCGTCCGGCGCGGCTGCTCCTATCCGCGCGAGCGACCTCGCCCATACGCTGCCCTCGCCCAAGGCACCCCCCGGGCTCTACGGCGCGAGCGGAGACCGCCGGGCGCTCAATCTCGGCGGCGCCCTGCCTGGGCTCGCCGCCGCCGGCCCGGTGCCAGGCGCGACGCAAGCTGTGCTTGGCGGCGGCATGCGCGAACATGCGCTGGGACCCGATCTGATCGCCCTCGGGCTGCTGCTGCTCATCCTCGATCTTCTGGCAAGTCTGGCGCTGCGCGGCGCGCTCCGGCATTCAGGACGCTTGAGGCAGAGCGGCGCACGGGTCGGCGCGCTACTGCTCGTCACTGCGCTCGGCCTCGCCGCGCCGGCGCAAGCCGCCACGGCCGTTCCGGTGCCGCCCGCCGCCCTGCAAACCTCCCTCGCCTACGTCGTGACGGGGAATCCCGCCGTCGACACTTTGTCCCGGGAAGGCCTCTCCAGCCTCTCCGATTTCGTCACCAGCCGGTCGGCCGCAATCCTCGGCGACCCTGCCGGGGTCACGCCCGGCCGGGACGATCTCAGCCTCTATCCGCTGCTGTACTGGCCCGTCCTGCCCGGTGGCGCTGCACTCGGGCCCGGGGCCATTGCCGCTCTCAACCAGTTCATGGCCGGCGGGGGCATTCTGCTGGTCGATACGGAAGGCGGCGACACCGGCGCCCAGGGTTCCGGCGCCGGCATGCAGCCGGGCGCGGAAGCAGCACTGCGGGCCGCGGTGCAGGGGCTCGACGTGCCGCCGCTGACCCCGCTTACGCCACGCCACGTCCTCGCCCACAGCTTCTATCTGCTGCGGGATTTTCCGGGGCGCTATGTTGGGGCGCGGGTCTGGGTCGCGCGCAATCCGGAAGCCCGCAACGATGGTGTCAGCCCCATCATCCTCGGCGCTAATGACTGGGTTGCCGCCTGGGCCATGAACGAGGACGGCAGCTTTCCCTTCAGCACGCTGCCCGGGAATGACGAGCAGCGACTCTACGCCTACCGCTTCGGCATGAATCTGGTGATGTACGCCCTGACCGGCACCTACAAGGGCGACCAGGTGCATATCCCGTCGATCCTGGAGCGGTTGGGCCAATGACCGCGGCCACGACCCTGACCGGGCTGCAATTCGCACCTGTCATCCCGCTCTGGCTGCTGGCGGCGCTCGGGCTGCTCGGGCTTTTGGCGCTGCTGCCTGCCTTCCTCGGCCGTACGCCGGGGCGGCTCTGGCGCCTCCTGCTCCTTGCCCTTCTCATCGGCTGGCTGAGCGGCCCGACCCTTGTGCGCCAGCAGTGGCGGGACCTGCCGGACATCGCGCTGCTCATCCTCGATCACAGCGGATCGACGACGATCCGGGACCGTCAGAAAGTGGAGGATGCGGCCGCGACCAAACTCGTGCACGAGGCCGCCGCGATCCCGGGCCTCGAACTCCGCACCGTCACGCTGCCAGAGCAAGGGTCCGAAGGCACGCAGCTTTTCTCCTCGGTCGGTGCGGCGCTGGGCGACATCCCGCCCGATCAGCTGGCCGGGGTCATGGCACTCAGCGACGGCCAGATCGCGGATTTGCCGGGGAAACCGCCCTTCACCGCACCCTTCCATCTCCTCCTGCCGGCAAAGGGCGAGGAAACGGATCGCCGGCTGCGGCTGATCGACGCGCCGCGCTACGGCGTCGTCGGCGCCCAGGTGACGCTGCGCTACGAGGTCGAGGATCTGGGGCCGGCGCCTGCTGGCGCTACGGCCGTGGTGACGATCCAGCGGGACGGTCAGCCCGTCGCGCAGTCCACCGTGCCAGTCGGCCAGCCCCAGACCCTTACCGTGCCGGTCAAGCGGGAAGGCCCCTCGGTGATCGTGCTGCGCGCCTCGCCTCTTACGGGTGAGGTCTCGCAGATCAACAACCAGCAGATCGTGACCATCAACGGCGTGCGGGACCGGCTGCACGTACTGCTGATCTCGGGCCAGCCCGATCCAGGGGAGCGCGCCTGGCGGCGCCTGCTCAAATCCGATCCGGCGGTCGACCTCGTGCATTTCACCATCCTCCGTCCGCCGGAAAAGGACGATCTGACGCCGCTCGACCAACTCGCCCTCATCGCCTTTCCGGAGCGCGAGCTCTTTGAGCAGAAGATCAACAATTTCGACCTCATCATTCTCGACCGCTTTCAGAACCAGGGCATCCTGCCCAGTGCCTATCTCGCCAATATCGCGCATTATGTGCGCCAGGGCGGCGCGCTGCTGCTCGAGGCGGGGCCCGAATTCGCGACCGCCGGGTCGCTCGCCCATTCGCCGCTTGCCGAGGTGCTGCCGGCACAGCCCGTGGGTGCCGCCGCGACCGACCAGGGTATCGGCTACCCCGACACCTTCCAGCCGCAGGTGCAGACGCACTCCGGCAACGGCATCACCATCGCCCCTTTCCGTCCCGCTCTGACCGATCTCGGCGCCCGCGATCCGGTGACGGCCGATCTTCCTGACGCGGGTCCGGGAAAGACCCCCGACTGGGGGCGCTGGTACCGTCTTATCGACAGCACCAACGTCCACGGCCAGGTTCTGATGTCGGGCGCCGGCGGCAAGCCGCTGCTCATTCTCAACCATGTCGCGGAGGGACGGGTCGGCCTCCTGCTGTCGGACCAGATCTGGCTCTGGGCGCGGGACCATAACGGCGGTGGTCCTCAGGCGGAGCTGCTGCGCCGGCTTGCCCATTGGCTGATGAAGGAGCCGGCGCTCGACGAGAACCGGCTGAGCGCCAGCATCCAAGGCACAACCTTGCATATCGATCGCCGGCAATTGGAGGCCGGCCCCCCGCCCGCCGTGATGGTGACGGACCCTGCCGGTCACGCGCGGCGGGTGACGCTCGAAACCGTGGGCCCGGGCCATGCGACGCGCGACCTGCCGGTGACCGAGCCGGGACTCTGGACGGTGAGCGACGGAGCCCGCACCGCCTATGCCGCCTCGGACACGGCCGATCCGCCGGAATGGCGAGACCTGCGGGCAACAGCCACCAAGGCCGGCGCCTTGATCAAGGCAAGCCATGGCAGCGCCCATTTCCTCGAGGCTGAGGGCACGCCAGGGCTCCGCCTCGTGGACGCGGCGGCGACGCCGGGCGGGCCGGGCTGGATCGGCCTCAGGCGCAACCACGCCCATGTCACCACGGGCATTGCCCTCACCCCGCTGCTGCCGGGCTGGGCGGCCCTGCCGCTGCTTCTGGCCCTCGCCCTCCTCGCCTGGCGTCGCGAGGGGCGCTAAAGCCCCGATGACTGGGTCGCTTCACCCAAAGTCTGGATCGGTCTCTGAGTGACGGATGGAGAGAGCGGAACCGGCGGCGGCTCGCCCTGCGGTGCATTCCAGCGCGGCGCGATCGAGCATGACTTTAGGTGAGATCTGTGATATATGCATGAGCCATGTCGAAAACGAGGCCGATGAGATGCTGGTCGCTGCCAGCATCCATCTGCGCCGCATTACCCGTCGCTCTTGAATCCTGTCCCTGCTCGCCCTGGCGCGGGCTATAGGATCGGTTCATTGCGGCTTCATTCGCGGAAGGCTTGTGCCCATGAATGCCTCTTCTCCTGAAGCATCCGAAACCCTGGTGCAGGAGGACGATTCCACCCCCGAAAAGTTACTGAAGCCAGTACCGAGTACCCCCGCCAAGGCCGAGAGCTTCGCCGAAGGCGATTATGTCGTCTATCCGACGCATGGCGTCGGCAAGGTCGAGCGTATCGCCGTGGAAGAAATCGCCGGGCACAAGCTCGAACTCATCCACATCACATTCGAAGAAAACCGCATGACACTGCGGGTGCCCGTCGCCAAGGCGCGTACCGCGGGGCTGCGCAAGCTCGCCACCCGCAAGCTTTTCGACGACGCGCTCGCCGTCCTGCGCGGTCGCGCCCGCGTGAAGCGTACGATGTGGTCGCGTCGCGCCCAGGAATACGAGGCCAAGATCAATTCCGGCGATCCGCTGGCGATCGCGGAGGTCGTGCGCGACCTGCACCGCAATTCCGGCCAGCCCGACCAGAGCTTCAGCGAGCGGCAGATCTACGAAGCGGCGATGGACCGGCTGGCGGCCGAGCTCGCCGCTCTCGACAAGACGGACAAGACCACCGCGGCCACCAAGTTGAACGACTTCCTCAAAACACTCTGACAGAGCGCAGGCGGTCGAAACGCAAAAGGGCGGGGAAAAATCCCCGCCCTTTTTCTTTGGCCGCAAGCCAGCCGCCCCGGAGGGCGGCAGGCGGCGCGGATCAGTTGCTGTTCCGGTTGCCCATGATCTGAAGCATCATCAGGAAGAGGTTGATGAAGTTCAGGTACAGGGTCAGCGCGTCATAGACGCTGCGCTTGGCCGACAGCTCGCCGTCATAGCCGTAGCCGTACTGGATGTAGTCGGACTTGATGCGCTGCGTGTCATAGGCGGTGAGGCCGGTGAAGACGAGCACGCCGATGATGCTGATGCCGAGCTGCAGCGCGCTCGAATGCACGAAGATGTTCACCACCGAGGCGATGATGATGCCGAAAAGGCCCATCATCATGAAGCTGCCCATGCCGGTCAGATCACGCTTGGTGACGTAGCCCCAGGCACTCGTCGCCGCGAAGGTCGCCGCACAGATGAAGAACACCTCCACGATCGAGGTCTGGGTGAAGACCAGGAAGATGTTGGTGAGGCTGGCGCCCATCACCGCCGCGAAAACCCAGAACAGGGTCTGCGCCGCCGTGCGGGAGAGGCGGTTCACGCCGAAGCTCAGCACCATCACGAAGGCGAGGGGAGCGAACATCAGCAGATAGGCAAGACCCGAGGGGCGATGCACCAGGAAGCCCTGGGCGTTCTGCACCGTCGGGTACAAGTAGTTGATGGCGTCGGTATGCGCGATGCCATAGGCGACGACGCCGGTCAGCAGCAGACCGGAAGCCATCCAATTGAAAACGCGCAGCATGTAGGCGCGCAATCCGGCATCGAGAACCGCAGCCGACGCAGCGACGGAGCCGCCGCGATAGGTTCGGAAATCGGGACCAAAAGCCATTGTCGGATAATCCTCTGAATACCGTGAAACACGGCCTTCCTCATTCTGGCGCGTTCCAGGCCGGGATCAAGCTAAATCCACCATACATTTTCGCAACAATTGGCCTTCCGCCAGGACCTCTTGCAAGGCTCCTCTGCCAGGGGGCCCTGCAAGGATGGGCCTTCGCCGCCCATGGTGCAGAACAGAAATGAAGCGCCGGACATAGCCCGGCGCTCCATCAAGTTCGTCCGACGGTGGCGGAGCGATCACCCGGTGGCATTGGCCTTGAACCGCGCCAGCTGATGATGCATCGCATCCAGCAGGGGCTGGACCTGGCCGCCATGCTGCGAGATCACGCCTGCATAATCATTGCGCTCGGTGATGCGCAGGCTTGTACCCTCGGCGATGATGTCGATAATCTTGGGCTGCCCGCCGATCGTCGCCACCACCCATTGCACCGTCGTCTCCGGCTTGCCGGGCACGGTCACGGCGGTATCGACGACGATGCCCATGTCGCGCTCCGCCGCCTGCCCAACTTTCATGCTCGCACCCTGAAAGGTGCTCGCCTGGGCGGTCACGGCATAGACCAGCAGCTGGCGGAAGGTCTCCATATAATCCGCCTGCTGGGCCGGGGTCGCGACCCGCCAGTAGCGGCCGAGCACGAAGCGGGCCACCCCGTCGACATCCACGCTGCCATAAACGAGCTGCCGCAGCTGCTCCTGCTTGGCACTGTCCTTCGCCGAGGAATTGATGACGGAGAGCAGCTTCGCCCCTGTGCTCTGGATGAGCGAGCGGGCCGTCGACACATCGTCGGCGTGGGCGGTAGTGACCAGCCCCAGGGAACCTGCGATTGGCAGGGCCGCAGCAAGAGCGGTCATGACACTACGGCGGCGCATCAGCATATTCGTCTCCGAGTACTTCAGGTCTCTGCAACAGTCTTAGACATCATGTCTACGGCGCGAGGGCGCCGGCCGGCGCCTGCTTCGGCTGGGGGAACCAGTCGGGCACAGTGGCGCGGTGATCATCCCGCACGGCCTGGATCGCCGCCTCGCGGTGCTGGCGATAAAGGCTGCGGAAGGTCGCGTAGGGATCAAGCGCCATCCGCTTCACCTCGTCGATCGGCTTTAGCAGGTCGGCGCGCGTATTCACGATAGTGACGGCCGTCCGCGAATAGCCAAGCGCGGTAACGGCAGCACCCTCCCCGACCCAGAAGAAGGGATCGGACACGATGCCGACGCCGAAGCCCGCCGCGTCGCGCGGGTCGGAGGGGCCGAGCACCGGCAGATAGAGGAAGGGGCCGGTGCCCACGCCCCAAATCGCGAGCGTGATGCCGAAATCGGCCTCGTGAGACGGATAGCCGAGGCCGGTGGCGACGTCGAAGATGCCGCCGAGACCCACGGTCGAGTTGACCACGAAGCGCACCAGGCTGTCGCCCGCACGGCGGGACTTGGCCTCCAGAATATCGTTAATGAACACCACAGGCGTGTGCAGGTTCGACAGGAAATCGCCGACATGGTTACGCACCGGACGGGGCACCACGGCCTTGTAGCCCTGGGCCACCGGCTTCATCGCGTAGGTGTCGAGAGCGTTGTTGAAGGCGTAGAGCTTCCGGTTCATCGGCTCCAGCGGATCGTCGTTCTGCTTGTAGGCGGCCAAAGCCTCGGGATCCGACGCCGGCGGTTTGGTGGCGCAGCCCGCAAGCCCCGTCAACACGAAAGCCGCCAGAGTAGCCGCGGCCCAGATCCTTGATTTCACGCGGGAGTCCCCTTGATGACAGCGGTGTTGCGATGACGCACAGCATCCATTTCCTGAGACCTAGATCAAAATCGCCTGGAAGCAAAACTGCTGTTTGTCCACGCCGCGTGTCATCCTCATCTAATGGGGCCGCACCGCTCTTGTTTGAACCTTGCATTGAGGTCTGGGCGCTCCACCGCTCCCCGGACTTGCATCGACCGCCTGATACTGCCACGGAGAAAGGCCTCAGACCTGCCCGACGAGCCCGACACCCATGAACCTTCCCCTGACCAATCTCACGCCTCTTGGCGCCCAACCCGTGCTGGAACGCTGGCTGAGCGGCCCCCGCTTCGGGGCCCTGCCCTTGCCCGAAGGCGGCAGTCCGGCGCCCGCCCTGTCCTTCGAATTCTTCCCGCCTAAAACCGAGGCGCTCGAAACCCAGCTGTGGACGTGCATCCGCAGATTGGAAACCCTCGCCCCCCGCTTCGTCTCGGTAACTTATGGTGCCGGCGGCAGCACGCGAGAGCGGACCCACGCAACTGTGATCCGTCTCGTGGAGGAGACGAACCTCATCCCCGCCGCCCATCTCACCTGCATGGGCGCGAGCCGCGGCGAAATCGACGAAATCGCCGCCCGCTACTGGGAGGGCGGCGTGCGCCATATCGTGGCGCTGCGTGGTGATCTGCCCCCGGGCGTCGAGGATGTCGGTGCCGACGGCTATCAGAGCGCGATCGAGCTGGTGGAAGGGCTGCGCCGTGTCGCTGATTTCGAGATCAGCGTCGCCGCCTACCCCGAGGTTCACCCCCGCGCCGCCTCGCCCGAGGCCGATCTCGACAATCTCAAGCGCAAGCTGGATGCCGGCGCCACGCGCGCCATCACCCAAGCCTTCTTCGACAGCAACACCTATCTGCGCTTCCTCGACCGTTGCCTCGCGGCCGGTATCACCGCACCCATCGTGCCGGGCATCCTGCCGGTCACGAATTTCGCCCAGGCGAAGAAGTTCAGCGAACTCTGCGGCACCGTCATCCCCGATTGGATGGCCCATCTCTTCGAAGGACTGGACGCGGATCCCGAAACGCGGCGGATGGTCTCCCTTGTCCTCGCGGCCGAGCAGGTGCGGCTGTTGCAGGCGAACGGGGTGGATGAGTTCCATTTCTACACCCTGAACCGGCCCGATCTGACCTATGCCATTTCCCATCTCCTGGGCGTGCGGCCCACGGCGCCGGCCCCTGCGGAGACCCCCGCGGCGTGAGTGACTATCTCGACCGGCTGAACGCCGAGCAGCGGGCGGCGGTTGAGGCTCTGGATGGCCCCCTTCTAGTGCTGGCGGGGGCGGGCACCGGCAAGACCCGGGTCCTGACAACCCGTTTCGCCCATATCCTGATGTCTGGCCGGGCGGGGCCTGGCCAGGTGCTTTCCGTCACCTTCACCAACAAGGCCGCGCGCGAGATGCGGGAACGCGTCGGCGCGATCCTTGGCCGGCCGGTGGAGGGGCTTTGGCTTGGCACCTTCCACGCCCTCTGCGCCCGCATGCTGCGGCGCCACGCCGCCCTCGTCGGGCTCGAATCCAATTTCTCCATCCTCGACACGGATGATCAGCTGCGCCTGCTCAAACAGCTGATGCTGGCCGACGGGCTCGATATCAAGCGCTGGCAGCCACAGGGCCTGATGGCGATCATCCAGCGCTGGAAGGATCGCGGCCTGACGCCGGACCGCATCACCGCCGCCGAGGACAGCGATTTCGCCTCCGGCCGCGCCCAGGAATTCTATGCCGCCTATCAGGCCCGGCTGCGCGCGCTGAACGCCGCCGATTTCGGTGACCTGCTGCTGCATGTGACCGAAATCCTGCGCACCAATCCCGAGGTGCTGGCGCAATACCACCGCATGTTCCGCTACATCCTGGTGGACGAATACCAGGACACCAACCTCGTCCAGTATCTCTGGCTGCGGCTGCTTGCGCAGTCGCACCAGAACATCTGCTGCGTCGGCGATGATGACCAGTCGATCTATTCCTGGCGCGGCGCGGAGGTCGAGAACATCCTCCGCTTCGAGAAGGATTTTCCGGGCGCGCGCATCGTCCGCCTCGAAGCCAATTATCGCTCGACCAAGCCGATCCTTGGCGCCGCGGCGGGCCTCATCGCGCATAACGAGGGGCGGCTCGGCAAGACGCTGCGCCCCGGCCGTAACGATGCCTCGGGCGAGCAGGTCGAGGTCGTCGCACTCTGGGATTCGGAAGAAGAAGCCCGCATGGTCGGCGGCCGCATCGAAAGCCTGCGACGGGACGGCCATAGCCTTGCCGAAATCGCCATCCTGGTGCGTGCCGGTTTCCAGACCCGCGCCTTCGAAGAACGCCTGATCACCCTCGGCGTGCCCTATCGCATCGTCGGCGGCCAGCGCTTCTACGAACGCGCCGAAATCCGTGACGCCATCGCCTATCTCCGTCTCATCCAGCAGCCGGCGGACGATCTCGCCTTCGAACGCATCGTCAACCTGCCGCGCCGCGGTGTGGGTGATGTCGCGTTGCGCAATCTCCATACCCATGCGCGCACCCACGGCGTGCCACTGATGGCGGCCGCCGCGCGCATGATCCAGGCGGGCGACATCCGCGGCCGCATGCGCGACAGCCTCGCCGAACTGCTGCACAATTTCGAGTCCTGGCGGGAAATCGTCGCGCGCGACGGGCATGTCGTGGCAACCGCCACCATGCTGGACGAGAGCGGCTACACCGCCATGTGGCAGGCGGACAAATCGCCCGATGCGCCTGGCCGGCTCGACAACCTCAAGGAACTCGTCCGCGCGCTGGCCGATTTCGACACCCTCGCGGCCTTCCTCGACCATGTCGCCCTGGTCATGGAGAATGAGGAAAGCAGCGAGACCGATCGCGTCAGCCTGATGACGCTGCATGGCGCCAAGGGGCTGGAATTCGACACGGTCTTCCTGCCCGGCTGGGAGGAGGGG
>NZ_DATJJK010000082.1:0-8887 GCF_035492295.1 Acidisoma sp. | reverse complement strand
CGATTCGAATTTCTGCCGCTAACCGGGCGAGCAATTGCCGCCGCTCTGGCTCATCCGCGGCGACAATTTTCGCGCGCAGGTCCGCGCCCATCACACTTGCCGGAAGATCCGTCATTTCCGCCCTATCATCTCTACAATCGTAAGAATATTTATTCACTGTCGAATTTTCATACATCATTGCTGCGCCGCCTGCGCTCCGTCAAGCTAAAATCGCAGGAGATCGCTAGAAGTGTTCGCCGTCATAAGTAAGATTAAAGCGTCAGGCGGGACCTGATCGCTTCAACTTCATTGCTCTATGGTCGCTTGTTATTGTGCGGATACAGGGCTGGCGCGCTCAGTGAATGAGCCGCGTCGACCCTCATTGCTCACGACATCGGCTACACTCGGACGGCAAACCTGCTCATCCGGTTTAGCCCTGCAAATCTGCCTCAAGACGTCGCGCCAGCTCGGTCACGCTCTCACCCTTCAGCAAGCTGTCGTGATCCCCGTTGATTTTCGAGACCGTCAGGCTTCCAGCCAGGAACCGCCACACCTTGATCATGTGGTTCGAATGCAGGTTGCGATTGCTCGCACGCCTCTTGCCATCGTCTTCGACAGCGACATAGAAAAGAACGGCACCCGGGTACGGAACGGGCACGTATCGGTCGACCTCATCGTGCAGCCGGCGTACGAAATCCCCTTCCGTCTTCGTATATCGCAAATGCTCAATCAATTCATCTAACGGATGACCCGTCGTGAACGTATCGTGGGTCGTCTCGAGCGCCTTCCCCAGGATGCGCTTCACAAGCATGCGAAAGGACATTCTCGTCGTGCTTTGCCTATACAGCCAGTTCACCGTCCTGAGCGTGAGCATCTTCAACGCATTCGCTTTGACTGCGCTGTTGTGTGGCGCAAAATCAACCGCAACGAGATAGCGCACATCCCGCCCCATGGCCCTCAGTTGCTGCGCCATTTCGAATGCGACGACGACGCCCGCAGACCAACCGCCGACCACGAGGGGTCCCTGCGGCTGAAACGCTGCGACTTCCCTTGCGTAGTAAAGAGCGATGTCCTGGACGGAGGAGGCGAAGGATGCCGTTCTGTTTCGGCTCGGTGCACGCAGGCTGTAGAAGGGCTGGCCCGGGCCCAGCGATTTTGCCAACCGTATAGGGTCGGTTCCAAGGCCGGTTACGGAATGGACCCAGTAGATTGGTATCCGGTCACCCGTGACGTTTAGGGGGGCTATCGCCGTGTCCGCCCTGCGCAGCGCCTCCGCCCAGGTTGCGTTCGAAGCGAGCCGCTCCATTGTCGGGTGACAGGATAAGGCCCCCACTGCCGGCGCGTCGGATTGTCGAACTGCACCTTGTGTCAGGACAGGGGCGTGCACTGCTTCCATTCCAAAAAAAGCGCGACGGTCACCTCATGAAAAAGCGTAACGGCGGGACGGACCTTGCACAAGCTACTCCAATTTCAGCAAAATGGCTTAGAAGCAGGCTGGGGAGCTGCCAAAGCGGACGCCAGGCGGCATGTCATACACCGCCGATAACATAGAACGATCGCTGTTAGATCATGAGCGCGCCACAACCGGCCATCCCAGGGCTGTCAACTGTCACAAGCTGGCCCGGGGTATAACCCTTGGGAAAGGCGACAGACCAACTTCACAGCGGGACGACCTCTCCTAAATAGGTATACCGGACGATCGCGATTCCACCTTTTTAGGCGAGGCGCAGGCCCCGGACATTAGTGATAGCTTTGGCTGATCAAAGTGCGACACGATCGCAGATAAGGCTTTAAAGGCCAGATTTTTCTCACACCAGGTCTGATGGACAGGGACATCAGACGGAGCGATGAGATATGAGCGGTTCGAGACCCTTGTCTGAAGTGGTAGCTTCGTCGCGTCTCGCTACATGGATAGACCAGCCTACACAGAATTGTTTCCGCAATCTTATAAGAGATCGCGACGCGGCCACAGAGCCCACCCGCCTCCGGCTGGATAGGTTCCCCGAAACCACTGTGGAGGACCGCTTGAGTGACCGAGCCACCTAACTTTGCCACGACATCGATGGGGACGTGTTCGAACATCGTGTGCGTCCCGCTCCATCCAGTTAGCACAATAGGGACTAGATAGAATGAGCATTCGGTCCACCATCGTCGAACAAATCCACCGAGTGGCCCGACAGCAGGACAAACAGCTGAGCCCGCTGAGCGACGACCTGCCGCTTCTGGAGACCGGGCTCGACTCCCTTTGCTTTGCCATTCTTGTAGCGAACCTCGATGACGAACTCGGTCTCGATCCATTGAGTGACGAGGCCAACACGAACTTCCCGGTGACTTTGGGCGACTTTATCGCGATTTACGAGGCGGCCGCCGAACATGTCCCAACCTAGGCCCGCGTCGCTCATCGAGGTGATCGGACGCGGTCGCCCTGGCGACGCCTCCTTTGTAGCGAATGCTGCCCACAGGATTGCCTTGAGTGAGCTTGCCTCGAAGAAGAGCCTCGAAGCTGGGCCTCTCATGCGTGATCGCTGCGTGCTATTAGCAACGGTCTCACAGCTTGCGACGGTTCTTGCCCTTGTCGCGCTGGACGGTCTGGTCCGGCGTATCGTCATCTGCACGCCGGATTTATCGCAGGAGCATATAGAGCTCGCGATCAAGGATGCGGGCATCGACCTTATCGTAACCGAGGGTGGACGGTTCAGGCCAGATGTCGGCGGCGGCCTGCCCGTGATGCCATGTGGCGAGCATCTGCGGCACAACCAGACTGACAGTGGCGAACCGATCGCGACCGAATGGGTCCTATTCACCTCCGGCTCCACCGGTCGGCCGAAGATGGTTGTGCACAGTCTTGCGACATTGACGGGTGCCGTCGGGGACGGGGTCGGCTCAGGCGACGTGCCTCCGGTCTGGAGTACTTTCTATGATATCCGCCGCTATGGCGGTATGCAGGTGCTATTGCGGGCGCTGGCCTGCGGCGGATCGATGGTGCTGTCCGATTCGTCCGAGTCTCCGGCTCACTTTCTGCAGCGCGTGGGCCGCGCCGGGGTCACCCATATTTCGGGAACCCCATCCCAATGGCGGCGCGCGTTGATGAGTGGCGCCGCTGGCTCCATGGCTCCGCGGTACATCCGGCTTTCAGGAGAAGCCGCCGATCAAGCCATCCTCGACAACTTGGCGCGTCATTTCCCGCATGCACAGGTGGCGCACGCCTTCGCGTCAACCGAGGCAGGTGTGGCTTTCGACGTGCGAGATGGTAAGGCCGGCTTTCCCATCACGCTCCTCTCCGCCGAAGGACCGGTCCAGCTGCGGGTGGAAGATGGTTCGTTGCAGATCCGCTCTGCGCGCATCGCGACGCGCTATCTCGGAGCAGAGACGACCATGCTCGCGGGACCGAATGGCTTTGTCGACACCGGCGACATCGTCGAGCAACACGGCGACCGATACCTTTTCGTAGGACGTCGCAACGACATCATCAACGTCGGGGGACTCAAAGTTCATCCCGGGGCAGTTGAATCGGTAATCAACCGGCATCCGGCCGTGAGCATGTCCCGCGTATCATCCCGCAGGAGCCCGATCACTGGCTCCATCGTCGTTGCCGATGTCGTTTTACGGGGAGAGGACAGTAGCTCTGCCGCGGTGCAGACGACTCTCATGGAATTTTGCCGGCAGTCACTGCCGCCGCATGAGGTTCCCGTTTCACTTCGGATTGTCTCGTCCTTGGCTCTCTCCGCCTCTGGCAAGTTGGCACGCCACTATGCGTAACGTCATCGTCACCGGAGGGAGCCGAGGTTTGGGGCTCGGGATCAGTGAAGCCCTCGCCGCAGCGGGTTTCGCTGTCTACGCCGTAGCCCGCAAACTCACACCCGAGCTTTCCCGGGCGATCGACTCTGCCGCTGAAGCAGGATCCGGCGCTCTTCATTTCCGTTCCTGCGACCTGGCCGAGACCACGGAACTCGGCTCCTTCGTCAAATCCGTCAGAGCAGACGGGGGGCCGATCTATGGCCTCGTCAATAATGCGGGTCTCGGCACCTCCTCTCTGGCTAGTCAAATCCTGGACGCCGACGCGGAGCGTCTGGTGCGCTTGAATGTCACGGTTCCTGTGCTTCTGACAAAGCATGTCCTGCGATCCATGCTCGCCATCGGTACGGGCAGGATTGTCAATATCTCCTCGATCGTCGCCGAGACGGGCTATGGCGGGCTCTCCGCCTATAGCGCGACCAAGGCTGCGATGAACGGATTTACGGGATCGTTGGCGCGCGAGTTGGGACCGGCCGGGATCACCGTGAACGCCGTGGCGCCCGGCTTCGTCGCGACCGAGATGACGCAGGAGCTGTCCGACGTCGACCGAACCAAAATCGAGCGGCGTTCGGCGCTCCGCCGGATGGTCGAGATCACCGACGTCGCTTCGGCGGTGGCGTTTCTAATGAGCGACAAAGCCCGCAACATCACGGGTACTGTGATGACGGTCGATGCAGGTACCACGGCATGAGACATGATCCGCGGCCGAGCGGCATTGCCGCATCGTCATCGGAGCGGATTGCAGGCAGGCAACGACGTTTTTTGGACGGTAGGGCAATGCGTCACGAAACAATCGCACTTCACGCGGGCTTCGAGGCGGACAGCGCAACCCGGGCCATGGCTGTGCCCATTTATCAGACTGTCGCCTACGAATTTGAAAGTGCGGACCACGCCGCCTCGCTCTTCAACCTGGAGACCGAGGGCTATCGCTATAGCCGGATAAGCAATCCAACGAACGTCGTGCTGGAGCGGCGTGTTGCGGCGCTGGAAGGCGGAGTTGAAGCCATGAGTGTGGCTTCCGGGCAGGCGGCGTTGCATTGCGCCATCTCCAATCTCGTCTCTCCTGGATGCAACATCGTATCCGTCCCACAGCTTTACGGCACCACCCACAGCCTGTTCGCACACTACTTTCCGAATAACGGCGTGCAGGTGCAGTTTGCCGAGGGCGACAGTCCGGACGATATCGCGAAGCTGGTCAATGCCGATACGCGCGCGGTCTACTGTGAAAGCGTCGGCAACCCGGCCGGGAACGTGGCGGATATCGCGGCGCTCGCGGATGTCGCCCACCGCGCGGGCGTGCCTTTGGTAGTTGACAACACCGTCGCGACACCAATCCTCACCAGGCCGATCGAGCATGGTGCTGACATCGTCGTGCACTCTCTCACGAAGTTCATGGGTGGTCACGGAACGACGCTTGGCGGAATCGTGGTCGACGGTGGCACTTTCCCATGGGACCGGTATCCGGATCGCTTCCCGATGTTTTCGACGCCTGACCCGTCCTATCACGGCCTGATCTATACGGAACGTTTTGGCAGGGCCGCCTACATGGCGCGCTGCCGTAGCGTGTTCCTCCGCACCGTAGGCGCTGCCTTGGCGCCGGTGAGTGCCTTCCTCCTGCTTCAGGGGATCGAGACCGTGGCCATCAGAGTCGAACGTCATGTCGAAAACGCGGCAAAGGTCGCGCAGTTCCTTCGGGATGATCCGCGCGTTGAGTGGATCAACTATGCAGGCTTTTCGACAAACCGCTATCATCAACTCGTCCAGAAGTACCTGGGTGGCCATGCCTGCTCGCTCATGACCTTTGGCGCTGTCGGCGGTTACCAAGGCGGCGTTCGCTTCTATGACGCGCTCAAGTTGGTCAAGCGCGTTGTCAATCTCGGCGATGCCAAGTCTCTTGCCTGCCATCCGGCATCGACCACGCATCGCCAGATGTCGGAGGCTGATCAGGTGAAGGCAGGTGTTACACCGTCGACAATTCGCCTGAGCATCGGGATCGAGCATATCGACGATATTCTGGACGATCTGGATCAAGCCTTGGCGGCGGCTACCGGGCTCAGTGGTCAACAGGAGACTCATCTTGAGACGCCCGATTGGGCGGGGCGGGTGCCGGCATGAGCAGTATAGGCACGAGGAGCGCGCCCGGATCTGGCAACGGCGCCGGTCGCCCCCTGACGATCGGACTGGTCAACAACATGTCGGGTGCCAGGGCAGCGACGGAGCGGCAGTTTAGGCAACTGCTTTTCGCCGCCGGCGTGGAGCATGACCTGCATTTGCGCTGTTTCTGCGCGGGAACCGCACCGATACCCGCAGGCTATGCCGATTTGACGGATCTCCTGGAGGGCGAAGCTGATGGCATCATCGTAACCGGTGCGGAGCCGCAAAGCCGGGACCTGCGTGACGAGCCACTCTGGCACACCATGGTTCGCTTGGTAGACTGGGCCGAAGCCCATGGCACGCCGGCACTGTGGTCCTGTCTCGCGGCCCATGCCGCGGTCCGCTACCTCGATGGCATTGACCGCAAGCCGTTCCCCGAGAAGCTTTCCGGTGTCTTTCCTGGCGTCACAGCGCGGGTCGATCATCCACTCATGCAAGGGACGAAGCCGCCATGGCTGATGCCGCATTCACGCCGGAACGATCTTCCTGAAAGCGATTTGGAGAGCGCGGGCTACAGTATTCTTCTGAAAGCAGAGGAGGCGGGTGTCGAAGTTTTCGCGAAGGTAGGGCGTGCACCCTTCGTCTTCTTTCAGGGACATCCCGAGTATGACTCAGATACGCTTCTGCGGGAATTTCAGCGTGATGTGCGGCGGTACCAGCGCGGCGAATGCCCGACGGCCCCTCCCCTGCCACGGCATTATCTTTCACCGGCCGCCACGATTCATGCCGCCGCGCTTCGCGATTTGCCACTCGCCGCGGAAAACCAGCGTGAGGAGGCAGCGGCAGCCTTAACTGAATGGGGGAAGGCGCTCGGACCCGCGCCGTGGCTTCCGACATCCCTGGCATTCTACCGGAACTGGCTCATCGATGTGGCGCTTTGGAAGGAAGGTGGCATGGCGGCAGGCCGGAAGCAGCATGGCATGATGACGCATCAGCCGCTGCTTGAATTGGGTCTCACGCCATGAGGCTGGCGGCCTTGGAAGAGACGGCGCCGGGGCCAATGGCAGACCAGATCCGTCCAATGTCGGGCCTGTTTTGCGCCGATGGGGACTATGTGCGCTACGAGGATTTGCTCACGGAGATTCTGCGGGAGGCGCGGCAGCGCGTATGCGAGGGCCGCGTCGCGCCCGTCCTGAGTGCCAGCGTGTTCCGAGATCGGCTTTCCACCTACGACTTCGTGGAGCCGAAGCCGCTTCAGTCAACGATCGAGTGGGTTGTCAACCAGCTGGAACAGGGCGTCGTTCAGGTGACGAACCCACGCTACTTCGGATTGTTCAATCCTGCGCCCTGCCTTCCTGCGGAGCTTGCCGAGCGGATTGTCGCGGCCTTTAATCCCCAGCTTGCGACCGCGACGACGTCCCCGGCAGCCATCGAGATCGAGCGCCATGTGATCCGCGCCTTCGCCGAGCGGGCAGGGCTTCCCGCAGAGGCTGGCGGCCATTTTGCGTCTGGCGGATCCGAGGCCAATTTCACGGCACTCCTCTGCGCCATGGCGCAGGCCGATCCCGCTTTTGTCGACAAGGGCATATTGGCGTTCGATGGACCCCCGACCTTCTATGTTTCCGACGATGCGCATCGTGCCTGGCTAAAGATAGCGGTTCAGTGCGGTCTTGGACACGGCGCTGTGCGGCTCGTCCCAACCGATGACGAGGGTCGCCTGAACCCTGAAGTCCTGGGCGTCATGCTCGAGCACGACAAGCAAAAGAACCTCGTGCCTGTCATGATCGCAGCGACCGCGGGCACCACCGGTGCTGGTATCATCGATCCTCTGCATGCTTGCGCCGACCTGGCGCGTCAACACGGTCTCTGGTTCCACGTCGATGCAGCCTGGGGCGGAGGTCTGCTCGTCTCCAACAAGATGCGAGGCCTTCTAGCCGGCATTGAGCACAGTGATTCGGTCACGATCGATGCCCATAAATGGCTTGCGACCACCATGGCATGCTCTCTCTTCATTACCCGCCATCCCCTGGTCCTGAAACGCGCTTTCTTTGTCGACAGCAGCTACATGCCGCCCTCGGACCAGTCGACGGATCCGCACACAACGACACTCCAATGGTCTCGGCGTTTTCTGGGGCTTCGCCTCTTTCTTTCCCTGGCGACAGTCGGTTGGCAAGGCTACAGCGACCATGTCGAGCGTTCGGTTGAGCTCGCCGATCTTCTGGCACAGCAGCTCATGATGCGGGGGTGGGTTGTTGCCAACAGGTCCCGACTTGCCGTCGTTTGCGCGATCCCGCCGCAGGGATTCCCGGCGGTCGCGGAGATCGCACAGGCAGTCGTCGCCTCGGGAATTGCATGGATTTCCAAGACCAAATTCAAAAGTCAAGATGTGGTGCGAATCTGTCTGACCAACGGTCGCACTATGCCAGAGGACGTGTTGACCCTTGTCGAGCTCCTGAATGGATTTCGTTCGGCTGATGCGGTGAGGACGGCATGACCAGTTCATTCCGCATCACCTCCATATTGTTCGAACAATACAACCAGGGGCGAGGTTCGGATGTCGAGGACAGGATCCTGGGCCCGCACCCCGCCCCTGCCGTGGAGTCAAAACCAACAACACACAGAAGGAATTTGTCCAGTGGATACAATCGTCAGCCATGGCTACAAGAAAATTGTCGATGACATCTGCGAATTGGATTGGGCCAACCTCTCCAGCGAGGAGATGGTCGCAGCAGCCTGCGCATACTATTACTTTAGCATTCAGTTCCGTGAAAACCTGCAGATCGCGCGTAGCCTGTTCAGCTCTGACACGAAACTCGCGCAGTTGGAACGGGAGGAATGCGACACTTCGAATCTGTCGCCTTGGCCGGGGGTGGCGCTACCGGGCGAGAAAATGAATCACGACGAATTCATGCGGCGCACGCTGCTGCTGAACGTGATCCCGGCCGAGGCGGAAGCGCAAGCCAAGTTGGCTGGGGAGACCTATCTCGCTCAGGTCCGGAGCGAGGAGCCAATGGCCCGC